>DSAD01000283.1 GCA_011372875.1 Deltaproteobacteria bacterium
GGAATAAACAATATCACCCAAATCATTGTTCATCTATAGCACAGCATGGGAGCGGGTAAAACCCCCAGTAATGACAAAAGTAAATAAAGTTCTTTTTAAAGGCAATATTATGTCTTTCCTTGGTATTTTCCACTTGATCTTTTCGGCTATCCATGAGATAGGGGGGGATCAAATTGAGCCAGTAGCTCAGTTGGTAGAGCATCGGACTTTTAATCCGGTGGCCGAGGGTTCGAGCCCCTCCTGGCTCACTGTGTGTGTCCCCATCGTCTAGCCTGGCCCAGGACACCGGCCTTTCACGCCGGCGACAGGGGTTCAAATCCCCTTGGGGACGCCAATCATCTCAATGAAAGGGGCGGTTAATCCGCCCTTTTTTATCTTTGCTCGTATCTCCCTTTCGTTAGTCAATTTATCCTCATAACAAATGGAACTGATCATAATCACGAGACATCAAGAAGAAATCGCACGGCCAGAATACCTTTTCACAAACTGGAAGGAGGCCTGAATTGGTTACACCACAAATACTTCGAGAAGTACACCTGTGAGTTACACTTTCATTCACAGAGCAATACCGTTACGACAGCGATACCCTCGAGATATATTTAAACTGCATAATGAGGTAAAACGATTGCGCCCAGCAGGACTCGAACCTGCGACCTTCGGATTCGTAGTCCGACGCTCTATCCAGCTGAGCTATGGGCGCATAATGAATTGAACATGCTTATAAAAGGATTGGCCTCGTGAGTCAATATCGCATATATAAAGGGGGACCGTACCGGTCCCCCTTTATATATTATCATAAGATTTAAGCGCTACATTAAGAAGTCTTCTGCCAGTTTTCAAGGACCCTGAGTTTTACCTCTGAGATCCTCGCTCTTTTATCCCATTTCGCAAAATCAGAATCTTCCTTGGTGAGGCCTTTCAGCTTTTCCTGCGCCGTATTGAGATCTTTCTTAACAACATCAATATCAAGATCTTCTGCAAGATCTGCTGATTCAGCAAGGATAATTACACGGTCTGCAATAACCTCGGCAAAACCTCCGCCAACAGCCAGATAAATGTCTCTATCCTCTGCCTTTGCGATGAGCTGGCCGGATTTAAGGGTTGTAAGGAACGGCGTATGTCCTATCAATACACCGAATTCACCTGCGCTTCCCGGAGCGATAACCTCAACAACCTTTCGGCTTAGCACAGCCCGCTCAGGGGTAACCACATCGAGCTGCATATACTCTTCAGCCATTTTGTAACCCCCTTTTAATCTTCAGCCAGTTTCTTTGCTTTCTCGATTACTTCATCAATGGTTCCTACCATATAGAACGCCTGCTCAGGCAGATCATCCATCTCTCCCGCCACAATCTTCTTAAACCCTTCAATGGTGTCCTTGAGTTCCACATATTTTCCCGGCATGCCTGTAAACTGCTCGGCAACGCTGAAAGACTGGGACAGGAATCTCTGAATCTTACGGGCCCTGGAAACAACAAGTTTGTCATCTTCTGACAGCTCGTCCATGCCAAGAATAGCGATAATGTCCTGCAGCTCTTTATATTTCTGAAGGATCTGCTGCACTTCGCGGGCTACGGTATAGTGTTCGAGACCGACTATCTGAGGGTCAAGAATTCTTGAGGTGGAGTCCAGCGGATCCACAGCCGGATAGATACCAAGCTCAACTATCTGACGGGAAAGAACAGTGGTTGCGTCAAGATGGGAGAATGTCGTTGCAGGCGCAGGGTCGGTCAAGTCATCTGCAGGCACGTAAATGGCCTGTACTGACGTAATGGATCCCTTTGTTGTGGAGGTGATCCGCTCCTGCAACTCGCCCATGTCCGTCCCCAGTGTCGGCTGGTAACCAACAGCAGAGGGCATCCTTCCCAGCAGAGCCGAAACCTCCATACCTGCCTGGGTGAATCTGAATATGTTGTCAATGAACAACAGCACGTCCTGGTTCTGCTCGTCACGGAAATATTCAGCAACAGCAAGCCCTGACAGACCCACGCGGGCACGTGCCCCGGGCGGCTCGTTCATCTGCCCGTAAACAAGGGCTGTCTTATCGATAACGCCTGACTCTTTCATTTCGAGCCACAGGTCGTTTCCTTCACGGGTACGCTCGCCCACGCCGGCAAATACGGAGTAACCGCCGTGCTTGGATGCGATATTATGGATAAGTTCCATGATGAAAACCGTCTTGCCGACACCGGCGCCCCCGAACAGACCTATCTTTCCGCCCCTCATGTAAGGGGTAAGCAGGTCGATGACCTTGATGCCGGTCACGAACGAGTCAATCGATGTACTCTGTTCGGTAAAATGCGGCGGTTCACGGTGAATCGGACCAACTTTCTCCGTGTTGATAGGCCCGGCCTCATCCACAGGCTTTCCTACAACATTCATAATCCTGCCGAGAACCGCATCACCAACCGGAATGCTGATAGGTGCACCTGTGTCCTTAACCTTCATTCCACGTACAAGACCATCTGTTGAATCCATTGCAATGGTCCTGACTGTTCTATCGCCGAGATGCTGGGCAACCTCAAGTACGAGGTTGTCTTCCTCTTTGGAAACAAACGGATTTGTTACCAACAGAGCGTTATATATATCCGGCAGTTCCCCCTGGTCAAAGGTCACGTCAACGACAGCGCCAATAACCTGTGATATTCTCCCAATTTCCATAGGCTCACTCCTTTTCGCTTAATTCCTTTGTTTATCCCTTTAAGGCCTCTGCACCGCCAACGACTTCCATCAGCTCTGTCGTAATTGCTGCCTGCCTGGCCCTGTTGTACTTAACACTGAGCTTATCGATCATTTCACCTGCATTTCCTGATGCGCTCTCCATTGCCGTCATTCGTGCTCCATGCTCGGAGGCTGCCGATTCAAGCAATGCCCGATAGAAGAATATCTTGAGACTCATGGGAAGAAGAGTATCGAGAAGGACATCCTCGGACGGTTCATAGAGATATTCCACATTGAGCATCTCATCGTCCGATTCCATACGCTCAACCGGCAATACCACATCTTCGTGAAGTATCTGTGTCATTGCCGATTTGAACTCATTGAAGATAATGGTGAGTTCATCGTACTCCTCGTTAATATATCCGTTGATCAGATCAGTGCCGATCTCAGACGCAAGCTCGAATGACGGGGTCCCGATCGCTAGTGATTTCCTGATGGGGATGCCCTTGCGCTTAAAGAAATCAATCGAGCGCTTTCCAATCAGTACCAGGGAGAATTCTTCATATCTGTCCTGTGTCTGTTTTATAAATGCCTCGGCCCTTCTGAACACGTTCTGGTTAAAAGAACCGCAAAGCCCCCTGTCTGAAGCGATAACGACCAACACTCCTCTCTTTGGCTCCCTTACACGAAGAATAGGGTGCATATCCGGGTTGGTCCTCGTAACCAGGGAGATCAAGACCTCGTTTGTCTTTATGGCATAGGGTCTTGCAGCGATGATATCGCTCTGCGCCCTTCTGAGCTTTGCAGCTGCAACCATACGCATTGCCGAGGTTATCTGCTCTGTCTTTTGAACAGAGACTATCCTGTTCTTTAGGTCTTTTAGACTAGCCATTGTATCTCCCTATTTTTCCTCTGCCACAAAGATCTTCTTGAATTCTCCTATGGCATCCTTCAGTGCTTTCTCTGTGTCGGACTCAAGAACCCCGGTCTCTTTTATCGAGTTGAGTATATCCGAATGTTTGTTCTCCAGGAATACAAAGAACTGCTCCTCGAAACTGCCGATAACATCGACTGGATATTCATCCAGATGTCCATTTGTCCCGACATAGATGATCGCCACCTGCTTTTCGACTGACAAAGGCAGATACTGGGGCTGTTTGAGCATTTCCATGAGCCTTGCACCTCGGTTGAGCTGTGCCTGCGTGGCCTTGTCAAGATCAGAGCCGAACTGCGAAAATGCTGCAAGCTCTCTGTACTGGGCCAGATCGAGCCTGAGCGTACCAGCGACCTTTTTCATTGCCTTGATCTGGGCGTTTCCACCAACTCGGGAAACAGATATACCCACGTTAATGGCAGGCCGGAAACCTGAATAGAACAGGTCTGTATCGAGGAATATCTGTCCATCGGTAATGGAGATAACATTTGTAGGGATATAGGCCGATACGTCGCCAGCCTGCGTCTCAACGATAGGAAGTGCGGTCAGAGAACCTCCACCCATTGCATCGGAGTATTTTGCTGCTCGCTCAAGAAGCCTTGAATGCAGATAGAAAACATCGCCAGGGAATGCCTCACGTCCCGGAGGTCTTCTCAGCAGCAGCGACAGCTGCCTGTAAGCCTGGGCCTGCTTGGTAAGATCGTCATAGACGCAAAGAGCATGTCCGCCCTTGTCCATATAGTATTCACCGATGGCAGCACCAGTGTAAGGAGCGATATACTGCAACGGTGCAGGGTCGGATGCAGTAGCTGCGACAACGACTGTATATTCCATAGCACCGAATTGCTCCAGGGTTGCAACAACCTGGGCCACGGTAGACTGTTTCTGCCCGATCGCCACATAAACACAGATAACCCCGGTGCCTTTCTGATTTATAATGGTATCTATGGCAAGTGCGGTCTTGCCTGTCTGGCGGTCGCCTATGATAAGTTCACGCTGACCTCTTCCTATAGGTGTCATGGCATCTATGGATTTCAGGCCTGTCTGCAGAGGCTCGTTGACCGGCTGTCTTTTGACGATGCCAGGGGCCTTGATGTCAACCACGCGGTTTTCAGATGAACCGATCGGACCCTTGCCGTCGATAGGCGCTCCAATCGCGTTGACGACTCGGCCCAGGATACCTTCACCAACCGGGATCTCAACGATCTTCCCGGTCCTTCTAACCTGGTCGCCTTCTTTAATACCTACGGTTTCACCAAAGAGAACGCATCCAACATTATCCTCTTCCAGGTTGAGGGCCATGCCCATTACCCCTCCGGGAAACTCTATTAGCTCAGACGACATAGCGTTTCTGAGACCATAAACACGGGCAATACCGTCACCGACGCTCAAGATGGTACCGGTTTCGGCTACATCCACCTCTTTTTCATATCCCTTGATCTGGTCCTTAATAATCTTACTTATCTCTTCAGCCCTTATATGCATCCTATATCTCCCCTTTTAAACTCTGTTTTAATCTTGATATCTGTGTCTTTACGCTCCCGTCGTATATCATGCCTTCGATCTCGGCAACAACACCCCCGATAAGGGAAGGATCAATGATGACGTTCACGTTTACTTCCTTTTTGACTACCACGGAGAGTGTCTTGGCTATATCTTTCAATTCTTGAGCATCAAGCTCTTTTGCACTGGTAACCTGCGCCATCACTCTGCCTGAGGCCTCATCGAGGATCTTTTTATATGTATCTCTGATGTCACGCAGGAAAACAAACCTGTCTTTATCCAGCAGAATATTCAGGAAGTTACCAGCGTAATCAGAAATTCCTGTCTTGGAAACAACATCCTTGAGGATTCGCTTTTTCAGGGTGATATCATAGAGCGGGCTCTCCATTATGGACCGGAATTCACTGCTTTGATCCACAACCAGAGCCATGTTCTGCATATCCTCGAGGAACTTCTGCTCCAAGCCCTCTTCCTGACCCAGTTCATACAGGGCCCTTGCATATCTTCTTGCCACGACATCGCTCTTCAATTTTATTTCACCACCTTATCCAAGTATTCTTCTATAATCTTTCTCTGGTCTTCCTGGTTCAAGTTTTGCGTTACAAGCGAGGCTGCCATATCGCCAGCCAAGTCGACAACCTGGTTCTTCAAAGAGTTTTTTGCCTTGACAACCTCCTGTTCCGCCGACCACTTCGCCTGTTCCACAATGCGTTCCGCCGCGACCTTACCTTCTTCGATGATTCTTGCCTTCTCGGATTCGAGTTCGCCCATGATAGCTTGTCTTATGTCTTTGATATCCTGCTCGACATTCTCGAGCTTTTTCAGATATTCTGCATGCTGCTGCTCTGCCTCTTTCTTTGCCTTGTCGGCTTCTTCCAGCATCTGGGCAATCTCTCCCCTTCTATCGCCGAAATACGTTTTGATTTTGTCACCTAGTAATTTCCACAAAAGCGCTGCGAGGATACCGAAATTGATAATTCTCCATGCCATATCCCATATCTGACGGCCTTCTCCACCGCCTTCACCCTCGGAGGCAACGCACATCAGAGCGCCTACCAGACAAAAGAATATCACAAGATGTATAATTCTATAAGATCGCTTCATCATGCAACCTTCCTTCCCAGGATCTGCTGGGCGATGGTTGAGGCCATAATCCCGACCTCCGGCTCAAGCTCTTTCTTGGCCCGATCTACCTCCATGGACATCTCCTGTTGAATCTGATGTATAATCTCTTCAGCCTTTTTCCGGGCATCTCCGATAATCAAATTGGCCTGGTCGGAAGCCTCTTTACGTGCAGAGTTCTTTGTACCCAGTGCTTCGATCTTGGCCACCTGCAGCTTATCATTATAAGAAGTAAAGATCTTTTCACTCTCAGCGACAAGCTGCTTTGCTTTTGTCTGTCCGCCGACAACCCTCTCGTCTCTCTCGTCAAGCACCTTTAAAATGGGCTTGTAGAGAATCTTGTTCAGTATGAACATGAGAACAAGGAAGTTGATCACCTGGACAAAAAAGGTCCAATTAAGTTCTATCAAGACGGCCCTCCTTATACGACGAATATCAGGAGCAGAGCGACAACCAGAGAGTAAATCCCGGTTGACTCGGAAACAGCCTGGGCCACCAGCATTGTCCTTGTAAGCAGACCGGCCTCATCAGGGTTTCTTCCGATTGCCTCGCAAGCCTTGCCGCCGACGTAACCTTCACCAATGCCAGGGCCGATTGCACCGAGGCCCATAGCAAGCCCTGCACCAATAAAAGTTGCTGCTCTCACCAGATCCGCACCAGATATTTCCATAATGTCATCCTCCCTAGCTTTCCTATAAAGTACCTAATTTATGAACTGTTTTTCTTCCGTTTAAATGACGAATACGAGCACAAAGGCGATTACAAGGGCATATATGGCTGTTGACTGTGCAACCGCCTGCGCAATGAGCATCGATCTCATCAGCAGCCCCCGTTCATCAGGCCTGTACCCTACCGCTTCGCATGCAGCAGCAGCAGTCAGGCCATTGCCTACGCCGGGACCGATACCACCGAACCCCATGGATATCCCTGCAGCTAGAACAGCCATCGCTGCAGGCAGTGTTGCCGGACCGGAATAATTCCCGAACATGAGAATGAATGCAACCAGAAGAGAGAATATGGCCGGAGTCTGGCCGACTGCCTGACCGACGAGCATTAGCGGCAATATCCCGGCTCGTCCCTCCGGGTTGCTTGCAAGCGCCTTGCATGCTGATTCCCCGGTATCACCGTTTCCATACCCCGAACCAATGGCACCGAGACCCATTGAGATTCCTGCGGCAAGCAGCGCACAGAAACCAACAAGGTTTGCCGGGACCTGGAATTTCACGAACATGAGCATGAGCGACACGACAAGAGCGAATATTACCGGGGTCTGCCCAACGGCCTGACCGACGAGCATGAACGTCAACATCTCTTTGGTGGTACTGGACTCCTTGCTGATCGCCTCACAGGCACCCTGAGCGTTCACGCCGTTTCCCATGCCGGATCCGATTGCCCCCAGGCCAATCGATATCCCGGCACCCAGCATCGCAGCACTGGTAAGCAGGGTGCCTTCCTTCGGCCCGATCGATATGAGCATGATCGCCACAAGCAATGCAAAAATGGCAGGTGTCTGGGAGACTGCCTGGCCGACAAGCATGAGCGTGGTGAGCGAACTTTTCAGCCTGGGCTGCCTGGCTATGCCTTCACATGCCTTACCGCCTGCCATGCCCCCGCCCCAACCTGAACCTATGGCACCGAAGCCCATGGCTATACCTGCTCCGATAAGAGATGCGCCATAGGGCCACACATCAATACCCGAACAGTTCTTGAACATGAGCATAAAGGCGATGACGAGTGCAAAAATTGCCGGTGTCTGGCATACAGCCTGACCTATCAGCATGGAGGTGGTCATCTGGCCGCCCAGCGCAGGCTGCCTGGCAGAACCCCAGAGCGCCTCCTGTGCGGGATAGCCGGCACCTATTCCTGACCCGAGGGCACCAAGGCCCATACAGATTCCCGCACTCATCGTAGCGGTCCATGCACCCAGGCCATTTCCTGAGAAATTCCCGAAAATGAGCAGAACAGCAACCAGCAGCGCAAAGATAGCTGATGTCTCGGCAACGGCCTGGCCTATGAGCATTGTCCTTGTAAAAGGTGATGCCATGCCGATACGGCGGCCGATCGATCTATTGGCATGGCCTCCTACGAAGCCTTCACCGATTGCTGCGCCAATGGCACCGAATCCCATGCAGATTCCCGCACCAATATATTGACCGGCCTTGACAATCGAAACTGTATCCAATCCAATATCCATAGTATATTACCTGCTCTTTATTTAATCTGCACTGATATATACACCAGCGACAGCATCGTGAAAACAAATGCCTGAATAGTCCCTACGAACAGACCGAAGAAGCCGTACAGGAAAGGCGGCAGCACAAGAGAGTAGACGAGGTAGCTTACTACCAGGATGATAATGGAGCCGCCCATGATATTCCCGAACAGACGGAACGAGATGGAAACAACCTTTGAAAGTTCGCCTATCAGATTGAGCGGCATCATGAAAAAGATCGGCTCGAAGTATTCCTTTGCATACTGCTTGAATCCCTTGAACTTGATTCCTGAATAATGAGCTACGAGAAAACCGACTACACCAAGCGACAGGGTTGTATTTATATCCTTGGTAGGCTCGGAGAGAAACGGTATGATACCGATGAGGTTGGAGACCCAGAACAACAGGAATATGGTACAGATGAATGCGAAATAACGCCGGTCGGTCAGACCCAGACTGTCCTTGACCAGGTCATCCCATGTGGCAATCAGGATCTCTGCCGTGCTCTGCAGCGGATTTGGGACCATCTTGGTGGATTTTGTAGCAATAAGGGAAAACAATATCCAGAACGCCATGACAATCCATGTCATGATAAGGGTTTCTTTGTTCAAAACAATTTGAAAACCTGCTATATCGAAGATCCATCGGGGCATGTACCCAATATTTTCCATTATCTCAATTCTCCTATGCTGCTTGCTTTAACCTGATCCATGATAAAGACGATCTGCACGAAGAAAATACCGGCAACTGCTGCGAAAAATGCGTGCATCGATATCTGGATTGCCAAGACCATGACAATTCCCAAGATAATATAGCGCAGAAGAAACGATACGATGGGCTTTACGTCATTCATTGCCGAATAGGTCATAAACAATGTCTTGCCTGTCCCTCCTGCCACACCAAGCAATAGGCCAAAGGCAATATGCGCATACCCGAGTGCATAAACGATAAGACAAACCAGGACTCCTGCGGGGACAACAACTAAAATGGTATGTTTTAGGACATCGTAAACATTCATTTCTTCAGTCTCTTCTTCGTGCCTGTCTTATATAAATCCTGTATCTGCCTGTATACTGTCCAGCCACCACCTAATATCCCCAACAGAATAAAGAGGGTAAGGACGATGCCATGCGCCTGCAACCATGCATCAAGCTTATATCCAGCCCATACACTCAAGCCGATAGAACCTGCCATAATAAATCCCAGCTGGCTTACTATCGCAAGATCTTTTATCAGACCTTCATCCCTGCGGGATCTCTTAAAAAGACCCCTTCTGGGTCTCCTAATGAATGGCGCCTCACTCATTCAGTTGGTCTCACTCCTACCATTTCAATCCATATGCTGTCAAGAAATTTATTGCCTGAATAATAGTTCTTGAGAGATCGCGAGTATCCATATCCATTGACTTAAAAGTCCCATCAAACCATCCGTTATTTCCTGATAAACCTCGTGTTGCCACCTGAAGCAACCGATTAAAGACTACAGGCCTATGCAGTCTTGTATCGATAACACATCCTATACGCATCCTCCAGAACATTCAGCAAACAATGTCAATAATGTCGATATTGAACAATCAATAATTTATTATAACCTGACACCGTGGTCTTGCACATGAATGATTTGTATGGTATTTCAAGGTTTATGTGGAATTTCAGTGTATTATCACTTAAACTCAAGCGCAGTGATATCTCATACGTTAAATTTATTCTTGAAGGCTATGACGGTCTCGGTATTGTAACCACCAAAGACAGGTTTGCTGCAGAGGCGATAGTAACCTGCCCCGTCAGCAGAAAACAAAGCATGGTAAAACTTTTAGAAGCCCTTGTACATGAAGGAGTTATCAAGGAGGTACATGAGACATGAACATTCGCTCAGGAATCTTCATATCTGGTTCAATACTCTTTATTTGCTTTTTCCTCATGGGTATGTCGGGCATGGGTTCGGTTACCGGACCGGCAGTAACAGAGTCACCTTTTGATGCAAAGATTATGGATACGACAAAAAATGAAGTGGTGGTCCTGTCTGTTACCATTGACGGAAAAACTACATTCAATGCGTTCATGGGAAAAGGCAAGGTGCATATTCCCTTTGAAAACATCTCCCGGATCGATCTGAAAGATGAAATCGCCTGTATCAGCATGAAAAACTCCGGTGAATTATGCAATCTCAGGATCAACGGTATATCAAAAATATATGGGAAGACTTCATTCGGGACATATCAGATATCTTTAAAGGATGTTCTCTGGATTGAGATTATGAAGGCGAGGCAGTGAACACCCTTGATACTGTTGCAATCTTCTTTATGGTCCTTTTTATGGGCCTGGGCATATATAATGGCCTTATCAGGAGTATCTCGTCTCTCGTATCAATCTTTGCAGGTCTGTTTCTCGCAAAACAAATGTCGCCGGCACTATCGAACATCCTTTCCTTTATCCATATCCCTGATTCAAAAGGTCTTATCGGCTTTCTGATAGTGTTCTTATTCTTCTTTATCATAATCAAGATCGCCTTTTTCTTCATTGAAAAATTTTCCAGGAAATCTGTTCTTTCGAAAGCGGACAGGGTTCTTGGAGGCTTTCTGGGTATGGTAAAAGGAGCCGTAATTATCGTATTCCTCGTTACAATAATGCAGATTGTTCTCCCCCGGGATGCGGACATCCTTGCAAAATCACGCATACTACCATCAACAAACAAGTTCATTGTCTCTGCAAAGGGTATTGTCCCGGATGATATTCACAAACATATCCTGAAGTCGAAGAGATGATCCTATTTCATTCAGATGATATCTCGTAAGCTTGCAGAACTCACAACTTACCCTCTCCCCTTGTGGACCAGGGTTAAGGTGAGGGGGTAATAAAATAGATTTTTGATACCTCGCTGCTTGCGCCGAGGTTCTTCATTAATCACTCTTCATCTTCGGAGTACTCAGCATTCTCTTCAAGAACAATGTCTTCCATATCGAGAACGTATTCTTCAACATCATCGTCTGAGTCGACATCTCCAAGAGATTCTTCAGAAGTGGTCTGTACGTCGGCCTTGACCTTTGAGAGCGTCCGCTTCCTTTTGCGCCTGAGCATCTTCTTGGTCTCTTCATTGTTCTGATCCTCACCACATGTGGGACATATGGGCTGTGGCTTAGAGAGATCATAGAATTTGGTGCCGCACTTGTAGCATTTATATCTCTTTCCCAGATCAGCCACTTGGTTCTCCTTTGGGTTCATAAAATTTTCGCCTTATAGTTCAGCAGTGCACGATATTTTGTCAAGATAAAATTAAAAAACCTCATCTTTCCATACATCTAGTAATTTCTGGTAGTTGTTGACTTATCGGATAAAGATCATATACTATCGGCATTACAATGAAAACATTTTTGCCAAGAATATACTTCCCATATCTACTATTATTACTGTTTTTATGCTCATGTTCACCCCTTATGAAACAGCTTTCGCAGGAGGATCCCGCATCCCTGTATAATGCTGCCCTGGCTCAGGAGAACACGGGGAATCTTGACGGGGCATATGAGGCCTATCTATATTTATGGAAAACATTTCCCAAACATGAGCTCGCACCCAAGGCACTGTATAATGCAGCATCCATTACCGCACGCAATGATCCGACCGGGGCGGCAAAACTATACCTGAGCTTTATCAAATCTTATCCTCACTCAGAATTACTCCCCAAAGTGAAAACGATCCTTCTCAAGCAATACATCAATGAGAAAGGCTACATGGATGCGCAACATCTGTTCACGGAGATCTATGCAAAGACCAGAGCTCCCGAGATGTTTCAGCAGGGGCTTGACATATCTATGGGGCTTATCGAATCGAAACAGTATTCAAAAGCCCTGCAAACCATCGCGATGATATATCCTCTTTCAGATGAACACTTAAGGGACAGGCTTTTCAATCTGTGGTCATCTGCGGTGGAGGAAATCGATCAGGTTGATGTTCTGGCAGAGCTTGAACCCGCGACCTCGGACAATCAGCTCCTGGAGGTATTACTTACCAGACAGGCAAATCTCTATAAGGACCAGGAAGAGCTGGACATCGCCGCAAGGATAATGGAACGCATCAGGAATAAGTCCATGCAGTCATCGCCCCGGGGTCATACAACAAAGAATACCATTGGTGTCGTAGTTCCCTTAACCGGTAAATGGGAATCCGTGGGACAAAAAATACTCAAAGGGGTAGAGCATGCCTCCAGGGTGTTCAGCGATAACGATACCCCGAATGTCGAATACGTTATTAAGGATTATGGAAGCGATGAAAATGCCATTGCCGGGATCATCAATGATCTCGACAAATATCATGATG
Source organism: Deltaproteobacteria bacterium (assembly GCA_011372875.1). GTDB lineage: Bacteria > Desulfobacterota > Desulfomonilia > UBA1062 > UBA1062 > DSAD01. The sequence goes on from DSAD01000283.1 coordinate 12,746, forward strand.
TGATCTCAATCATCGGCCCCATTGGAGAAGTGGCTGGAGGCATATGCTGTAACGAGGCTCAAGCCAGAGGAATACCCTCGTTCATGTTCACCGGCGGAGAAATCGAATCAGCTCATGAATCCTACTGTTTCAGGAATTTCATCTCGGTAGACATCCAGGTAACTACTCTACTGGAGGTCGCCAGAGACCTCAATATCAAACGGTTCGCAATACTCTATCCGAGCGATCATTTCGGAAATATCTTTACCAGTCTTTTCATAAGGAATGCACCGCAGTATGAGATAGAAATTGTTAGACAGGTTGGATATTCCACGCATCTTGTTGATTTCAAAGAGGCGGTGAACAACCTCATATCCCATCTGGAAAAGCCTGTCCCAGACGAAACGACCGATACCGGCCAGAATGATTTAATGATAGAACCGGACTTTGATGCGCTGCTTATACCGGATACAGCAATCAATGCAGCTATGATAGCATCATATCTTCCTTATTTCAGCATCGAGGAGGTGCGGCTTTTCGGCCCTACGCTGTGGGATACCCCTGATTTCATTCGAATAGGCGGCAAATATGTCGATAATGCCATCTTTGTAAGCGGCTTTTTCATACATTCTCAGCTGGATTTCGTTCAGGAGTTCAACAACAACTTTTACTACACATTCGGATACAATCCTTCCGTATGGGAGGCCGGCGCTTACGATACAGCCGTCATCCTGCAGAACCTGCTGGAGGGCGAAGAGCATACACGGGAGTCTCTGCGTGAACAGATCGTATCATTGAAGGATTATCCGGGGCTTACCGGTTCCACATCCTTCTATAGCGATGGTTCCATTGACAAGGTGATCTATGTCCTCACAGTAAAAGGCTCAACAATACATGAGATAGTACCTTGATGTCCGTCATTTTTTATTCTATGATCTTTTCCATGCGCTATAAACGGATCATTTTAATTCTATTCATTCTAGTATCCATTTCCGGATGCGCCCATAAACCGGAAGAGATCAAACCTGCAGAGGTACTTTTTCAAGAGGCGACACAACTCGCAACGAAGAAAAAGGTGGACAAGGCCACAGAGATCTTCATGGAGGTAAGAACATACTATCCGGGGCACGACCTTGCACGAAAGTCACTTATCTCAATAGCCGATCTCAACTTCGATGAAGCCTACTATGATGTGGCAATGGAGAGTTATAAGGAATACCGCCTCTTATACCCTACGGATTTAGATGCAAGCTACAGCCTCTATAAGATCGGCCTGTGCTATTTCAACCAGATGAATTCGCATGACCGCGATCAGACAAACACTGCGCTGACGATCCAGACATTCGAAGAATTTATCCGTATATATCCGGACTCTCCTTATGTAAGCGAGGCAGAACAAAAGCGAACAGAGGCCAGGTCATCAATGGCAAAACACTACCTGTATATTGGTAAATTCTACCTTAAGAACAAGAACAATGCAGCAGCCTGCAAACGATTTGACTATGTAAAGCATCATTATCCCGACATCGACCTCGGTGAAGACATAGATGCATTGATAGTCAAGTCATGCAAGGATACCACAGAAGCACATCAGGCGCCAGAAAATCATGAGTAACCCCTGCACCAGTAATTTGTAGGATTCTTGCCGCTTTTTCATGCTACAAACAACACCTGAAGAAATCAATACCATAGAGAATTAAGCCTTTGCCTTTGTTGAATTTTCACAACATAGCGTCACGTTTCGCAACAGTTTCATCTGATTCCCATACTGCCCGCACAATATCATTTTGCAATTTACTGACTTTACTTGCTTATTTTATATGGCACAGTTTAAGCATACAATATTATTAAAAATGTGATCAGATCACATGCAGGA
>DSAD01000075.1 GCA_011372875.1 Deltaproteobacteria bacterium
ATATGGGACCGGTCACGAGCTACAAGCTTGAAGACAAGGTCGTTTTTGATACCGTCAAAAACGGTATACGCAAGAATACCGCTATAGATAGAAAATTAATGGAATCGAAAGGTTTCGAGGAACTTCAGAAGATCCATGACCAGCTCTCCAAAATCGGCAGGCCGCCTTTTTATATCATCAAAGGCGAAACCACCTATGAGGTTGTAAACCTGAGAGAGGCTGCAGTAAAGATCTTTGAGGAGGCCAAGAAGGGTTATGCTCTTCAGCGATATAAAGGCCTTGGAGAGATGAATCCCACACAGTTGTGGGAAACAACCATGGATCCGGATAACCGTACCATGCTTCGCGTCAATATTGATGATGCGGTTGAAACGGATATGATATTCAGCACTCTCATGGGAGATGATGTTGTTCCAAGAAGAGAATTTATCGAGACAAATGCCTTAAAGGTTTCAAACCTCGATATTTAAAAAAGACAATAATTAAGGAAATTTCATGAACACGACAACGATTGCAATTGATCAGGAGATGAGACGCTCATACCTGGATTATTCCATGAGCGTGATTATAGGCAGAGCAATACCGGATGTAAGAGATGGCCTTAAGCCGGTTCACCGCAGGATTCTTTTTGCGATGAACGACCTCGGTAACACCCATAACCGGGCATATAAGAAATCAGCCCGTATCGTAGGTGATGTTATCGGTAAATATCACCCGCATGGAGATTCTGCGGTTTATGATTCCATAGTACGTATGGCTCAGCCGTTTTCTCTGCGATATCCTCTCGTAGACGGACAGGGAAACTTCGGCTCTGTAGACGGAGATTCTGCAGCTGCCATGAGATATACGGAGATAAGGATGTCCCGCATTGCCGAAGAGATGCTCTCGGATATTGAAAAAGAGACCGTGGATTTTCATCCAAATTATGATGAATCTCTAACCGAGCCTGATGTGTTACCAACACGAATTCCAGGACTATTATTGAACGGCACTTCAGGTATTGCCGTTGGTATGGCAACGAGTATTCCACCCCACAACAGCAAAGAGATCGTCGATGCGCTCATCTCCTTGATCGATAATCCCGGCATAGATGTAGTTGATATCATGAAGATCATACCGGGACCGGATTTTCCGACCGGGGGAATCATTTTTTCAGGGGGTGAGATAGAAAAGGCATATTCCACAGGAAGAGGTATAATCAGAATACGTGGAAAGGTCAGCACCGAGCTGGATAACAACCGTGATCGTCTAATTATTCATGAACTCCCCTATACCGTGAACAAGGCCGATCTCGTACAAAAGATAGCCCTATTGGTTCAGGATAAAAAGATAGAGGGGATCTCGAATATTCGTGATGAATCTGACAAAGATGGTATGAGGGTAGTTATTGATCTAAAGAGGGGAGCCCAGCCCGAGGTCCTTGAAAATCAGCTCTATAAGCTTACCAGTCTGCAAACCTCATTCTCCATGAATATGCTTGCTATCCACAACGGTAGCCCAAAAGTGATGGGAATCATCGAGCTGTTGCAGGCTTTCCTCGATTTCAGAGAAGAGGTGGTTACCCGCAGGAGCATTTTCGAACTGAAGAAGGCCAAGGCCAGGGTTCATATACTCGAAGGTCTTTTGAAGGCCCTTGATAATATCGATGAAATCGTTGCCCTTATCAAGGCTTCCTCCACGCCTCTTGTGGCGCGGGAAAATCTCATGGAGAGGTTTGATTTTTCAGAGATTCAGGCACAGGCAATCCTCGACATGAGGCTCCAGCGACTGACAGGCCTTGAAAGGGACAAGCTTACAGAGGAATACAAGTCTTTACTTGCGGATATCCTGCGCCTGGAAAAGATCCTGTCTGACCGGAATGAGCTGCTCAATGTGATTCGAGGCGAACTCGAAGAGATCAGAGACAAATATGCTGATGATCGCAGGACGGTCATTTTTAAAAACGCAGCAGGGGAATTTAATCTCGAAGATCTTATCCCGGATGAAAAGATGGTGGTTACCATAACGAGAAAAGGATATGTCAAGCGCACAGAGCTCGATAAATACAGGACACAAAAAAGGGGTGGAGTCGGCGTCAAAGGCGGTGCCTCCAAAGAAGATGATTTCATCGAACATATCTTTATAGCCACCAATCATGCATCTATTCTCTATTTCACAAACAAGGGAAGGGTATACCACACAAGGGTTTATGAGATACCGGAAAGAGATCGCGCTCTTAAAGGGGTTCCCATTGTAAATATTCGACCCATACAGAAAGAGGAAAGGATTTGTGCCATAATGGTGGCTTCCGACATTACTATGGATGCCAATGTGGTGATGGTTACAGCAAAGGCATATATCAAACGGGTAAAGCTTAAAAATTTCAGCAATATCCTCAAAACCGGGATTATTGCATGTACACTGGATCAGGATGACGAGGTTATATCTGCGCGTCTCACGAACGGAACATCCAGGGTTATTGTGGCATCAATGTTTGGCAAGGCCATTGTCTTCCCTGAAGAGCAGGCCAGGGTAATGGGGAGACAGGCTCAGGGGGTCAGAGCGATCAGGCTTGATGATGAAGATAGGGTCATAGGTATGGATGTTATTCAGTCTGACGAAGACCTTGTTATCAATTTTACAGAGTTCGGTTACGGCAAGAAGACCTCTGTTGCGCAGTATCCTGTACAGAACAGGGCTGGCAAAGGGGTATACACTGTTCATATAACGCCTAAGTCCGGAAATCTTATTGGCATCAGGGTTGTAAAAAAGACAGATGAACTCATGATAATCTCCACCTCAGGCCAGATCATCCGAATGCCTGTATCCCAGATACGAACAACCCGCACCCGATCAGCACAGGGAGTCAAGGCTATCAGGATGAAAGATCAGGAAAAGATAATAGATTTTACAAAATACATAGGTGATGAACCACAAATATAGCAGATCTTCCAGCAGCAAAGACCGCGCAGACAAACATACTTGAGTGTCTGCGCGGTATAGTTCCTTGCTATACGATGTTCTTCAAGTATTGTATGGCATTATCGAACAGGGCCATCCCCTCACCCTTTTCCGGCATGTTTTCCATTCTCGTCCAGCAGGGGTGGTTTGTTTTATGCGTACAGGCTTCAGGATGCGGCATAAGGCCGAATATCCTGCCGGTCTCATCACATATACCGGCAATCGATTCTATGGAACCATTCGGATTGTATGGATATTCCAAGGTTGGGTTAAACGCATCATCTGCATAGTAAAGAGTGCCCAGGTCTTTATCCTTTATTTCTTTAAGGGTTTCGTCGTTATCACAGATAAATTTCCCCTCTCCATGACGCACAGGCAGAAATAATCTTTCGATTGACCGGGTGAAAATGCAAGGGCTTTTTTGGTTTACTGCAAGGGTTACCCATCTGTCTTCAAATTTTGCAGAGTCATTGAATGTAAGCGATACCCTTCTTCTGCCAAAAGGGTTTCCGGGTAGCAGACCTGTCTTGACCAGTGCCTGAAACCCGTTACAAACCCCGAGGATGATCTTTCCATTTTCAATAAAGCCCATGATTTCTTCAAACAGGGTTTTCCCTGAGGATATGATTCTTGCGTGCTTGATTCGCACGCTTTCAACCTGTGCTGATCCCAGATCGTCACCATCGAGAAAACCTCCTGCGAGGTTCAGAAAATGATAATCATGAATCGAATGGGTGCCTCCTATGATATCACTTAAATGAACGATATCGCACGAAGCACCTGCGTATCTGCAGGCATAGGCCATTTCCATTTCACAATTCGTGCCGTAACCGGTTATCACAAGTGCCTTTATCTGTGCCATATTATAAATCCAGTGTGCTCTTCCAAGCCAGTTTTAAACTGTTCAGGTCATGGTCAATGATCACTGCGTCATCCTGACCTGTTATAATCATAGAGTTTTGAATTATCGAATGCCCTATTCGGCGGATATCTTCCTGGAAAATATCCTCTATTTCAGATGCATGTTCAGGAGATACAGCGATGAGAATCCGGCTTTGTGTCTCTGAATAGAGAATCTCGGTATCATTCATGGCACCCTGCGACTGTACACGACCAAGGTCAACCTTTATACCGAGGTCTCCTGCAAAGGCCATCTCCGCAAGGCTTACAGCGAGACCACCGTCGGATATATCATGTGCAGCAGACACCAAACCTTTCATTATTGCCCTGTGCAGGCCCTGATAGCGTTTTAAAGCCTTATGTGCGTCCACCTTGGGAACACAGGTGCTTGCCAGGCCGTATGAGGCGAGGTACTCGCTCGCTCCGAGCTCCCTTTTTGTCGTTCCCAGCAGATAGATAAGATCTCCTGGCTTCTTGATGTCCATGGTAACGGCTTTTCGTGCATCCTCCATCCTTCCGATAACAGAGATGAGAATGGTCGGGGGTATGGATATCTTTATGCCTCCTGGGCCGATGTAGTCGTTTTTCATACTGTCCTTTCCGGATATCAAAGGACAGTTGTAAATCTTTGTATTTTCATAGAGTGACTTGTTTGATCGTACAAGTTGTGCAAGCTTATACGCTCCGTCGGGATTCCTTTCGCTGGTAATGGGATCGCACCAGCAGAAATTATCCAGGCATGCCCAGTGATTCGGGTCACCCCCCACACAGATATAATTTCTCAGGGCCTCATCGAGGGCACATGCGGTCATATGATAAGTATCGATGTCGGAATATCGAGGAATGATGCCGTTTGAAACAACAACGCCCTCGTTCGATTCCAAAATAGGCCTGACTACCGCAGCATCTGAAGGACCGTCACATGATTTACCTACAAGGGGTTTGATGACTGATCCTCCCTGCACCTCATGATCGTACTGTCTCACCACATATTCCTTTGAGCAGACATTCAGCCTGGATAGCATTTCCTCGAGCTTTGTGCGGTGATTGTCCGGGACTGGTGTAGGCGGGTCGACTCTTTCTTTTTCTTCCCACCTGGCATAAAGCTGCATTTCCGGAAGGCCGTTGTGGAGAAAATCAAGGCTTAGGTATGCAACGGTCCTATCCTCATAGGTGCAGTGAAAATATCCTGAATCCGTGAATTCTCCTATAATGGTGGATTCCACATCCATCTGCCTGGACAGAGCAAGAAACTCTTCTATCATGTTTTTTGATACTGCCAGCGTCATCCGTTCCTGTGCCTCTGACAACAATACCTCCCATGGGCTCAAGCCCTGGTATTTTAGAGGTGGTTTGTCCAGATCGATCCTGCATCCCCCGCATATCTGCGCCATCTCTCCGACCGAAGAAGAAAGCCCCCCGGCCCCGTTATCGGTTATGGCCCTGTACAGGCCTTTGTCTCTGGCTCGCAAGAGAAAGTCTGTAAGTTTCTTCTGCGTAATGGGGTCACCTATCTGCACGGCAGATGTTGGTGATGATTCATGAAATTCTTCAGAGGAAAAGGTTGCCCCGTGTATACCGTCCTTGCCTATTCTTCCGCCGGACATAACCACGAGATCTCCGGCAATGATGTGTTTTTCATGAGATGGTTTACCGTTTATCTCAGCCGGCATTATCCCTGCAGTTCCGCAGTATACCAGTGGTTTTCCGAGGTACCTGTCGTCAAAAACAAGACATCCGTTAACCGTGGGTATCCCGGATTTGTTCCCGCCGTGTTCCACCCCTTCCCTTACTCCTTCGAATATTCGTATCGGATGGAGAATCTTTGGCGGAAGTTTCTCGGAGTAAAAAGGGTTTGCAAAGCAAAATACATCGGTATTGAAGATGAGTTTCGATCCCATGCCCGTGCCGAAAGGATCTCTGTTGACCCCTACTATACCGGTAAGCGCACCGCCGTAAGGATCGAGAGCAGATGGTGAGTTATGGGTTTCCACCTTGAAGACGAGGTTATATTCCTTGTTGAATTTTATTACGCCTGCATTGTCGGTAAATACACTGACACAGATATCGTTTTGTCCGGCATTTTCTCGAATCTCTTTTGTAGAGCGCTGTATATAGCTCTTGAAAAGAGATGAGATCTTTTCAGTGGACCCTGCTTCCTCGTAAGTGATGTCTGCATTGAATATCTTATGCTTGCAGTGTTCGGACCAGGTCTGGGCGAGGCATTCAAGTTCAACATCTGTGATCATCATACCCATCCCCATTGCTGTGCGCTGTTGCTGAATTTGAGGATCACTCAGATATTTTGAGATTGTCTTGATCTCGTTGATATTCAGAGCAAGGGTACGTTCGGCCGAAAGGGCGGCAAGCTCGTTGTCCGACAGTGCAAGAGAGATCTCCTGAACCCTTGGAGAATGATCAATAGTAACGGCAGGAATATAAGGCTCAATGCCGGAGATCTCGGTTGAATCAAATATTCTGTAATACTGGATAAGGCTGTTTGCAAGGCATTCCTGTGCAATATTCAAGACTGTTTCCCGCGATAAGGAGCCTTTGAGCAGGTAGGCCCTGGCGGAGAACACGCGGATATCCCTGCCGGTGATCAGCTTCAGGGCATATTGTGCACTATGGCCGACATTATCTGTTACCCCTGGTTTGAATCCGACCTCTATGTACCAGGCAAAATCGGTAGTTAACGGGCTGTTTACTGCGACATCCTGTATTACCGGATCGCAAAAGGCCTCTTCAATACACTCGCTGCTCAGATATTCGCTGTCCAAGGTGTAGATATCGGTACAGGAGATTTGTGTCTCTTCCGGAAGATTTGCAAATGCGTGGATGATCTGACGTTTTGTTCTTTGACCACGCGCGTCAAAGAGACCGGGCTTAAGGCCGACCTCGATGCGGTAGGTCATCTAATTACCCTTTTCCTCGATGAATACACTGGGTGTTCCTTCCAGGCTTTCGCGTTCAGACTTGCATTTAACACACAAGGTAGCAAAAGGCATAGCTTTGAGCCTCCCGACAGGAATACTTTCTTCACAGTCCTCACAATAACCGTATTCCCCTTGATCGAGCTTGGACAGTGCGTTTTCTATCTGATCGAGCTTCTGGCGTTCACGGGTAGTGAGCAGCAGATTGAATTCTCTGGACTGTTCGAGATCTGCATCGTCAAAGATATCACCTATCTCCCTATGCTCTGACATGTCGTTGGATTTGATTCTTTCATCAAGATTTTTAAGGATCTCTTGTTTCATCTCAACCAGTATATCCTTGATTTCTAGGAGTTCATTTTTTCTCAGCATTAAAGCCTCCACGATCTCTTTAAAAGTAGGCTACTTATACTGATAAAAATTGTCATGTCAATAAGGAAAATAACCTTTGATCTGAAAAAGTCCATTTTCCTTAAGCTATTTCAAGATATATTCTAAAATCATGAGAAAATGTGTCATTAAGTACGAATTATTTACCATGTTCCCTCAAAGATCTCACAATCTATCAGTTTTCCTTTATGTACAATTGTGGTGCCTTTGGATACGAGGATAAAACAGTTTGCCCGAGACAACGAAGATAGAATGCCTGATCCCTGTGGACCGGCAGGGGTGACCGTCAGCTCTGGCCCGTTTTTCTCGATAAGGCCACGTAGATATTCGGGTCTGTCCCCTGTGCTTTTTATTTCCGAGACAAGCTTTGCTGAAACAGCAGGGAGAAGAAGATTGTTTGCCCCCATCAGTTTCAGAATGGCAGGCCTGGCAAATTGGTAGAAAGATGTCATAGTGGAGACAGGATTACCGGGAAGACCGATGGCGGGAATATCAGAGATTTTTCCGAAAGCGAGCGGTTTGCCCGGCTTCATCTCGACCTTCCAGAAATCCATGGCGTTGCCGCCTTGAGACATTACCTCCTTAACAATATCATAGTCGCCCATGGAAACACCGCCGGAGGTTAAAATAAGGTCGGCTTTTTTTGCCTGAGAGAGTTTTTCAACCAGGTCTTCGCGGTTATCCCGGGCAACACCGAGATATATGGGAATTCCACCAAGTTCTTTAACCAGGCTGATAAGGGTATAAGAGTTTGAGGATGAGATCTTGCCCTGTGACAGTTCCTCGTCCAGGTCCGCGATCTCGTCTCCTGTTGCCAGGATTGCTACTGCAGGGCGCTGGTGGCAGGGTACCAGTATGCGCCTCAGCGAGGCAAGGATGCCGATTTGTGCCGGACCTATACGGATGCCTTTTCTCAGTACAAGATCTCCATTCTTGATATCTTCCCCCTTGAGACGGATATGCTGATGGGGCTTGGGGAGTTTATCAATGATAATATACGTGTCTTGTTCGCTGGTGTGTTCCCTCATGATCACTGCGTCGGTACCCGGAGGAACAGGCGCTCCCGTCATGATTCTGACAGCCTGATCTTTTCCAAAAGGGCCTTTGGGGGTTGTCCCTGCCGGAAGTTCATATGCAATTTTCAGTTGTTTACCCGTATCGTCGATATCCGCACAATGAACGGCATATCCGTCCATTGCAGAATTGTCCCAGGGTGGAATGTCAATATTTGAGATGATGTCAGTCGAAAGATATCGTCCAATGGCATCTTCCAGACAGACAAGTTCCTGTGGAAGGGCAGCGATGCTGCCCAAAATGATGTCCCTGGCCTGTTTCACGGTAATCATCGGCTCATATCCTTGATATTTTTATCAAGGATATCCTATTGCACGCATCAAGGGAAGTCAAGATTCTAAGGCATTTAGTCGATAGGGCTGGCTATGGAAGAAAAGGATATTTTTGCAGTCCTGGACATCGAATTGGAGAAGGTGCGTTCTCTTGAGGGGAGCATGTCCATAGTTGTTATCCCAATGAAGTACGCTGATAAGGCCCTTGGGTATAAAAGAGAAGTTGATACTGCTGTCCGGTACAAGGAATATCTTGTTGTCGGCTTATTCGGAATGGAGGCTGATCAGGCATCAGCGCTTTTTCTTTCTATTCCGAAAGGGATAGCGGTGTATCCTTATGACGGCAAGGATATTCAGGCGCTCTTTTTCGAGGCAACCGGGAGGCTTCAGGAAATGGGAAGTGCCCCGTGGGTAAAACGTCTGTGGGACAGCATCAAGGAAACAAAAGCCATGGAGAGGCTAGAGGACCCGGAAAGCCGTTTTATTTCCGCCTCGTTCTACCAGTTTCTCGCCCTTCTGGCTTCCCGTCCTCATGATCTGGCGAGAATATCAGCTGATATGAACGAAATGGACCGGCACTGGGTTAAGGATTATCTGCCGCATGGCCTTGCTCAGTCTCTGGACAATGATACCTGCAGCCAGGGAGAACAGGTCACTGATCTTCTGCAGGAATGGCAATATAAGGAAAGGATGGAGCTCAAGCAGGAAAAAGGAAAGAAAACCCTGCGCAAATTTCGTAACATAGAGCATTTCTTTACCCTCCCGTCCATATCGCAGGAGATCATCGATCTAGCCAGCGATGTGCTTCTGGCTGCCTCAAAGATGGCGCGGATCATAGAAAAGGATCCTGTCCTGACATCCAGGGTGCTCAAGGTTGTAAATTCAGCATTTTACGGTTTCCACCGTCAGATTGACTCGGTCGAGCATGCAATAGTTATTTTAGGGAATGATGAGGTGGTAAATCTTGCCTTTTCCATCGCCATACACAAGATTTTAGAGACCATATCCGCACCCCACGCACAGAGACTGTGGGAACACAGCCTCCTGGTCGCACACCTCTCTCAATGGCTGGGTCCGCTTATGGGATATAAGTTTAAAGATAAGATATATACAGTAGGGCTGCTCCATGATTTCGGGAAGATCGTTTTTCTTCAGCGAGGACATTTCATAAGTGATACCGGTAATCCCTCCTCTCTGGAAGATCTGGCAAAAGAAGAAATGGATTCAGGTCTTTCTCATGCTGAAATGGGCGCGTATATCGCCGAAAGATGGAATCTTCCCTCCGGCATAGTCGATGCCCTGCTCTGTCACCATCTGCCTGGTAAGGCAAAGGATACGGCCCTTGCGGTAACAGTACATCTGGCAGATATAATTGCCCACACCGGCAGTATTCATATGGACATGGTCAATAATGCCGCGATACGGTTTTTATCTGAGCGCAAAGGACCTGCTCTGTCTGCGGAGATGGTCTCAAAGGCTTATCAGGAGACCCTTTCCAGGGTTAAGCTTGTATTGGAAGTTCAAGATGGAACGTGATATTCAAGCCCTTCTCAAAGAACGTATCTTATCCCTGGAAGAGGGATACGAACAGAAGATAGCCGAGCTGTCAGTGTTGAAAGAACTCGGCGAGGCCCTCAAGGGGGCAAGTCTGTCCGACTGGAACCAGCTCTTTTTGCGCCAGCTCGATATCATAAAAAAGGCAACAGGGATTTCCAGTGTGTCGGTCATGCTCATTGACGATGAAACACAAAGGCTCTATATCGTCAGCGCATCCATGCAGGGTGATGCACCGAAGCGACCCCCCATTCTTCTGAAAAGGGGAGAGGGTATTGCGGGCAGGGTGTTTGAAACTTCCAGGACACTGTATATTCCGGATGTGAGGAAAGATTCGAATTTTTCCGATCGCGGAACGAATCAGAGAGGTTCTCTTGCCTGCGTTCCCATAGTGTCGGAAGGTTCGTGCATCGGGGTGATCAATTTCAGGGATAATGTCACCAGCTCTTTCGGTTCCAATGATCTGAGATTTTTTGAACTCATAGCTGATCAGCTCTCGATTACCGCCTCCCTGGTCCGTACCTATCAGGACCTGCTGGATCTGGAGAAAAAAAGGATCAATCTGGGCAGGTATTTTTCTCCGGGGCTTGCCGAGCATCTTGTTGCAGATGACCGCATGACCGGTCTTGGGGGTCAGCGCAAAGAGGTGAGTGTGGTTTTTGCAGACATCACAGGCTTTACCTCTCTTGTGGAAATTACCGCGGTAGAGGATGTTGTCGAGGTTCTCAACCGTTTCTTCGAGACAGTTGTGCCGGTGATCTTCAAACATGGCGGCATGCTGGACAAGTTCCTGGGAGACGGGATCATGGCGGTGTTCGGGATTCCGGATGCCGATGAACTGGATCCGGTAAAGGCCATTCAGTGCGGAGTCGATATCCAGAAGAGCATGCAGGCTCTTAAAGAGCGGCTTACCGCAGACAACCTGTTTCCCATAGATGTCGGAATTGGCATAGCTTCCGGAGTAGTTCTCGCCGGCAATATAGGCACCAGGGACCAGATGAATTATACGGTTATCGGCGAACCGGTGAACCTGGCACAGAGACTTGAATCCATAAGCAAACCGGGAGAGATCATCGTCTCGAATATTACCAGAGAGATGATACCTCAAGGTGCTGATATCGGCGTTGATTTCGAATCGATGGGGGCTATCAGGGTAAAGGGTATCTCGCGCGATATCAGCCCTCTGAGAATCGTGTATCGATAATTGCTTTTACATGTAACTTTATCAAAATACGACCCTTTTTCATCATCCAAAAAATGAATCGTCATTCACAATTGGCTTGACATTGCTCTTGCATAAAGAGTATTAATACATATTGATCAAAGCAGCCCCATCCCTTTCAGGTTTCGGGCTGTCAACAGGCAAGGCGACGTTAATACACGACGTTTATAGACTAAGTAAGGAGGAAAATATGGATTTGAGAGATGCCTATTTTGTAGATGGCGTTCGTACATGGTTCGGCAAGGCAAGGCCAGACGGATTTTACTGGACCACTCGTGCTGACGACATGGTGAACAAAGTCATGAGGGAGCTCATGAGAAGAAACCCCGACGTCCCTTGGGACCAGGTGGACGACAACATCTGGGGTGCAACTACCCAGTCAGGCGACCAGGGAACCACCATGGGCAGGACGACTGTATTTACAGCAGGTCTGCCGGATAATGTCGCCGGCTTTTCTGTTGACAGGATGTGCGCAGGCGGTATGACCTGCCAGGCTATCGGCGGTTCGTTCATCAAGACCGGCAGCGCTGATATCATTATTGCAGGCGGTGTCGAGCACATGGCACATCACCCCATGGGGGCCGAGGCTGATCCGAATCCCAGGATCGTCACCGAAAAAATGGTGGAGCCAAAGTATTTCAACATGGGTGTGACCGCGGAAAAGCTGCACGACTGGATGCCGGAAAACGGTGAGCAGCCTGTGACCAAGGAAGAGTGTGACCAGTATGCTCTTGCCGTAACGAACAGGTATTTTGAAAACCTGGACAAGGGCTACTATGACAAACACTGCGTAAGTATGGCAGTCTTCACCCCTGATGGATGGAAAGTAGCCAACAAGGACGAGCAGGCCAGACGCGGGGCGACGATTGAGGGCATGAGAAACCTGAAGACACCCTTCAAGAAAGCAGGAAGAGTTACCGCAGGGAATTCCTCCGGGCTCAATGACGGCGCATGCGTATCTCTGCTCATGTCAGGTGCAAAGTGCAAGGAATACGGTATCAAACCCAAGATGAGATACATCGGTGGTGCATTCGTAGGAGTTGACCCGACCATCATGGGCTGGGGCCCGGTACCTGCAACGGAAAAGGTGCTGAAGAACTTCAACATGAAGTTCGAGGATCTGGACATCATCGAGCTCAACGAGGCCTTTGCCGTTCAGGCAGTGGGATTCATGAAGCACTTCGGCATGAAGATGCCTCAGGACCCGAGGTTGAATCCCTACGGTGGAACCATTGCGGTCGGCCATCCCCTGGCCAGCTCCGGGGTGCGCCTGAGCATGCAGCTCGCCCAGGATTTTGAGATGAATCCCAATGCCAAATATGGTCTTACCACCATGTGTGTAGGTCTCGGCATGGGTGGATCTATCCTCTGGGAAAACGTAGTCGGAAAAGACTTTTAGGAGGTTCGTGATATGGCTAAGTATGTTACCCAATGTAAACTGAACTTTTTTGAATCAAAAAAAGCAGGAAAGATCGCTATCGTCACCATGGACAATGGCGAAAGCTATAATATCCCCAATACCTGGGGACAGGAGGCCCTTGAATCTCTGAACAAGGTGCTGGATATCGTTGAAGCGGATGCGGATGTAAAAGGCTGGCTGCTTACCGGAAAGCAGTTCATATTCAATGTCGGCGCAGACATCATGAGCGTGGATCCCAACGTTTCCAAAGAGGATGCCCTTCAGATCGGCAGGTTCGGCCACGCTACCTTCAAGCGCATCATGGATCTCAAGATCCCGACAGTGGCGGCCATCAACGGTGCTGCCATGGGCGGCGGCCTCGAGGTCAGTCTTTACCATGACTACCGAACCATCTCCGAGAGTCCCGGCGGATGCGACCATCTTGCCCTGCCAGAATGCTTTATCAACCTGGTACCCGGATGGGGAGGGACCCAGCTTGTAACAAAGATTGCAGGCGCTGAAGCAGCTATCGAGCTTATTATCAACAATCCTTTGAGCATGAACCGCATGAGCAACTCCAAGAAGGCCTTCAAGATGGGTCTTGCAGACAGGATGTACAAACCTGTGGAATTTGTGGATGACTCCATTGCTCTGCTGGAAAGGATCATCACAGGGGAAGAGAAGATCGAGCGCAAGCCGGTAGATCCCAAGGTCAGCGACGAGCTTTACAATAACACCAAGCTCGGTATCATGGGCAAGGTTCATTCAGGTGCTATCGCTCCTTATAAGGCCCTCGACCTGATCAAGGGCGCTGCTGATTGGTCTTATGATGAAGGCTTTGAGCAGGAGAGTCAGGTCCTGGCTGACATGATCATGTCCAACCAGTTCCTCTCCAGCGTTTACTCATTCGATCTCACCCAGCGCAGGGCAAAGAAGCTCCCTGGCAGGCCGCCGAGAGAGGTAAAAGGCAACAGCATCAACAAGATCGGCATCATCGGTGCAGGCCTCATGGCCTCCCAGATGGCGCTTCTGTTCGCACAGAGATTCCAGTGCCCGGTAGTCATGAAGGATATCAAGCAGGAGTTCGTTGACAAAGGTCTTGCCTATGTCAGAGAACAGCTGGGCAAGAGGGTTGAGAAAGGCCGCATGAGCGCCGGCGATGCCAAGTGGATGGGCGAGGACCTCATTACCGGGACAATAACCTATGACGGCTTTGAAGACTGCGATTTCGTGATCGAGGCGGTATTCGAACAAGTCGGGATCAAGCAGAAGGTCTTCGGCGAGCTCGAAGGTGTCTGCAAGCCCGAGTGCCTGTTCCTTACCAATACCTCATCACTGGACATCACAGAGATGGCCAAGAACCTGAAGGATCCCTCCAGGGTCGTGGGTTTCCACTTCTTCAACCCCATCGCGGTACTGCCGCTTGTTGAGATCATCAAGGCGGAAAAGACCAGTGAGGTCGCACTGGCAACGGCTTTCGATATTGCCAAGAAGATCAAAAAGACCCCGGTTCTCGTAAAGAACGCCCCGGCATTTCTGGTCAACAGGATCCTGCTTGCGTGGATGGACGGTATCTTCCAGTGTATCAACGAAGGGGCGGATTTCATGCAGGTTGACAATGCATGTGTAGATCTCGGCTTCCCAATGTCTCCATTCACCCTTGCAGCACTCGTGGGTCCGGCCATTGCATTGCATGTTCAGGAAACACTCAATGCTTCATGGCCAGATCGGTTCCCGGTCAGCGAAGGGCTCAAGAAC
>DSAD01000292.1 GCA_011372875.1 Deltaproteobacteria bacterium
ACCCTGGGGCATGGTTCTTGTAACCGGACCTACCGGATCAGGAAAGACCACGACCCTGTATTCTGCGCTCTCCGAACTCAATCAGATCGACAGGAACATCTCAACAGCCGAGGATCCTGTCGAGTTCAACCTGGCAGGCGTAAACCAGGTTCAGATGCATGAGGAAATAGGGCTGACCTTTGCCTCTTCACTGAGATCCTTCCTTAGACAGGACCCCGATATTATCCTCGTCGGCGAGATCCGGGATTTCGAAACCGCAGAGATCGGGATAAAGGCTGCATTGACAGGGCATCTCGTACTTTCCACTCTCCACACCAATGATGCCCCGTCCACTATTAACAGACTCTTGAACATGGGCATAGAGCCCTTCCTTGTTGCCTCATCGGTAAACCTTATCGTGGCACAGAGACTGGCACGTAAGATCTGCCAGGATTGCAAGGTGATCGACGACACCCCTGCCGAGACACTTATCCAGATGGGTATGGACCCGGAGACCGCACATACAGCCCAATGCTATGTGGGGAAAGGATGTTCAATGTGCGGCAATTCAGGATTTAAAGGCAGGATAGCCTTATACGAGGTCATGCCTGTTTCGGAAGAAATTCGTGAACTGATACTCATGGGGGCATCTTCCACTGAGATCAAGAACGAGGCAATCAATCAAGGGATGAAGAGCTTGAGACAGAGCGGCCTGACGAAAGTGCTCGAACAGGTAACCTCTGTCTCCGAGATACTGAGAACAACAATGGCTGATTAACAGGAGGATCCATTGGAACAGAGCATATATGATCTATTGAAAACAATGGTTGAGAAAGGCGCATCAGACTTGCATATAACAACGGCTTCTCCTCCTCAGATCCGGGTCCGCGGCCAACTCTATCCCATGGATGTACCTTCTCTCGATCCCCAGGCAACCAGACAGCTGCTGTATTCGATACTCACCGAGGCTCAAAAACACAAGTTCGAAGAGGAACAGGAACTCGATCTTTCCTTCGGGATAAAGGGGATTGCACGTTTCAGGGCCAATATATTCATACAGCGCGGAGCTCTGGCCGGCGTATTCCGAATGATTCCCTATGATATCTTGCCCCTGGAAAGCCTTGGTCTTCCAGCAGTTGCAGGCAACCTCACAGCCCTTCCCAGAGGACTTGTTCTCGTAACCGGGCCTACCGGGAGCGGTAAATCAACTACCCTGGCGGCATGCCTCGACAAGATCAATATTGAACGCCGGGATCATATCGTAACCATAGAAGATCCTATTGAGTTCGTTCACAAGCATAAAGGATGTATCGTAAACCAGAGAGAGGTGGGATCGGACACCAAGAGTTTTACCAGGGCCCTTAAATACATACTGCGTCAGGACCCCGACATAGTATTCATCGGGGAGATGAGAGATCTGGAAACCATGCAGGCGGCCCTGACCATAGCGGAAACAGGTCATCTGGTATTTGCAACTCTACACACCAACTCGGCGGTACAGACAGTCAACCGTGTGGTAGATGCCTTCCCGGCGCATCAGCAGTCTCAGATACGGGCACAGCTTTCCTTCGTACTCGAGGCGGTCATGGCCCAGCAGCTCATTCCCAGAGCTGACGGAAAGGGGCGGGCACTCGCTTCAGAACTCATGATATCGACCCCTGCCATCAGGAACCTGATCCGGGAGGATAAAATCCACCAGATCTATTCGCAGATGCAGGTAGGTCAGACCAAACACGGCATGCAGACCATGAATCAGTCTCTGTTCAACCTCTTTACGAGAAAGATCATATCACTCGATGATGCGCTTGGGTGGTCCATGGACCCCGAAGAACTCAGGCAGATGATGGCATCACCAAACCAGCAGAGAGGATTAGGGATGAATATGAAGGAGAGGAGATAAACCATGCCTGTTTTTGTATGGGAAGGCAAACTCGCGAACGGGAGTATAAAAAGGGGAGAGATAGAGGCCGAAAGCAAGGCGGCAGTGACTATGCTGCTCAGACGCCAGCGCATCATACCTTCAAAGATCAAAGGGAAAGCCAAACAGATCACCCTTTTTGAACAGCCGATTAAGACAAAAGATATCGTCATCTTTACCCGACAATTCGCCACCATGATCAATGCAGGGCTTCCGCTTGTGCAATGCCTTGAAATCCTTGCGTCACAACAACCGAACCCCACACTGAAAAAGATATTGAGCCAGATAAAGCAGGATGTCGAGGGTGGGAGCACCTTTGCAGACGCCCTGGGCAAACACCCCAAGGTATTTGACAACCTCTATGTAAATCTGGTTGCTGCCGGAGAGATAGGCGGTGTACTCGATACCGTGCTCAACAGGCTTGCTGTATACATGGAAAAGAACGAGGCACTCAAGAACAAGGTCAAAAGTGCCATGACCTACCCCATTATCGTACTGTGTGTTGCCTTCGGCGTTGTTGCCGTTCTTATGATCTTTGTTATCCCCACATTTCAGGACATGTTCAACCAGTTCGGTGCCGCTCTTCCGGCTCCCACTCAGATGGTGGTAGACCTGAGCCATTTCTTCCGCACCTTCTGGCACGTGATGTTCGGCGTAATCATCCTGCTGATAATCGGCTTCAAATGGGCGGGCAAACAGAAAAAGGGAAGGTTCTATATAGACACCATTGCCTTGAAACTGCCTGTCTTCGGTACACTTATCAGAAAGGTGGCCGTGGCAAAATTCTCGAGAACGCTCGGCACCATGATATCATCGGGTGTCCCTATTATGGACGGCCTGGAGATCACCTCAAAGACAGCAGGCAATGTGATCGTGGAAAATGCCATACGCTCGGTCCGGTCGGCCATCAGCGAAGGACGCTCCATGTCTGATCCCCTCGAGCAGACCGGCATATTCCCGGGCATGGTGGTTCAGATGATAGCAGTCGGAGAGGCTACCGGCGCCATGGATCAGATGCTCTCGAAGATCGCCGACTTCTACGATGAAGAGGTGGATTCCGCAGTCGATGCATTGACCTCCGCGCTTGAGCCCATGCTCATGGTCTTCCTTGGCGGCATTATAGGATTTGTCGTTGTTGCAATGTATCTGCCCATATTCCAGATGGCAGCTGCAGTATAGACATCCTGTGATTACATGAGTTAGACCGGCTTCAGGAAGACATCTCGATAATGAGTATATTCGAAGTCATCATGCTGCTCTGTTTCGGGGCAGCATGGCCTTCATCCATATACAAGTCCTATATATCAAGGACTTCAAAGGGCAAAAGCGGCGTCTTCCTGATCATTATCTTTACCGGATACATATCAGGAATCCTTCATAAGGCGATTTATAATCCGGACTGGGTCATTGTGCTGTATAGCCTGAATGCACTGATGGTCTTTCTGGACATTTTGCTGTATACAAGAAATTCGGCACTGGACAGACAGATAAATTGACAATAACAAAGCGTCTCATGCATCCCGGCACCAGTAGAGACGCACAAACTTCTCTTCTTCAGAATACTTTACCTCCAGTTCACCACTGTATGCCCTGTAGACAGCCTCTCCTATGTGTCTGGCCAGGTGATTGTCGGTCAGTCTTACACATACTTCCCGGGCATCTTCGGTAAAATCAATAACCCTTTTCAAAGGGGATCTGACTTCCTCTTGCCGGATAATGTTCCCGACAAGATTCAGGATCTCGGATCGATGAACATGCAGATATCTTCCTGACAGATATACCTCACCTGCAGAGAATCTGTCTCTGATCCTCCTGCAGGCACAGCACAGACAAGGCTGACCCGTGACCTCCTTCTTTTCCGGCCATTTCCACCTGCCTCCCTGATAGAGAGCCCCGCACTCGGGACAGTATGTACCTTCGGGATACTTACGCCGATCGTCGTAGGGGTCATGCACCTTTTGTTTGATATTCCTGTCTAGTCGCATAATCTCTCCTCCTAACTATAGTTTAGCAGCAGATCAAGAAAAGACAATCCCTCGCTATGGATTCTCTCAGGCGTTCATAGATATTGTAACCCATGGAATACGATGGATTCATTTATAGAAATAGATGCCCGGATCATTCAACGATATGAATGGTCCCCCCAGACAATGTCTTGAGTCTTCCTGAAACATTGATGAGCAGATATCCTTCCATATTCAGATCCACTATGGTACATGCAAGGCCTTCATCTGTCAAAAGCTTGTACCCGTTCAACAGTCCGAATTGAAGAAACCTCTGCCTGACAGGAGCAAAGCCCTCATTATAAAACAGTGTAAACCAGTGTTGTATGCTGGATACTGCCTGTTTTAGAACAGCATTCAACTCATATTGTCGTGCACTGACCTGAGCCAGAGATACCGCACTGTCTTTCAAATCATCCGGCCAGGATGTCTGATTGACATTGATCCCTATACCGACTGCAGTCATCGAGCCTTTGGCTTCGCAAAGAATTCCACATACCTTCTGCCCAAAGACAACGATATCGTTCGGCCATTTGATACTGACATCGCTTCTTGGAACAAACAAAGAGATCGCCTCATGAAGAGCCACCCCGGCAACAAGAGGAAACCTCTGATCCGGCTTTCCAACGGTTATGGTCAGGTAGAGATTCTTACCATAAGGGGAGAACCATGTTCTCCCCTTGGTTCCCCTTCCCAGGGTTTGAGACCGTGCAGTAACGAGCAGGCCTGCCTTACCGGTATCAAGTGCAACTCTGTTCGTTGAATCAACTTCATCGAGCTCGATATACTCGCTTATGAATCCGCTATTAAAATCGGCGTTCATCACCCCTCTAGCAGCGAATGCGCCTTGATCAATCTCTCGATCATGAAATCGAGTTCTTCTTTGATACGTTGCTGTTCTTCCACAATTTCTTTCTTTGCCTTTGCCAGAAAATCCCTGTTCGCAAGTTTCTTTTGTTTTGCATCGAGCTCTTTCCTGGCCTTGTTTATCTGCTTGTCGAGACGATTTCTCTCCTGATCGATATCTATGACCCCTTCGAGAGGAACATACACCTCAACCTCACTCGTTACTGCCAGTGCACACTTTTTAGGCCGCTGCCCTTGATCTGAAATGACCTTGATGCTTTTTACTCTGGCCAGATCCTGAATAAGCACACGATACCTGCCGATCAGATCCTCCATGTCACGGGACTTGAACTTCAGGACGACATCGAGCATTACCGACGGAGATATATTGGCCTCTCCGCGGATGCTTCGGACACCGGAGACAATATCATTGATGCATTCCATCTTATATGCCTCATCGGGAAAATCCAATTCTTTATTCACCGATGGATACGGTGAAATCATGATCGACTCTGCCTGCCTTCCCTGCATAGACTGCCAGATCTCCTCGGAGACAAAGGGGATAATGGGATGGAGCATCTCAAGCAGGGATTTGAATACATGATGCAGTGTCCACCTGGTATAGGGAGCTCCTTCATCATTCATCATCGGCTTTGACAATTCTATGAACCAGTCGCAGAAGGTATGCCATGTAAACTGATAGAGCGTATCTGCCGCATCATTGAATCGGTATTCCTCCAGGGCGCAACGCGTGTCTTCTATGGCCCTGTTGAGCTTCGTGAGTATCCACTTGTCTGCAAGGCTCAGCTTTTCTTTCTCTATCCTGACGCCCTGCAGATCCGATCCTTCGATATTACTCAGAACAAATTTCCCTGCGTTCCATATCTTGTTGATAAAGAACCGGTAACCCTGAATACGTTTGTCGCTTATCCTCACATCCCTGCCCATGGCAGCAAATGCAGTCAGTGCAAACCGGAAGGCATCTGCACCATACTTGTTCATTTCGTCAATGGGATCTACAATATTGCCCTTGGACTTGCTCATCTTCTGGCCTGTCTCATCACGAACAAGCGCATGAAGATACACGTCCCGGAAAGGCACCTCGCCCATGAACTTGATCCCCATCATCATCATCCGGGCAACCCAGAAAAACAGGATATCAAAACCCGTAATAAGTACATCTGTCGGATAGAATCTCTTCAATGCCTGCGTGTCGTCAGGCCATCCCATGGTGGAAAACGGCCACAATCCGGAAGAAAACCAGGTATCAAGAACGTCTGTTTCCTGCCTGAGGTCTTCAGAACCACACCGGGGGCATTTAACCGGATCTGTTTCGCTAACAATGACCTCTTCGCAGCCTTCACAGTACCAGGCGGGTATCCTGTGTCCCCACCATATCTGCCGGGAGATACACCAGTCCCGAATATTGTACATCCACTCATAGTATGTTTTTTCCCACTGCTTCGGCAGGATACGGGTCCTGGATTCCTCGACCGCCTTGATAGCCTCTTTTGCCAGAGGACCTGCCTTCACAAACCACTGCTTGGAAAGGTAAGGCTCGATAACACTCTTGCATCTGTAGCATTTCCCTACAGGGACCTTGTATGGTGTCTTGTCTACCAGATAGCCCTGCTCTTCGAGATCTCCTTCCAGATCCCTTCTGCAGACAAATCGGTCGAGCCCTTTATATACACCGGCATTCTCATTCATTATCCCGGATTCATCCATGATTACTATAACTTGTATTCCATGCCGAAGGCTCAGCTCGTAGTCGTTCAGATCATGAGCAGGGGTAATCTTGACGGCACCGGTACCGAAATCCTTATCCACCACATGATCGGCAATGATCGGAATCCGCCGGTTCATGACAGGCAGGACAACCTCTTTTCCCACAAGAGAAGTATATCTCTCGTCAGATGGGTTTACTGCAACGCAGGTGTCTCCCAGCATGGTCTCGGGCCTGGTAGTGGCAACAACAACATCTCCTTCTCCATCGGCAAGGGGATATCTGATATGCCAGAGAGATCCTTCTTCTTCCTCGTGTTCGACCTCAAGGTCCGACAGGGCGCTGTGGCATCTCGGGCACCAGTTGACGATATAATCGCCCCGATAGATCAGCCCTTCCTCATATAACGACACAAAAACCCTGCGTACAGCCTTTGAAAGACCCTCGTCCATGGTAAAGCGTATCCTGTCCCAGTCACAGGAGGCACCCAAGCGTTTGAGCTGACCTATAATAAGCCCGCCATGCTTTTCCCTCCATCTCCACACCTCGTCAATAAACGCCTCACGACCGAGATCATGTCGCGACATTCCCTTTTCCGTGAGATATCTCTCCACCACATTCTGTGTGGCAATGCCCGCATGGTCGGTTCCCGGCATCCATAGAGCATTGTACCCGTCCATACGCTTGTATCGAATCATGATATCCTGGATGGTATTGTTCAGTGCATGCCCCATATGGAGGACACCGGTAACATTGGGCGGGGGAATCACTATTGAATAGGCCTTCTTCTGACCATCTTTGTCATCGGCATGAAAATATTTCTTTTCCATCCAGAAATCATACCATTTCTGTTCTATATCCTTGGGGTCGTATTCTCTGTCCAGCATCGCCTTCTCCTCTTGTACAAACTGCAGAATCAATAGCATGAAAAGAGGCGAAAGGCAAAATTCATATACCGGATTTCAAGGCGTCAGAATATCCTCGATAACGTCTCTAGGATCAATGGTTTTATGCGTCAAAAGGGTTTTGCTGATGGCAGTCCCATTTCCCTTGGGCTGACCTTGAACACGGTGCCATCTTATAGAGTTCGCAGCTCATCCTCTGATTTAGCACGCTTTCTCCATGAAAGCTCATTCCATTTGATGAACCGGGGCAATCTTTCAGGAATCCAGTTTCTTGAGCTTATCTATCTCTTCCCGGATTACCTTCTCAACAATTCCCGGCAGCTGCTCTCTTGAGACAGCGATGATCTCTTTTACAAGTTCAGCCATAAACGGCCTAACAACGCCTTCGACCATCTTGGGGATTTCCTCGGCAAGTTCCCGGATAACTTCATCATTGTTCAACCCCGGCAGACCCTCTTGTCTTTCAGAAATTACCGTGTCTTCATCGGTTTTATCAGGGGTAAAACCTCCTTCGGTCTCCTGGGTCATATCATTGCTCATATCAAACTTGCCATTTTCCGGAGATGGCATATCCGGCTCTGATGGACTGATCTCAACCTCAATGTCCTCATTTGACTCGGAAAAGGTGTCTTCCTTCTCATCCAGGAACACCGGCTCTGATTCATCAACTGAAAGATCTATACCCTCAAGGGAATCGTCCTCATCGACTGCACGCTCAAGGCTCTCACCTGTATCTTCAAGAACTATTACATCGTCTTCAGAAGACTTTTCACGAGTAAGGGCATCCTCTTCGTTTGAAGAAAGAGATGCATCGATATCTAGATTGTCGTCTCCATGCTCGATCTCCTCTACGGAAACATCATATTCCATAGATATTTCCTTGCCCAGATCAAAGGAATCAGGCTCATTTGCACTGGCCGGAGATCCTTCACCGCCGTCCGATGTCTCTGTATCCTGTGGCGTCCGGCCTTCTTCCAGCAGATCAGTAAGATCTATGATATCATCATCGTCCAATATCTTGTCTTCCATGTCCATCTCCTTTACTTTGTTGAATACTCTTCATTTCTCCATCAGTTCTTCATGATGGGCTGCCCGGTTGATTCCTTTACCGACATCCAGAGCGGGCCTTCAGTATCTATCTTCTTTCTGCTCTTTACGCTCAACTCAATGGGTATGTGGACATACATATTATTCCACGACCCTATCAGCATATCCGTTTTGCCGCTCATGCCTGCATGAACCGCCATGTGTGCAAGGAATCCGCAAAATATCGAATCAGTCGCATTGGCAGGCACACTCCTTATCACATAGCTCGGATCTATGTATTTGAGGTTGATATCGACCTTCTTTGCAAAGAAGTAGTCTTCGATCTTTTCTTTCAATAAGATCCCGATATCCCCCTTCTTCACATTGCCGGATGCATCCTTGCGCTGAGGAAGATCCTCAAAGTACTTCTGCCCCGCTCCTTCTGCAACGACAACCACGGCATGGCCTCTCTCCTTGAGTCTTTTCTCCAGGGAAGCGAGAAAGCCCCGGTCCCCCTCGATGTCAAATTCATCCTCGGGTACAAGGACGAAATTGGCGTCACGTGAGGCAAGGGCGGCATTAGCCGCTATGAAACCAGAATCTCTGCCCATGAGCTTGACCATGCCTATACCGAAGGGGGCGCCCTTCGATTCGACATGGGCGCACTGGATAACGGATCTTGCCTCTTCAACGGCGGTGTCAAAACCAAAGGTCTTGGAGATAAAGTTGATATCATTGTCTATTGTCTTGGGGATACCGATGACCGAGCATTTGAAACCCCGTGAGAGCGCCTCCCTCGCAACAGCGGATGCCGCCTTCAGGGTACCGTCTCCCCCGATAAAGAACACTACATTCATGTTTACCCGCTCGATCGCATCCACAATATCGGGAACGCTCTGAGCGCCTCTTGAGGAACCCAGCACCGTACCGCCGATCTCGTGGATATGCTCCACAAAGGAAGGGGTCAGCTCAATGAAGGAATGCCTGTACTCAGGGATAAACCCCTGGAGACCATACGGTATGCCATAAATATTCTCCACACCATACATATGATGCAGTTCCAGAACAATGTTGCGGATCACATCATTGACCCCGGGGCAGAGACCTCCGCAGGTGACCACACCGCACTTCGTCTTCGAGGGGTCGAAGAATATCTTTTTTCTCGCACCTGCACGTTCGAAACACGGCAGTTCCTTTTTCTTTCTCGAATACGCAAGAACACTTTCCAGTGTATTATCGATCAGGATCCTCTCGGCCTCATCGATAAAAACCCTGGTCGATCTCAACGGTGAATCGATCCTCGGCTCACCAAGACAACGAATGCTGGTATCTATGTCTTTCACTTTCAATACCTCATCCATCGAGAAGACCTCCTCTTATTTTGGTATATCGGATTTTACCTCACTTATCTTTATCTACACAAGGCAATGTTATTTTAATATCTGATATTTATCTTAAAGATATGAGAAGTGATCCTTCCATTGCGCGAACACGTATGCATTCCTGATAGAACTTTCATACCCTTACCTTATATGATATAGGGATCCTTCATGGGTAAAGACAGTGTTGATAAAACCCAGCAGGAGATAATCGAAGAAATGGCAAAGGCCCTGGGTAATACCGGGGATAAACTGGAAAGCGTACTCAACAGACTGAAAAAGATCGAAAGAGAACTGGAATCCATAAACGACATCAATGAATATAATGCCATGATCGATTCATTCAATACTCTGCGCAAACAGGCCATCAGCAGAAGGGAAATGCTGATGATACACAGGGAAGCCCTTGGGGCCTTCAAGCATACTTATGTTGAGAGATACTATCCTATACCAAACAAGAAAGATAAAAGATGAAGTACCCCGCAGGGAGCTACGTGATATAGAAAAGCTGTTTTGTTCCTCCCCTACCCACCTGTATCCACTTCCGGGAGGAGAAAATCAGATGTATCCCCACAGCTTTTCTTGTGGTGGGATTTTATTATTGAAAGGATAACCATGTATGATCTGTTTGTAATAGGTGCAGGCCCGGGAGGGTATACTGCTGCACTGCTTGCTGCAAAAAAAGGTTTGCGCGTGGGTATTGCAGAAGGATCAAACCTTGGTGGCACATGTACAAATACCGGCTGCATACCTACAAAAACCTATATAGAAAGCATCAATCTTTTCAACAAGATCAAGAATGCGTCAAGATTCGGCATCTCTTCTGACAAGCCGATACTCGATCTTGCCTCTTTGAACAAGAGAAAAACAAGGATTGTTTCCCGCCTGGTTAAAGGCATTGATCATCTTCTCGGCAATGCAGGAGTAGATGTCTTTTCCTGCAGAGCGGAGGTTCTTGATACCGGCAAGGTTAGATTGGGAGAGGTTGTCCTGCCTACACACAACCTTATCATTGCCTCCGGATCGAGGCCCAAGGTGCCTGCCCTCTTTGACGTTCCCGGCGTATGGACAAGCGATACGCTCTTCGATATTACCGAACTTCCTGTCTCCCTCACCATTGTCGGCGGGGGAGTAATCGGCATGGAGATGGCGCATATTTTCAGTACTCTCGGCACAAAGGTAACTGTCATCGAAGCAATGGCGAGGATCCTTCCCTTCGAAGATCCCGACGTATCCGAGTTCCTCAAAAAGAACTCCCGTACCGTAAAGATCTGCACATCCTCTCGAGTCACTGATATAACTGGCGAAGGCCCCTACAGCATAGCTTTCGAAACACCAGCGGGTAAGGAAGAACTTGTCAGTGAAAAGATCCTTGTGTGCATCGGGAGGGCACCTGTTGTCCCCCCGGGGCTTGAACCATCTGTTATCAGAATGGGCAGCTCAGGAGGCATTCATACTGACCATTTCATGCAGACATCACTTCCCGGTGTGTATGCCATAGGCGATGTTACAGGGGAACATATGTATGCCTATGTGGCAGGCAGGGAAGCTGAGATTGCCATCGATCACATCACAGGCGGCAGCAGGGAAATAAACTACCGCAATATCCCGTCGATCATCTTTACCAGCCCGGAGATAGCCTCTGTCGGGAAAAGCCTTGATGAGCTTGACAGCCTGGAGACCAGGCACGGCATTTTCCCGGTCTCTGCACTGGGAAGGGCAAGGACTATGGAGGCAAACGACGGGTTTGCCCATGTTGTGTGTTTAGCCGACGGAAAGATGGCGCGCGTCACAATTATCGGACCTCACGCAACAGAACTCATAAGCATCGCTTCTCTTGCAATCGAACATCGACTGACTGCTGAAGACTTTACAGCCCTCTATCACCCCCATCCCACATTGTCGGAACTCCTGAAAGAGGCAGCAGAAGATGTCCTGGGCTTAAGTGTTCATAAACCGTGAAAGAACATAAACAAGTGCATTTCCTTTAAAAAACTCAAGATGGCTGCTTGACACCACAACACAAAAATTGTTAAGCCCCTAGCATTCAGGAGGATGACAATGAAAGATCTGCTTGATTTCAAGAAACAAGGAGGACTGGTGCCGGCCATCGCACAGGACTCTCAAACAGGAGAAATCCTCATGCTTGCGTATATGAACGCAGAGGCGTTTGAAGAGACCCTTCGTACCGGAAGGGCATGTTATTACAGCCGCTCCAGAAATAAATTGTGGAGAAAGGGCGAGGAGTCCGGAAATGTTCAAGTGATTAAAGAGATCCGGATCGACTGTGATAACGATACTCTCGTTTTGAAAGTGGAACAGATCGGCGGGGCGGCATGTCATCTGGGGTATAGATCGTGTTTTTTCAGAAGAGTAGAAGATGACCGTCTCATCGAAGACGGTCTGAAGGTGTTCGATCCAAAAGAGGTGTATAAATCATGAGCCTGATCCGTCTTGCCATTCCAAAAGGAAGCCTCCAGGCATCTACTATCGACCTTTTCAAGGATGCGGGCTGGAGCATACGCACGTCCGCCAGGAGCTATTTTCCGTCTATCGACGACCCTGACATCGACTGCGCACTGGTACGCGCGCAGGAGATATCCCGTTATGTCGAGTCCGGGCTGTTCGATATTGCCCTGACCGGCAAAGACTGGATTCTTGAAAACAGTTCGGACGTTGTTGAGGTTGCAGACCTCATCTACTCAAAGACGACATATCGTCCGGCCAAGTGGGTTCTGGCTGTTGACGAAAGGTCCGATATCAAGACACTCAAGGACCTTGAAGGAAAAAAGATCTCTACAGAACTGGTAAATTTCACCCGGAACTATTTCAAAGAAAGAAATATTACGGTCGATGTAGAGTTCTCGTGGGGCGCAACAGAGGCCAAGGTAGTCGACGGCCTTGCCGATGCCATCGTCGAGGTGACCGAAACAGGATCCACAATCAAAGCACATAACCTGAAGATTATAGAAGAGTTGCTCGTGACGAACACAAAACTCATTGCAAACAGGGAATCGTGGGCAAACAGCGCCAAACGCGAGAAGATCAGTCAGATATCCATGATGCTCAAATCCGCACTCCAGGCTACAGGCATGGCAGGACTCAAGATGAATGCACCAAAAGACAAGCTTAAAGCGATCATCAAGATGCTGCCGGCCATCACTTCCCCAACAGTATCTCCGCTTCATGACGAAAACTGGTATTCACTAGAGATAATTATCCATGAATCACAGTCAAGGACACTCATACCGGATTTACTCAAGGCAGGCGCCAGAGGAATAATCGAATATCCCCTTAAAAAGGTACTGGACGGATGATCATTTTAAAAACCAGCCATGAGATCGCAAAGATGCGTGAAGCCAACCGTATACTCGCAAAACTTTTCGAGCACTTGCAGCCCCTGATTCAGCCAGGCATCACAACAGCAGAACTTGACAGCGAGGCAGAGCTCTTCATCCGCTCTATGTGTGCAGTGCCAGCATTCAAGGGATACCGGGGATTTCCGTCCACATTATGCACCTCGGTGAACGAAGAGGTAGTTCACGGCATTCCCGGCACGAGAAAACTGGTCTCGGGTGATATTATCAGTATCGATGTGGGGGCTCTCCTTCAAGGGTTTTATTCCGATGCGGCAAGGACCTTTCCTGTCGGCACCGTCTCAGAAAACGCTCTGAGGCTGATGGATACCACTGAAAAGGCCCTTGCGGCGGGAATACAGCAGGCATACCCGGGCAACCGTCTCTCGGATATCTCATACGCAATCCAGCAGGTTGTAGAATCACAAGGGTTTAATGTTGTGAGGGATTTCGTGGGTCACGGCATCGGGAAAGGTCTTCATGAAGACCCTCAAATACCAAACTTCGGCAAAAAGGGCACAGGAGCGGTGCTTGAAGAAGGAATGACCTTTGCTATAGAGCCCATGGTAAATGAGGGTACGTGGAAGGTTAAGGTTCTTGCCGACGGATGGACAGCCGTAAGTTTCGACGGATCGCTCTCGGCCCATTTTGAAAACAGCATTGCGATAACCAAGGACGGACCGGTAATACTCAGCGCTGTGTAATATTCGGCACGGACTTCATAAATGATCACAGCCTCTCGGGTTTTCGGGTATAAGGTCTAAGGCTTATCTAAGACTTTTTTCCAGGCGGCCAACGTCTGATGAGTGTTTCTCATTGAGCACCCCTGGCCTTGACAGCCACCTTGATGGTCTGGAATAGTATCACAAGATCGAGCCATAAAGATCGGTGTTTCATGTAGTAAAGCTCATATTTCAGTTTCTCTTTTGCATCTTCAATAGTATCGCCATAGGGATAGTTGATCTGTGCCCAGCCTGTTATC
>DSAD01000221.1 GCA_011372875.1 Deltaproteobacteria bacterium
ATGGTGTCCTTGTCCTCGCCCATGGAGGCAGCCAGGGATTCTATACCCACCGGTCCTCCGGAGAACGAGCTTATCATGGTTTCGAGGATCTTCCTGTCCATCCTGTCAAGGCCGGAATTGTCGATATCGAGCCTGTTCAGAGCCATATCCGAGATTTCCGGGGTAATGACGCCGTTGGAAAGAACATCTGCAAAATCCCTCACCCTCCGAAGCAGGCGGTTCGCTATCCGCGGTGTCCCCCGGGAGCGTCTGGCGATCTCGTAAAGGCCGTTGTCATCCGAAGAAATGTTCAATATCCCGGAGGTCCTTTTCAGGATACTTGCCAGTTCATCCATACTGTAGAATTCCAGGTGGCCGATGATGCCGAAGCGGTCGCGCAGCGGGGATGTGATCATGCCTGCCCTGGTGGTTGCAGCGACAAGGGTGAAAGGATTCAGGTCTATGCGTATAGACCTGGCCGACGGCCCCTGGCCGATAATGATATCCAGCTTGAACTCTTCCATGGCAGGGTACAGGATCTCTTCAATGGCATTGCCCAGGCGGTGTATCTCATCGATGAACAGCACATCGTTGGGTTCGAGGTTGGTGAGAATGGCGGCAAGATCACCGGACTTTTCAATGGCAGGCCCGCTCGTGACACGC
Organism: Deltaproteobacteria bacterium; assembly: GCA_011372875.1. Taxonomy (GTDB): domain Bacteria; phylum Desulfobacterota; class Desulfomonilia; order UBA1062; family UBA1062; genus DSAD01. The sequence goes on from DSAD01000221.1 coordinate 643, forward strand.
AGCCCCACGTCGCTCTCATGCGCAATGATATATGCCAGCGTTGTCTTGCCAAGACCGGGCGGACCGTAGAACAGGCAGTGGTCAAGGGGTTCCCTGCGTGAGCGTGCCGCCTGGATGAATACATCGAGGTTTTCCTTCAGGGCAGCCTGACCGACATATTCACCCAGTGTACGCGGCCTGATATTGGCTTCGAACTCGACCTCGCCCCGGTCAGTATGGGTACCTTCCAACTCTGTTCTCATTACATCAATTCCTTCAATGCCCCACGTACCAGGTCTTCTACACTGTCTGCCCTCACACAGCCAACTGACCTGCGTGCCTGGGTCTCAGAATACCCCAATGCAACAAGGGCTGCAACAGCATCCTCACTGATATTTACCGGACCGCCGGTCCTGGCGCGTACCTTGTAGAGCTTTGCGATCTTTTCCTTGAGCTCCAGCACGATCCTCTGGGCACTCTTCTTTCCTATGCCCGGCAGCGTACTGAGATAGCTGATGTTCTCGTTTACCACCTCATCCAGGAACTGGTTCGGGTCTATGCCGGATATAACATTCATGGCAGTCTTTGGACCTACCCCTGAGACATTTAAAAGCAGTGAAAAAATCTCCTTTTGCCTCAGATCAGTAAAACCGTACAGGTCCATGGAATCTTCCCGCGCAATGAGCGTTGTGAAAAGGGTTGCCTCATCTCCACAGACAAGGCTCAAAGAGGTACCTGCAGGCACATGCACAAGATATCCTACACCGCAGACCATGAGCGTGATGTCTGATCCGGAATTCTGTACAACCTCCCCCTTGAGCATGCTGATCACTGCGTAAGCTCCTTGAAACGCCTGCACGATGAATGACACACCCCGATAGCCAGTGCATCGGATGCGTCACGCGACGCGATAAGATCTTTGGAAAGGTGGAGTATGGTGGTGATCATGGAGTAGATCTGTTCCTTGTCCGCCCGTCCATACCCGCAGGTGGCCTTCTTCACCTCTGTGGGTGTATACTCGAACACAGGTATATCCATAAGCGTTGCTGCAAGAATGATTGCCCCGCGCGCATGTCCCAGCTTCAGCGCGCTCTGGGCGTTTACAGCATGAAACGATGTTTCTATGGCTACTTCTACAGGCCGGTACCTCTTGAACACATCGCTTAGCCCGAGAAATATCTCTTTGAGCCTGCCTGCCAGATCATTCGATTTCGGTCTGATGGTCCCATGTGATACATAAGCAATGCTGCTTGCCGAGGCTGAATTGATCTTAAGCATGCCATAGCCTGTTGCACGTGTTCCGGGATCAATGCCGCAGATAACCATCATGCCTGCAGTTGGGCCATTTCCTCGTCGTCAATGTCAAAATTGGAAAAGACTGACTGCACATCGTCAAGGTCTTCCAGTGCATCCAGCAGTTTCAGGGCCTGCTGAGCCGGTTTACCGGTCAAGGTCACATTTGTCTGAGGAATCATCTGCACTTCAAGCTCATTATAGGCAATAGATTTATTTTCCAATGCCTCACGTACAGTCTCGACATCTTCCGGCGCAAACAGGATCTCGAACACATCGCCCTGGTCGGAGATGTCATCTACACCGGCCTCCAGCATAACATCGTAGAGCGTGTCTTCATCCACAACGCTTTTGTCGATCGAGGCAAAGCCTTTCTTGTCGAACATCCAGCTTACACAGCCTGTCTCGCCCAGATTGCCGTTGTACTTGGTGAAGAGATGCCTGATATCTGCAACTGCACGGTTCTTGTTGTCGGTAAGGACGTTTACCAGCACAGCCATACCGGCCGGACCATATCCCTCGTAGGAGTTCTCTTCCAGATTATATCCTTCCAGCTCTCCGGTACCTTTCTTGATAGCACGCTCGATGTTGTCTTTGGGCATGTTGGAAGCCTTTGCAGTAGCTACTGCAGACCTCAGACGCGCATTGCCGTCCAAATCTCCACCGCCCATACGGGCCGCAACGGTAATCTCTTTAATGAGCCTGCTGAAGACCTTGCCTCTTTTGGCATCTGCAGCACCTTTCTTGTGCTTTATCGAACTCCATTTATTATGACCGGACATATACATCCTCCCATTCTTGTTTATAACATGTAGACCTTCTATCATAGAGTACGGATTCTGGCAAGACAGCTGTATGCTTTGTCGAATCCCATTCTCACTGTGATTACAAACAACATTCCATCAGCTTTTGCCTTTATCATTGATGAACCCTCAGCATCAAGAAGACCCTGTGGAACCCTTGCAAAAGCATCATTCTTCCATACAAGTAACAGCCTTGATAATCTCAATGATTAGAATGTGTTTCTCGCAATGCCTAACTCCTTCAAAGGACGTTTTGCGGTTTGCAGATCATCACTTGGAGCCAGGCATCCATACAGATTTGTAACCGTACTGACAAAGATGTATACCTTTTACCATGCTATCGTTTAAAGATGATCAGTGACATATTAAACAAGACGTCATATGGATCATCCCAAGGATCTCCATCTGAGAACTACTATTGCTAAGGCAGTTTATCCAATATAGTTCTAAGGTTGTTGTTCCTTGATGTTATTTATGGATCTATCATGGCGACATACCTCCTATTATTCCATGCCCCATGCATGCATGTATCCCAGGGTATTATGCTGTCCCTTTTATCAACCGGGAAAAAGAAGCCTTCAAGGCTTGGCATATCTATTGCTCTCTCAGTATAAGTACCATGGTGTGGACCTGTTATTGGAATTACGTTGGGGGCTATGAGAAAAGCGCCTAGGAGGCCATATGAAACGTGTGCAATCAACTTCCTCAGGTATTTATTCACCCATAATGGAATATAAGGAAAAGGCATCCAAACAGATCGAGGAATCTCCACTGCCGACAGGAAAGGAGTTTATCCTTTTCGTAGATGATGAGCCGCAGATAGGAAATATAGTAAAAGACATACTCGAAGGCCTTGGATATACTGTTACTACAAAATCTGACTCTCCGAAAGCACTGAAATTGTTTCAGAAAGACCCATTTTCCTTTGACCTTGTGATAACCGACATCAATATGCCGAACATGACGGGCGACAGGCTTGCCCTTAAACTTATGGAGATCCGCGGCAATATCCCAATTATATTCTGCACTGGAAACAAGGAACTCATTCCGGAAGACAATGCAAAGATACCGGGGGTTAAGAACTATATCCTTAAACCGTTCAGTATAGAACTTTTGGCCGAAACAGTTCGAACAGTGCTGGATGAAGGGATAAAAAATGACCCAGGGCACTCAAACCATACATGATGGTCCCGGCACTATTTTCCTGTCGAACATGAACTCCTGGCAATGAAGCACCGCTTGGCAAGCTCTATGGATATCATATGAATGAGAGCAAAAAAGTACACATAAGGTAGCTATTACTGTGACTATCCCTGATTATCCATCTCATCGCGTATTTCGTTCAATACGGAACATTCATTCTCTCACCTTGCGCATTATCTCCCTTCCAAAGCCGGAGACATCAGCGCCTGTTTTCATGCAAAGGGTTACATGTCCAGTGATTTCAGAAGGCTGTCCACATCATCCTGGGAAGAGGCCACGCCCATTTCCTCTCCAGGGATGGCTGGTCCATGAAGTTTCGTACCGGGCACACTGGACTCCCTGATATCCTCAAAACCTGCATGATGGCCGTATCTCCTGATAAGATCCACCAGCCTCTTCTCCATATTGTCAACAACCCTGCTTACCTTCTTGATGATCTGATCCACGAGGTCTGCATGGATCTGCAGTTCGCTGATTCGCATAAGCTCGCCTACAAGTTCCGAGTTGTGCGTCTTGAGTTCCTTGATCTTCAGCAGCGCTCCTTTCTTGTCATCCGATACAATGAGCCGGGCGATCCTGTCATACGTCATATTGTCTCCGAGCGCGATCTCCTGTCTGGAAAAAAGCAGATCCAGTGTCCGCTCAGAGGTATCCTTGACTATATTGGAGACATAGGCAAGTTTGGAGGTTAACCCCTGTACATCCTCTTCAGAGATGTTTGTCAGGATAGGCTCCAAGAACTTCTGAATATCCTTGATAGACTCATGGAGATCTCTGGTGATCTCGCCTATGCCCCGGAACAGGTCCGTGGCAGCAATGGTGGAAAGTTTCTTCATGGACTCCGATGCCTTCTCGAGATCCCCGGCAGTAAGAGCAATGATGGATTCTTTCAGGGTATCCATAAAGACAATGAGCTGTTCTATGGATCCGGGGCCCTCTTTCTCAAGGTATTCCTTGAGTGCTTCGGCCTGTCCGAGGATATTATCAACATAGTCCCGGCTCTTTGTTCCTCTCGTCTTTGCCATTAACGTCTCCATCCACCTTCATCAAGGTGCTTACAAAGCCTGTTCATTGTCTCAATGCCTGCATCCAATCCTTTAGCATTTTTCCCGGCAACTCTCATAAATAAAGCGGTTCCTGCTGACTATTCCTGTTCGGAATCCGATGCACAAATCTTGAACCCGGCACTGTTCAAATAGCGCAGCAGGCATCGATGCTTTCATAAGGACCTCTTTTACTGAGCATCGGGGATATTCCTGAGATCCTCTATCCATGGAGCATCTTCACTGTCGCTAGGTGCGCGGTAATCGCCCCGGGGAGAGAGAGAACCGCCTGAACCGACCTTTGGTGAATTCGGAACACACGATCTCTTGTACTGACTGTTACGGAAGAACCTGTGCAGAAATATTTCAAGCCAGTGCCTGATCTCTCTTATCGTATACTCGTTGCGTGTATTCTCCGGAACGTCCGGCCATACCCCTTTGTTTCTGTCATGCCATGCATTCCAGCAAAGATATGCGATCTTCGAGGGTCTGTATCCGTAGCGGGTTGCGTAAAAGGTATTGAAATCCTGGAGTTCATAAGGGCCGATAACCGCCTGCGTACTCTGAGCAGGCTTATCCTCCGCGTTACCGGGAACAAGTTCCGGGCTTATCTCAGTTGCAAGTATGCCGCGCAGACAAGTTGAAACATCAACACCCAGAAGATCGTTGCCTTCTATCCACCTGATAATGTACTGGATCAGTGTCTTTGGAACACTCGCATTGACATTGTAATGCGACATGTGGTCCCCCACTCCATAGGTACACCAGCCCAGTGCCAGTTCGCTCAGATCACCTGTGCCCACCACCATTGCATTGCGCTGGTTTGCAATCCTGAACAGAATCGATGTGCGCTGACCGGCCTGAACATTTTCAAAGGTAACATCATAAAGTTCCTGCCCGGCTGCATAGGGGTGAGAAATGTCCTCCATCATCTGCATGCATGACGGTTTAATGTCAATCTCGCCGGATTCCGCACCAAGGGCCTTCATGAGTTCGACCGCATGTCTGTAGGTCATGTCCGAGGTTGCATATCCGGGCATGGTATAGGCCTTGATATTGGTCCGCGGCAGGCCGAGCGCATCCATTGCGCGTGCACATACGATGAGCGCATGGGTGGAATCAAGCCCCCCTGATACGCCGATGACGAGGTTTTCCAGGCCCGTTGATTTCATGCGTTTGGCAAGCCCCTGCACCTGAATGTTGTATACCTCGTAGCATCTCTTGTCCCTGAGATCTGCATGCATAGGAACATACGGGAACCGCGCAATCTCACGATCGAGAGGAATTTCTCCGGAAGGAGGTTCCACACCGAGACAAACCGTTTTGAAAACTGGCGAATTTCGCATGTTAAGACTGCGCGCACCATGAAAGCTCGTTTGACGCAGCCTGTCCTGAGCAAGACGGTCCAGATCGATGTCCGCATAGATGATCTGAGGATCAAAAGAGAACCGTCTGGATTCTGAAACAAGGGTCCCGTTCTCGTAAATAATGGCATGCCCGTCCCAGGCAAGATCGGTAGTGGATTCCCCGAAACCCGCAGCAGTAAAGATATAGGACCCTATACACCGTGCCGACTGGTTCGAGGCCAGGCAGTGACGGTATTCGTCTTTACCCGCGGTGATATTGGATGCAGACAGATTTACCACGACCGTGGCACCTGAAAGCGAAGCATAACTCGATGGAGGTATGGGGGACCACAGGTCCTCGCATATCTCTATAAAGAACCTGAAGTTGGGTATCTCGAGCACATCAAATATAAGGTCCGATCCTATTGGAACATCTTTGCAGCCAAGAAGGTCCAGCGTGCAGACAGGAATTTCATGAGCGGGCCTGAACTGCCTTGCCTCGTAAAATTCGCGGTAATTGGGCAGATAACTTTTCAGCGCTATCCCCGCTATCTTTCCTGCATGCAGGACAATACCGCAATTGAACAGTGCATTCATGACCACGAGCGGGGCACCTACTACAACGGCCATATTCATGTCTGCAGTGGCCTTCATCAAACCCGCGAGGGCATCCAGCACACTCAGTTCAAGAGCGTCCTGGAAAAACAGGTCTTCGTTGGAATATCCCGAAATGCCGAGTTCAGGAAAGACAGCCAGGACAGCCTTGCTCTCATATGCCTTTTCTGCAAGCTCCAGGGTCTTTTGTGCATTGAATATTGGATCTGATACTTTCAACTCGGGGATGCATGCGGCTACGCGAATGAATCCGTGACGATAGAGATTGAAAAAGGTCGACCTGCTCTTCACAACATAACTCCTTGACTTCGTTTATCGCGACTGGTGCCTAGTTTCTTATAATATACAGCGTATTTACTCCATACGCAATGAGCGTGTATGCCCCAGGGCTGACGGAAAACGTTCATTACCTGGCTGCAGGGCCTTTTTTACACGATCTATGTACCAGGGGGATAATTCATACTTGAATTTAACCTATTCATCTTGTAAGGATTATGAAGGTCAAAGGAGTACAGGTAATCGCTGGTGATCTGCGCTACGCAGACACGAGAGGAAAGTCCGGGCTCCACAGGGCGATGGTGGTCGTTAATGGCGACCGGGGGAAACCCCAGGGAAAGTGCCACAGAAAACAGACCGCTATCCTATAGGGTTAGCAAGGGTGAAACGGCGAGGTAAGAGCTCACCAGTTCCCCGGGTGACCGGGGAAGCTAGGTAAACCCCACCTGGAGCAAGACCAAAAGAGGGGCTTATGGGGCTGCCCGTCCCGCCCCTGGGTAGGTCGCTGGAGGCGGCAGGCAACTGCCGTCCTAGATGAATGATTACCGATAAGGAACCAGGGAAACCTGTTCCTTATAACAGAACCCGGCTTACGGACTTCTTCTGACCTTCTTAGCAATTTTTTATGATGGAGCGGATCGGTCTTACATGGAAAAGAAATCAAGGTTCGAGCTTGGTCATACGGAAAAGATTCGTCGTTCCATCTATGTCTTTTTGCGTGACGAGCTCGAACGCAGGCTGAAATCCATTGCCCTGGAGGAGCCGTACCGGGCATGCCAGGAAAAAAATATCCCTTATCCTTATGTGGATTCCAGCGAGTTGAGGCCTAAGAAAAAGGAGTTCTCAAAGGAATCGGACGAGGCCAGGCCTTTCTTCATACTCTTTTGTGAAGACACAATAGATGATATTCACCAGAAATATATCAGATTTTCCGATTCAAACCGCGTAAGGAAAGATACGATCGCCCTGGTACCCGATATCAGGCTTCACCGCTCGTTCTATTCCGCAGTAAGGTTTTTTGAAAGGGATTCGTTTTTTGAATTCCTCGACCAGCTCATTGACATTGATTACTGCCTGCTCATTCAGCGGGATAACCGGTATAAAAAACGCAACCGGTATTCCCTTACCCATTTTCATGTTAAGATCGACTGGCCCATAGCAGATGCCGCGGAAAGCCTGGGAAAGGAACTGCGGTATATCTCAAAGAGCCTCTATGAAAAAGGCGAGCGTTACGCAGAGATACTACAGCAGAAACTCTTCGAATACTATGGCTGTCATCATCAGGCATCGGGAGGCCGGAGGTCTGCAGCGCTTATCGCAGCACAGTATCTCAAAAGCACATCCGGACTCGCTACCGTATATGTATCCAGTTCCGAGACAAAAACCCTGACAAGGTACTCGGAAAAAGGCGTGGCAAGATATGCAGTCATTCAGATCGACAAACAGTTCGCAAAGACTGTCTACGAGAGCAACAACCTTACGGAAGAAAGTTTCCGCCAGGGATATGCCCTTGGAGAATCAGAGACCTTTTTTGATGTGATCATCTTCGTGAGCTACAAACATACCGAATGGGGGGCGCCGCCTTCTGACGGGAAACTCAGAATCCTCAAACCGGATTTCAGCTGGCTTGGAGTGGATATGGAGATGATCCTTCCCATGCCCCATGCCGTGAGTTTTCGTCCGATTCATGTAAAATGGGTTTATAAAACGTAAAGTACAGTACAAGGAGGCAAGGTTGGGTAACATCATTGACGGCAAGATTCTGGCAGAGAAGAAACGGGAGGATATCTCAATGCGGGCCCATGCCTTTGCAGATACATACGGAAGGCCTCCGGGGCTGGCCGTTGTTCTGGTCGGCAATGATCCGGCCTCGTCGGTCTATGTAAGAAACAAGAAGCGCGCTTGCGAACAGACCGGGATCACCTCTTTTGATTATCATCTGGACGAAGACACCACGCACAAAGAGATCCTGGCGCTGATCGACAAACTCAATGAAAGAGACGATGTCGACGGCATCCTGGTACAGCTGCCCCTTCCTTCGCAGCTTATGGAGGAGGAGATCCTCGTGAAGATCGATCCGGGAAAAGACGTAGACGGATTTCACCCCTATAATCTCGGCAGGCTCTTAATGGGGGAGCCGTCTCTTGTGCCCTGCACCCCGACCGGCATCATGTACATGCTTGACGAATACGGGGTTGACATTGATGGGAAAGACGCGGTTATCATAGGCAGGAGCAACATCGTCGGGAAACCCATGGCAATCCTCCTCATGATGCGTCATGCAACCATCACGATCTGTCATTCTCACACAAAAGATCTGCCGCAGCGAGTGAAATCCGCTGATATCGTTGTCGCTGCAACAGGCAAACCCCATATGGTCAGAGGCGACTGGATCAAGGACGGTGCGGTTGTCATAGATGTAGGTATCTCACGGACAGAATCAGGGCTGGTAGGTGACGTGGATTTTCATGAGGCTATACAACATGCAAGCCTGATAACCCCGGTCCCGGGCGGAGTCGGCCCCATGACCATCACCATGCTGCTGGAAAACACCCTTATTGCGGCAAAAAGCCATGTATCGTGAAGATATGGAAACATAAGACATGTTTCTCTGATATTAATGCAACAAATGTCCTGATCATCTTACATTTTCAGGGCAAAGCAGCTCTAACAACTTAAAATGAGGTTTATCCTTTGTCAGGACAGAACACATGGTGTTTATGTTGCTGTTGAAGGCAGCCTTGGATTGGAGACCTGGAATATGAAGACATCGCTTTATCCCGAACACGTAAAGCTCTGCGCAAGAATTGTGGATTTTCACGGATGGGATATGCCTGTATGGTATACCGGCATCAAAGATGAACACATGGCCACAAGAGAATCGTCAGGGTTGTTCGATGCAAGCCATATGGGAGAAATATTTGTCAGTGGAAAGCATTGTACCGCCTTTTTGAACCGCATTCTTACCAGGGATGTATCATCAATGAAACCCGGCAAGGTGTACTATACCTTTTTCCTGAATGACAAGGCAGGCATTATCGACGACCTTACCGTCTACTGCATTGAAGAGCAGGAGCGTTATATGCTGTGCGTCAATGCCTCGAATATACCTGTGGACCTGAACTGGATTCATGAACAAAACAAGGAAAAGGCCGTCATTGAAGACAAGAGCCCTCAAACTGCGCTGATTGCGTTGCAGGGACCGGGCTCTGCAGAAATCCTGAAAACCTGCATGGATTTTGATCTGGAAGACCTCCGCTACTTCACCTTCTGCAAGATCAACTCCCCCGAGTACGGGGATCTCATGATCTCAAAGACCGGCTATACCGGGGCAGGCGGTGTGGAGATATTCTTGGCTGCGGAAAACTCATCGCCATTGTGGAGATCTTTTGTCGACGCCGGGGCCACCCCCTGCGGGCTGGGAGCCCGTGACACCTTAAGGCTTGAAATGGGCTATCCTCTTCATGGCAATGACATTGACGAGACAACTACCCCTTTAGAGGCACAGCTTGATTTTGCCATAGATATGAGCAAAAATGACTTTATCGGCAAGGAATCTCTTGCCGCTCAGACATCCAAAGGACTGAGCAGAAGGCTCTTTGGTGTGGAACTGCTCGAAAAGGGCATCCCCAGACAAGGATATCACTGTCTGAAGGCTGGTCAAGAGGTTGGGATAATAACCTCGGGGAGCATTTCACCGGTCCTCGGCCACGGCATAGCGCTGGCGTACCTCGACAATTCGGTTCATGAAGATGAAGAGATTGCGGTTTTAGTAAGGTCAAAACTGATCAGGGCAAAGGTGAAAAGACCGCCCTTTGTTAAAGGAACAATATCAAAATAAAAAAACGAACGAGGAGAGACATGAAGATACCTGAAGGTTTGATGTATACTCAGGATCACGAGTGGGCAAAGATCGAGAAAAAAGCGATACGGGTGGGTATCACGGATCATGCGCAGAGCGAACTCGGTGATATCGTGTTCGTGGAATTCATTGAAAAAGGTTCTCATATAACCGCAGGAGAATCTCTGGGAACCATTGAATCCGTCAAGGCGGTATCCGAGATCTATGCCCCGGTAAGCGGAACCATCCTGGAAGTCAATGAACTGCTCTTAGATACGCCGGAGCTTGTCAATCAGGACTGCTACGGTGATGCATGGATGGCCCTGATTGAAATGGATGACCCGACCGAGACGGACAATCTTATGAATGCCAAGGTATACGGGGAGTTTCTCTCAGCAGAGGCAAAATAGATGTCATACCTGTGTCAGACAAAGAACGATCTGAATACCATCCTTGATTCCATAGGCATTTCTTCCGCCGAAGAGGTCTTTTCCTCAATACCCGAAACATTGAGATATCGGGGGAAACTCGATATCCCGGGTCCTATGGACGAAGAGTCTCTGCGCAGGACATTTACCTGCCGTCCATCAGGGATTGTCTTCGCAGGCGGCGGCATATACCGCCATCACATTCCGGCCCTCGTCGATGCAGTCGCCTCACGCCAGGAATTCCTGACCGCCTATACGCCTTACCAGCCTGAAATCAGCCAGGGTACGCTTCAGACCATCTTCGAGTACCAGAGCATGATGTCGGCGCTGACCGGCATGGACGTATCCAATGCCTCCATGTACGACGGTGCCACTGCCCTTGCAGAGGCAGCTCTCATGGCAACAAGAATCAAGGGCATCAGACGGATCATCATCTCCCGTGCCACACATCCGGCATACAGGGCGGTCCTGAAGACCTACCTCGACAACTGCCCTGATATAGATCTTGTCGAAATACCCTTTGATCCGGCCACAGGGATGATCAACCTATCATCCCTCAATAACGAGGCCGGCGCCAGCTCGGCATTCTTCGTCCAGCAGCCCAACTATTTCGGGATCATCGAACCCATGGATGAGATAGCCGAGGTATCATCGAATATGGGTTTCTGGGGCATAATAGTGACCGATGCAATCTCTTTGGGCATATTGAAAAGCCCCGGGTCCTATCATCCGGACGTCGTTATAGGAGAAGCCCAGTCTTTCGGCAACCCTGCAGGCGCAGGTGGTCCTCTGCTGGGATTCTTCTGCGTAAACAAGAACCATGTACGGCGTATGCCGGGCAGGGTCGTAGGGATGACAAAAGATCACGATGGAAAAGCGGCATTCTGCCTTACGCTTGCAACCAGGGAACAGCATATCCGAAGGGAGAAGGCAACGTCCAACATCTGCTCAAACCAGGGCCTGTGTGCCCTGCGAGCATCTCTGTACCTGAGTGCCATGGGGCCGGCCGGCCTTCGATTTGTTGCCTCCCAGTGTGCATATGGTGCACGCCACCTCATGAGATTATTGCAGGGCAAAGGTATCGAGCAGGTCTTTTCCGCCGGGGTCTTCCATGAATTCGTCGTAAGAATGGATGAGAAAAAACAACGTATGTTACAGGATCGCGGCATTATACCGGGCATCCCGATAGAGAAGCACTATCCGGAGCTCAAAGATGCCGTCCTTATAACTGTAACGGAAATGAACACGAAAGAGGATTGCACATGTCTGCTCGAGAATCTGTAACGCGCTTCCCGGAGATCCGGGAACCATTGCTCAATACACGCAGTGCCCAGGGGAAAAATACCAGGGTATACCCTGACCCTTTCGATATTGACGACCTGAGTGATCTTGACCCTGCCCCGGCAATGCCTGCCATACCCGATCTGTCTGAAGTCGAAACAGTGAGGCATTTTACAAGGCTCTCACGCCTCAACTACGGGATAGACCATGGCATGTATCCGCTCGGATCATGCACCATGAAATACAACCCCAAGATATCCGAGATGATTGCCGGCGCGTTCGCGGCGATTCATCCGGCCGACACCAGAGCAATGCATACGGTCCTCGGATACTGCTCACTTCTCCAGGAATATCTTCAGGAGATATGCGGCATGGATGCATGCTGCCTGTGGCCTGCCGCAGGTGCGCACGGTGAGCTTACCGGCATGCTGCTGATAAAGAAGGCCGTAAAACTCTCTGGCAGAGGAAAAGACACGGTCCTGATCCCGGATACGGCCCATGGAACCAACCCGGCATCGTGTACAATTGCAGGGTTCAAGACAAAAGGCATCCCATCGGGAAAACACGGTTATCTTACCACGGCAATACTAAAAGAGCATCTCGATGAGAACGTTGCAGCACTCATGATCACCAATCCCAACACACTGGGAATCTTTGAAAGAGAGATCCATGAGATATCGGGCATACTTCACAAAAACGGTTCTTATCTCTATATGGACGGTGCGAATCTCAATGCGATCATGGGCATAGCCAGACCGGGCGACATGGGTGTGGACTGTATGCATGTAAACCTCCATAAGACCTTCGGAACCCCTCACGGGGGAGGAGGCCCTGGAAGCGGCCCGGTCCTGGTGAAGAAAGAGCTGGAAAGGTTTCTTCCAGCCCCTGTCGTTACAAAAGACGATTCACAAAGATACATACTGTCGTGGGACAGACCGGAAAGCATAGGCATGATTCACTCATGTCTGGGCAACACCAGTGTGCTGATAAAAGCCCTCGCATACATTGCAGGCCTTGGCGGGGAAGGTCTTCGCGATGCATCCGTCAGTGCATGCCTCAATGCTAATTATCTCAAAAGCAGGCTGTCCAGGCACTTTGACCTGCCCTTTACCACACCCACACTGCATGAATTCGTCCTGAGCGATCTCAGGCAGAAAGATGCAGGGGTCACGACCATGGACATGGCCAAGACGCTCATGGAATCCGGATTTCATCCGCCTACGGTATATTTCCCGCTGGTTGTATCCGGAGCGATCATGATAGAACCTACCGAGACTGAATCGTTAGAGGAACTCGAACGATTCACACATGCCATGGAGACAATAGCCCAAATGTGCCTGAACAGACCTGAGG
>DSAD01000051.1 GCA_011372875.1 Deltaproteobacteria bacterium
CAATACAGGCCTGAACCTTCGAAATGTTCTTTATCACCTGGGTGGTAAGGGTTACCTTCGCTTTTGCTGGAAAGGAACACTTCAATATCAGTTTCACGTAACCTCATGATTAATGCGGCAGGCAACTCACAAAGCTGCGCCATGATGTTAATGATTTCCTGCCAGTTCGCCTGAACATCGTCGGGAACATTTATCTCGATTTTCTCGTTTAGCATTCTTGACTCCTGACGTTTAAAATCAGCCGCGCGAGGTACGAGCGTCGGCTGGATTTGACTTGTTATATTTGTACCTTATAAACCCTGCTAGTTTTCCGATGATTCCAAACACCAACGGATAAATGACAAGGCTGATAGTTGTGATCAAGCCCAGCATTGCCCATGCCCTTTGCTCAGAACCACCCGTAATATACGAATACGCATTCATACCTAAGTATGCACTTAGCAGATAGACAACTAAGTCCCTGAACTTCTTTTTATACCCAACCCAAATGGCGATAACTGATAAAATGAACTGACCGAGATAAAAGCCAGCATTACTATCGAATGGTTCGTATCTATCTGACACCAAGCCTACGACAGCCCAGCTTGTAACCCCTGCTATTACACCGACTAAAAAGGTTCTCATTATTTAAAATATAAGCAATAATTGATATCCTGCAACAGAAAACCTTGCTTTTTGATCATCGAGGGTTATCATGGAATTCAGCTTTTTGTTTAAATTATCAATATTAGATGCAGTGCACATAAGTTATGATAAAATTCATATTCGTAAAGTAAAGATCACGTGCCATACTATTGTATTTTACCATAATGCATATAATCTCTGGATACCTCAAATCACCCATGTTCAGTAAACAATAAGCGACTGCTGGGGCAACTCGGCACCAGGCCAAACCGGGCCCCTTGAAGCCGGTGAGCGAGAGAGGGAATATCCGGTAACAAGCAATTTCTGTCTGAGCGCAGTGGAACGGAGCGAGTTAAATTGCTTTTCGATTTTTCCCGAGTGAGCGAACGTACTCGCAGAGCAGCTTCCCGGGGTGCATTTTCTTTGGTCCTTTGACTCAGGCCATCCATGGCCTTCGCCCTTCGGGCGCGACTAAAGCGCGTCCAATTCGGCTGTCCTGCCGAATTGTCATTTAGCACCAAAAAGAAAGGACATATAAAAAAGTGTAGTGAACAAAGGCTTCTTTGCCACATGAACAATCAGTCTTTACTCTCCATTTCGACAAAAAGGTTCTTCAAAAAGGCATATGACCGGTCATAAATATCCCCGCTGGGTTCCGATTCCCTTGGCCCGGCCACGTTCATTACCTGTATACTGTTAGATATGATCCAGGAGACAGCCTCCTTGATATCCTCTGAAAAATCCATGTGAACTATCAGAAACGGCCTTTTATGCCTTAGTGCAAATTCAGCCGTCAGCTTTGTACCGCCAGAGAGTGTGTCTGCGGAGATGATCAATGTCCCGTCTGATTCGATGACATTCATCTCGGTCCGGACACGATACTTTTTCGATTCAGTCTCGATCAGGGGGTACTTCGCCGGTATTGATCCATCTGCGGATAAGCGCCCCCTGGGACAGTACCCTCCAATAGGTATCCCTGCACATATTGCAGCATCCAGGGCAGCACGATCCACACCTGTCTGGCCGCCTGAGATTATCTTTTTGAGTATCATGTCGAAGAATATACCATATATGCTTTGCTGTATCGCAACAGATATGTCAGAAAACCCGGTTGGGGATTGTCTTTCTTAAGAATACCAGAGAAATCACCGATCCAGTATGAACATGGAGAGATTGATATGATCAGTATAATCCTGCCCATCCTGATATATGCCGGATCATGGTGCGTCCAGAAAAGGCTTGCGGCATTTCTGTGCCTGACAATAATTGTTGCTGCTCCTGCTTATTCAACCGCCCAGACCCATGATTATACTGATCTGAGCCTGGAAGACCTCATGGATATAGAGATCACATCGGTGTCCAAGAGGTCTCAGAAAATATCCGAGGCAGCGGCTGCTGTTTTCGTGATCACCAATAAAGACATCCAAAGGTCAGGGGCTGCCAGCATACCCGAAATCCTGCGTATGGCCCCCGGAATACACGTCGCGCGTATAGATGCAAATAAATGGGCTGTGACTTCAAGAGGTTTCAACGGCAGGTTTGCAAACAAACTTCTGGTCCTGATCGACGGCCGCAGCGTATATACACCTCTGTTTTCAGGCGTTTTCTGGGACGTTCAGGATACACTGATAGATGATATCGACCGTATCGAGATTATTCGCGGCCCAGGTGCCAGCCTCTGGGGCGCTAACGCGGTCAACGGGGTTATCAACATCATAACGAAAAAGGCATCAGAAACAAACGGCGGATTGTTCTGCGCAGGGATCGGCACCGAAGACAAGCACTTTGGAAATATCCGCTACGGCGCCAAGCTGAATGCCGAGACCGATTACCGCATCTTTGCAAAATATTTCAACCGCGACTACAGCCTGGACTCTCAAGGACACAAGGCTGAAGATAAATGGGATTCTCTTCGTGCAGGATTTCGTATGGACTGGCAGAGCACTGACAATGAATCAGTAACAATACAGGGAGACATTTACAACAACCATTCGGGCGACACTATCACCATCAGTACCATAGCGCCTCCTTACAGCAATGTGACAGACGAAGATAACATATCAAAGGGAGGTAATATTCTGGCACGCTGGAAAATACAAAACCCTGCTTCCTCCTCTATGTCCGTTCAGATTTATTATGACAGCGCTGAATTCAAAACAGAATTTCTGGGCTCAAAATACGACACCCTCGACATTGACTTTTCACATCTGTTTTCGTTAAGCGACTCACACAAGCTGATGTGGGGGCTTGGTTACCGGTTTATCCATGAAAACAACAAGAACTCATTCTATTCATCGATGCATCCCGATGTGCTCAATGATAAGATCCTGAGTGCCTTTATACAGGGAGATACCACATTAATGGATGACAGTCTCTGTATAACGATGGGGTCAAAATTCGAACGAAATGACTATACAGGCTTTGAGATACAGCCCAATATCAGGGCAATCTGGTCTCCCCGCATGGATCAGGCTGTGTGGGCATCAATCTCCCGTGCCGTCAGAACCCCCTCACATAGTGAAACCTATGGTGAACTCAAGCGGTATGTCTATCCGCCTGAAAGACTGGGAACCAGCCTTCCTGTTGCTATTACCATGATGGGAGATAAGAACTTTGAGTCAGAGGTGGTCATCGCCTATGAGATCGGTTACCGTATCCGTCCTGCACAAAGGTTGTCACTTGATATCGCAACTTTTTACAATGACTATGAAAGACTGCTTTCAGGTGAACCGGGGCCACTCATATACTCGCCATTGCTGCCGTACATAATCTTTCCGTTCAAGGCAAACAACAAGATGAGCGGTATCACCTATGGTGTGGAGTTGAGTGCTGACTGGGATATGCTCGATTGGTGGCGATTCCAGGCATCATATACCCGTTTGATGCTTGATTATAAGATGGATTCAAACAGTTTTGACTTTGCATCTGAATCTTTTGAAGAAGAAACCCCTCACCATCTCTTTTCGCTGAGGTCTTCTATGGACCTCCCCCATGATCTTGAACTTGATCTGTGGTTGCGTTTCGTGGACAAACTTCCCGGTCAACACGTGGACAGCTATACCACCCTTGATCTGCGTCTTGGGTGGAAACCCACGCAAAATATGGAATTGTCTCTTGTTGGACAGAACCTCCTTGAAAGAAAACACGCTGAATTCAGGCAGGAGGTCCTTGAAGTCCAACAGACAGAGATTGAACGCAGCGTGTACGGTAAAATCAAATACACCTTTTAACAATGAAAGTGCTGTTCAAAATGACGGGACAATGTAAAAGACTGAGTATCATGGCATCGATCATCCTTGTTTCATCCATGGGATACGCTGCAGACACAGACCTTTCTGTCAATAAGGAATACCAGGTCAAGGCAGCTTTCATGTATAATTTTGCCAAATTTGTCGAGTGGCCTGAGCATGCATTCCCGGATGATTCTTCCAGCATCATCCTGTGCGTTCTAGGTGAGAACCCTTTCGGTACAGCCATAAATTCGATAGATGGTAAAATCGCAGAAGGAAAACGTCTTGAGGTCAGACTCTATGAAAACCTTGAAGATATAGGCCAATGCCATATTCTTTTCATCAGCAGCTCCAAGGCGGAAGAACTTCCGGTCATCCTGGCAAGCCTGAAAAATCGCTCCGTTCTAACGGTTGGAGATATAGAGGATTTTGCCAAGAGGGGGGGGGTTATAAATTTCATAACAAAAAACAACAGAATTCACTTTGAAATTAACGTGAATGCCGCCCAACGGGCACATCTGAAGATAAGCTCAAAACTGGCAAATCTTGCAAAGATTATCAGGGAATCCGCGGAAGGAGACAACTGATGAACTTTTTCCATGACCTTTCGATAAATCGCAAGATAACGGCAATAATCATGTTTATAAGTGGTATTGTCCTTCTTTTGTCTTTTGCAGCCCTTATTACAACAGACCTGCTCCTTTACCGAAGCAGTATGATTAAAAACATCTCAACCTTAGCAGACATTATCGGCACAAACAGCACGGCCGCGCTGATCTTCAACGACCAGGATGCCGCAGAGGAGATACTCGAAGCTCTCTCAGTCGAACAGAACATTGTTCATGCCACTATCTATACAATCGAAGGCAGTCTTTTTGCCAGCTATCATAAAGGCAACCCGGAGGACAAAGCCACTCATCATGAATCAGACCAAGATGCCCTGAATATGCCCCCTGCTTCAATAGAAGAAGGTTTCTATTTCGACAAAGATCATTTTACCCTATATAAAAGGATCATCCTCGACAAAGAATCTATCGGAACTGTACATTTACATTCAACGCTGAACGAGTACTACTACCGAATGAGACTGTATATGGGCATAGGTGCCGTCATTATGCTGGCCTCCATACTCCTTGCCTTTATCCTGTCATCAAGACTTCAACATATAATCTCTGAACCGATATTGAACCTTGCCCGAACAATGAATCTTATATCACGAGAAAAAAGATATTCGCTCAGGGCCGAAAAGAGAGGCAACGATGAATTGGGAAGCCTCATTGATGGATTCAATGAAATGCTATCCCTTATACAGGCGCGCGACGAAGAGCTTGAGAAACACAGCGACCATCTGGAAAACCTGGTCGAGATACGCACATCAGAGCTGTCAAAGATAAATGATGAACTAAAAGAAACCGTACTTGAGCTTCAAAAAGCACGAAAAGCCGCGGAACAGGCTCAGAAGATGGAGGCAATAGGGACACTTGCAGGTGGAGTTGCCCATGATCTCAATAACATCCTGGCAGGTCTGGTAAGTTATCCGCAATTATTATTGATGGAGATACCGGAAGAAAGCCGTCTGAGAAAGCCGATCATGACTATCAAGAAATCAGGTGAAAAAGCAGCCGCAGTCGTGCAGGATCTTCTGACGCTTGCACGCAGAGGCGTTTGCGTTACAGAGGTGGTAAACTTCAACGAGATAGTTTATGAATATCTGAAAAGTCACGAATGTGCCACCTTGAAATCATATCACCCGAACGTTCATATCGAGGCCAACCTCGATCCCGACCTCATGCATATCATCGGCTCGCCTGTTCATCTATCAAAGACGCTCATGAATCTAGTATCCAACGCAGCAGAGGCCATGCCTGATGGAGGGAATATTATAGTGACACTCGAAAATCGTTATCTTCGAGATCCCATCCCCGGATATGACACCATCATAGAAGGTAATTATGTAACATTGTCCGTATCCGATAACGGTGTAGGGATATCGCAGGAGGACAAGGAAAAGATATTCGAACCCTTCTATACCAAAAAGGTGATGGGAAGGAGCGGTACAGGGCTCGGCATGGCCGTTGTACTCGGGGCTGTACAGGATCATTCGGGATATATTTCCACATACAGCAAAGTAGGAGAAGGGACTGTTTTCGTTCTCTATTTCCCTGCAACCAGCCAGGAGCTCCCAAAAGACGCATCTCTCATATCCATTGAAGAATATACGGGAAATGGGGAAACCATATTAATTGTCGATGATGTCGAGGAACAGAGAGTGACTGCGACTGCTATGCTCAAAAGGTTAGGATATAACGCCCTTTCGGTCTCGAGCGGTGAAAAGGCCATAGAATATGTCAGGAAAAGCAAGGTGGATCTTCTTGTCCTGGATATGATCATGGACCCAGGCATAGATGGGCTGGAGACATATAAAAGAATCTCGGAAATCCATCCGGGACAAAAGGCCATAATTGCGAGCGGATTTACGCAAACAGATCTTGTAAAAGAGGCCCAGAGCCTGGGAGTGGGGGCATATGTCAAAAAACCATACCTTTTGGAATCAATCGGCATAGCAGTCAAGACAGAACTGCACAGACAGGGGAATCAATCACCCTCTCCCTGACAGGGCCGTTACAATGGCGGGAGCACAAACTGCTGGACCTATACTTCAACTGAACAGAAGGTGGTGTTCCTTTCCAAGACTTCCACAAAGAAATTATTCCCCGATTATCTTGACCAGTACCCTCTTCCTGCGTCTGCCATCGAACTCGCCATAGAAGATCTGCTCCCATGGGCCGAAGTCGAGCTTGCCTCCTGTTAGGGCAACCACGACCTCCCTGCCCATGATCTGCCGCTTCATATGGCCGTCTGCATTGTCTTCGCCCACGTTGTGGCGATACTGGTCAACCGGCTCGTGAGGGGCGAGCCTTTCCAGCCATTTTTTGTAATCGTGGTGCAGGCCGCTTTCGTCGTCGTTTATAAACACACTTGCCGTTATGTGCATGGCGTTTACCAGGACAAACCCTTCGCTGACACCGCTTTCGGTTATGCATTGCTGCACATCCGGGGTGATGTTGATAAATTCCACCCTATCCTTCGTATTGAACCAGAGTTCCTTGCGATATGATTTCATCATAGAATCTCCTTCTTGTAGATATCTACCTCTTCCGTATAAGCATAAACCGGCATGCCCGGATAACCGGCCGGATCATACTGCAAGACAATCTATGCTCAATATCCGGGAGGCCTGCTGTATGCGCCTGCTGCCTCGTCAAGCATCGCGGCAATCTCGAGCAGCTCCATATCGCGCCAGCGTTTGCCCACGATCTGAACCCCTATGGGAAGGCCCTCTGTGGTATAACCTATCGGGATAATCACCACAGGGCTTCCGGTAAGGTTGAAGATTGTCGTATATGCACCGTTTGCCATGAGATAGTTGACCGGCTCTCCATCCACCATAATCGGTTTGTCATACAACGGATACGGCCCGAAGTATTTATCCGGCTCGATATGCTCATAAGCAGGCGTACTGGTTACCGGGCACAGCCACACATCCCACTCGCTCAGAAAACCCTCCATGGAAGAGACTTGAGCGTCCCGCTGTGTAAGGGCTTTCATGTACTTTTCATACGTTATGGGAAAGACCATCTCCAGAAAAGGGGTAGCCTTTCTGTATGAACCTCCGAACAGGAAGCTTAGAAAACGGTAGAAGCTCGGGGTATATACCCCGATTTCCATATCCATGATCCGGCCATAGGTGGCCCAGATCTCCCTGGGATTGAAATCATCCGGAGATGTGCGCTCTACGGTACATCCTTTCTCTGCAAGGCTATCGGTGAACTTTTTCAACGAACTGCGCGTCTCTTCTGAAACAGGTATACCGCCGAAATCGTCCATCCAGGCGATGCGCAATGATCCCAGATCCCGCTTTGGTGATTCAATCATCGGGATATCAGGGACATCCTCATCTTTCCTGTCCGGCCCTGCAATCACTTTCAAACAGATCTTCAGGTCCTCGATGGATCTTGCAAGCGGACCGCAGGAGATAAGATGATGCACACTGTCAAACTCGGTCTTTGGAAACCCCGGATTGAGGCCGTACTTCGATACCATGTTCTCTGTGGGTTTGATACCGTATATCCCGCAGAAGTGTGAAGGTATACGGATTGACCCCCCGAGATCATTCCCAAAAGACAGGGCTGACATAAAAGAAGCAACAGCAGCAGCCCCGCCCCCCGTACTTCCTCCGGGGGTCCGGCTTAAGTCCCACGGATTGTTCGTGACCCCGAAGACAGGGCTGTTTGTCTGATAATCCATCCCCAGCTGCGGAAGGTTGGTCTTGCCGATTATCACCACACCTGACTGCAGCATCTTCTCCACGACCGTTGCGTTGAAATCCGGTACATAATCCGCAAGCCCGGGGTAGCTGTTCGTGGTGCGTATCGAGCTGGTTGCATAATTGTCCTTGATGGTAATGGGCACGCCGTGAAGCGGACCCCAGACCTCACCTCGCTCAAGGGCCTCGTCCGCCTCGCGTGCACGCTGCCTGGCACCTTCAGCGTCCAATGTCACAATGGCGTTGATCTCCGGATTATAGAGGGAGATCTGATGGAGGTAGGCCTCGAGTGCCTGAACCGCGGTGATCTCTCCAGACCTGATCTTGCCTGCAAGCCGGTATGCCGGAAGATAAACCAGCTCCCGGCCAAGGCCCTGTTCCCGAGAATCTTCAGTCTCGACAGATGCCCAGACACTGCCTATGCATACAATAATGCAAAATGGAATAATACCTGTGCACAGAAATACTAAACCTGTTTTTCCCGATCCAGTTCGTTTCATGATTCTTTGTCCTCTCTTTTCAAAAGTCATCCATTCTACACCCGGCGATCATACATCAAGGGCATGGCTCGCAATGTTTCTGATATGGATCGCCGAGATATTTAAAGACTCTGATGATAACTCAAAAGAAAACCATGCACGTTCTTACGAGTTTACGGATGCACTTTCCGGCTTCATATGTTCCGGCATCATTACAGCCACGACCTCGCCTCGGGCACATACAGTCCCTTCGGCCAAGACCCTTACCGAAACCACTACCTTGCGGGTCTT
The DNA here is from genome assembly GCA_011372875.1 of Deltaproteobacteria bacterium. Classification (GTDB taxonomy): domain Bacteria; phylum Desulfobacterota; class Desulfomonilia; order UBA1062; family UBA1062; genus DSAD01. The sequence continues at coordinate 8,952 of DSAD01000051.1, forward strand.
TGCCTCTATGACCCTGCCCCGGATCTCCAGAGGAACTCCTAAGGGGGTGGGTTTGTGATAATCCACATGAAGAGAGGCTGTCACGAATCTCAGTGCAGGCTCGGTACCCATCTCACGTCCCTCAAGGGCATGTGCCGCTGCACAAGCCGTACCCGTCCCATGGCAGTCTATAAGTGAAGCAATGAGTCCTCCGTACACAAAACCGGGTATGGCAATATGATAGTCTCTGGGCGTGTACCTGGCTACTGATTCGTCTCCATCCCAGCGGCTCTTTATCTGATAGCCGTGCTCGTTGAGACGGCCGCACCCGTAGCAATAACTCAGATCGTCAGGATAATGATCCTGGAATGCCTTATTCGTCATACATATCCCCCTATCCGTTGACAGATCCAAACCTTCTCGATCTCTCAATTATGTGAAACCCAGGTATCGATCACCTGCCGGTTCAGCATGAGACGAACGATATCGCCGATATAGTCCTTACCGTAGGCGGCATTGAAACCAAAGTGTCCTCCGTTATCGGTCTCGAACGCGACAACCCACGGGTTGCCCTGTGCAGCGCTACGAACCTCTGCAAACATTTCACGTTTCACAGCAGGATCGTCATAGGCACTTACCAGGACGAGCGGCACATCTACCCGATCTATCACCCCGGCAATACGGGTGGAGGCCATGAAGGCATCGAGGTCAGCCAGGCTTATTTCTTCATGATTCCAGCTATCTCCTGCGTGTTCCCGGAGAAAGGCAATCCTGTACTCAAAGGCCTTCCGGAAGAAGACCGCAAGATAGATTCGATTAAGGGTAAACTCAATGTCTGAACTTCGGACAAAATTATAACCCGGGATGAACTGTTTTTTCATGAGCATCCACAGGGCCGTGTTCTGTATTCTCTCCAGCAGGGTCATTTCCGGAATCTGTCCGAAATAATCTGTCCATGGATTCGCGATCCCCTCGGGTGTTTTCAGCTGGGCCAGCTGTTTTCCGGGTGCCTTTTGAAAATCAGGGGCAATGGAAAAAACCATGCCTGAATTGAAAAGACCCAGCCCAAGGCGTTTATCTTCTATCAGCGCATGAACAACACTCTGGCCGCTCATGCTCACCCCGAAAACATGGATTCCGGAGAGTTCCATCGTGTTCTTCAGGTGCAGTGCGATCTCTATCCACATCCTGGCATCGTCGTACGAACCCATGCTCAGGCAGGCGTTGCAGGCGAGAAACGGGCCAGCGCTAGGATGATCGAGAATCAGCACATGGGCTGGAATCCTCTGAGCAGGGTCTTTTATGTAGAGGTTATAGAACTTGGCGGCCTCTGTCCCCCACCTGTCCTGCAGGAAGCCGAAGCTCGCTATGATCAGAGGTTTCGGATCTGCATTACCGTCATTATATTCGAAAAACAGTCCTCCGACCTTTGTGCCGTCCCCAAGAACCATATCGAATGGGGTGCCCCCGTGCGAGCCTTTCCTGTCAAGACCTTTCAGAGGTTTCAACGGATTGAACGTACTGCTGGAGATCATTGTGGAAAGGACCCCGGATCTTCCGAGCAGCGTGAATGTTCCCGATGTCGGCTTCACGGCACGAAGCACCTGCTCTCTTCCCGAAGGCATGACTTTATCTTTCATTTCAGACTGAACACGGCAGCAACCATACACGAGCAGCACAACCACCATGGCAAAGACAAGCCTATACATGATGACCCTGCAAGAAGCCGATCCCATTAATAACCCTCTCCTATGCCGGACAAACCTTCTGCTTTATAATGCGGGGATGCAGCTGTTATAAAGCACCACATGTTTTTGTTATCGTCTACAGGGAGGGAAGGAAAGGCGGTCGGTATGGAATCCTTCTGCGTTGTCGAGCCGGTGGCACGAACCTCCAGGGTGTATGTTCCCCCTGTCAAGGGAGTTGGGCAGTCGGCCTCCCACAGATACGGATAGGAGGCGTGACCGGCATCAACTTGTGTCATGGGCTGCCACATCCCCTGGCTCTTCATGAATTCACTGATAACACCCAGACCGCCCTGGACGAACTCTCCTCCGCTGTCGAGCAGCTGATACATCCTGTATTCGACCGATGTCACCGGAACTTTGTCAAAGACAAGGGCCCTGACAGGAGCGGTATCCCCGCTGAGATCAACGACCCCTGTAGTGTAAGGATTGTTTTTCATTCCCAGGTTTTTGTCCAGGGGGGCTGTAATGATTACGGCAGGCCACACTCCCAGGGTATGTGAGGTGGTCGATATCCCGTTACAGTCAATGGCCACGATACTGTAATGATCGGCATCGGATTTTGTCAGGGATCCAACATTGAGGTATATTGTTCCCATGGTCATGTCTCTGACAAAGAACTCCTCCCGGTAGATGTGGCTGTGGCCATAGCCATACATGAGGACATCATAAGATTCCATCAGGGAGACAAACTCATCCGCCCCAGAGCGAAGCGCCGTTTCTGTCCATTCCTGCGCATCCCTTAAGGCCCAGTCTCTCAAGTCTGGCGAGCGGGTGTCAATGGCATGGTGACCGAAGATCATGGTAAGATCCGCGTCACTGTTTGCCACGAGCTCATCGTTGATATATGTGAGTTCAACATGGTCCAGCCCGGCATTGTCGCCGTAATAGGGAGGCGCCAGGCTGAACTGTGCACCGTCATTACCGCAGGTATTGACGCCCAGGAAATGATATGTCCCGAAACCTAAGTCCTCCCTCCAGGAGAACTGAGTCTGGCCGGTAGCTGAACCCTGAAGGGAATACGCGAGGTAGTAGTCAAAATTAGCATCACTGTAATGGTCGTGGTTTCCGGGCAGATCATAATAAATATCCGGGGTCACCCCGCTTGCATCCACTATCGCTTTGTATTGCACCCATTCTTCCAAGTGCGGGCCGTCAGGGTAGATATCCGTATCCCAGTTCGTCGAATCGGTGAGGTCTCCTGTGTTGACGATAAACAAAGGGTTTATCACATCCCTTGCTTCATCGAGAAACCACAGGAGATTCTCGCTTCCCGAGTAACCATGGGCCCCGATATGAATGTCGGAAATGATCGCAAACCAGAAAATCCTGTCGTTTTCTGCACTGTAGTACGCAGACCCTGGACTGCCTGAGTGCAAAGGAAAGGCAGCAATCAACATCAGAAAAAGCGGCAAGACTGCAGAAAAGGCTATCCGCCATCTTGTGCCTTTTCTGAAAAATGCAGGCCCGACTATTTTGACATCCACTGACCGGCTCCGTGTATTTCGGTCTGTATCTGATCGCGACATATCCCTACCAGTGACATCCGATGATCGTACCAACATGCCACCCCCCTGCATCGCCGTTTATATCGAGCAGATTGACCCTGGCCTTTGTCCACCGGGCGTCGACCCCAATATTGAGGTGTTCTCTGAGCGTGAAGTACAGACCGACATCGGCCCATACGCCGTACGCGTTGTCATCCTGCGAATAATCAACCCCGAGCAAATGCGTCTTGATCTCGGCGTTGACAACCGCAAGCCCGCCTCCGATAAAAGGCCGGACATTGCCGAAGACATGCCAGATCTTACGGATACCCACATTCAATTCAGCAGTCTTCGAGATCGATGTGGAATCGAATACCCCTACGTTCACCATGTGAACGTTGAGTCTTTCTTTGTCCTTTGAATACAGGAAATCGACAGCGATGCTGAACGGAATCCGTGCGTGCTTGACATCAATGAGAACACCGCTTTCCCTGGTCCTGTTGACCGGCTCCCAGTATTGATCCTTGAGAATCTTCGTGCCGAGGAAGAAATGAACATTGCCTGACCAGTCACGACTGTCGCGGCCTTCCTCAGCCTTTGCCATGCCAGGGGCAGACATGAAAAGGCAGATCACGAACACCATCGCCATCATTTTCATGATGCATCGTCCTGAAACATATCCCATCATGAAACCCTTAAAAAGAGGTCCATCGGTATGAATCTCAATAACTTTTGCATGGTCTTTTTCATACCTGCGCCTTCGATACCGGTTCTGTTTTCCGACACAAACTGAACCACATCGCAGCAAGCTTTTAGGGGTATCATAGAAGCATTTTTCCTGCTCCCCCCCCCACTGTTATCCTCTCCCCCGGAGGGAGAGGATACTAGGTGGTCCACAACAACCTCACCGGGTATCATCTATTCAATTCAGGAATCCCGGTCTGTGCGCAATTAAAATACCCCGCCCAGCTGCAGCCCTGCCCGCCAGTTGCTTAACGGGAAATTGTAGCCTGAGGCCTGGTCCTTGAAAAACTGCGTCACCTGATACTTCCCGTTGAGGCCGACAGTAAACCAGTGCTACTTGAATGTACGGTCTGCAAAGACCTGCCCGCCGAAGAGCCATTCAGATTCTTCTCTGCTGTTGACAGTGACGCCATAATTTGTCCCGCCTATATCGACCCAGTCTCTTGTTTCAAACTCGACAAGGGCTCTATTGTAGGAAATCCCGGTCCCCACATCCACGACGAAGAACCGGCTGATATCCTTTGCATATTTTACATTCAGCTCCATAAAGGTAATATCTGCGCTCACCTCGTCCTTCTGGACAGATAACAAGGCATGAATGATGCCTGAAAAAAGATCGGCAGATGATACCGAAGCTGTCCCGATCTCACCCCCGAGGTAAATATTGTCCGTTACCTTGCCGTAGGCCTCGATGCCTGCATAGACTGTCGCGTCGTCATTTATCTCCTCAAAAAAATCATGGGAGAACGAGATATAATCCAGTTTAACTGCAAAATTGGCATCTCCAAGAAGAACCCTTTCTTTCGCCTGTATGACGGCAGGCGTCATCACGAAAACAACACCTATTGCAAACAGCAACCATCTTTTCATGATATCCCCCTCTCAACACATCATTAAACCGCAACCGCTGAAAACTCACAGTTTCTTGATCTCACACCATACTCAAATACCATGGATACAGGTCAATTTTCGAGCTGGAGCCCAGTGTGACCGCAAATCACAGTATATTCAACGAGTGTTTAAGATGAACCGCCTCAAAAGAAATTCTTTACTCAAGTTTCGCACCCCTTAATCTTAAGATGGGAGCATAGGGCCTGATCGATTGAGTCGA
>DSAD01000048.1 GCA_011372875.1 Deltaproteobacteria bacterium
CCTGCGGAGAGGGGATCTGTTGTCCAAGCGGGGAATTCTTCATTGCTCGTACTCCGTAGGGTCCAGCCCTTTGTCATAGCCAAGCGCTGTCTTTCTTTCCAGACAGGTGGCGCATCTGCCGCAGTGCAGACTGAGACCCTTATAGCAGGACCATGTCATGGAAAAATCAAATCCCATTTTCCGGCCTGTCTCGGCGATGTCTTCCTTGGCCATGGCGTGAAACGGCGCCTCGATCTTTATCCCGCGGGAGGTCCCTTCTGTGGCCGCTTTTGACATGGCATCTGTAAAGGATGCCCTGCAGTCGGGATAGATGGGGTGATCTCCGCTGTGAGAGGCAATGAGAACGTTTCCGATATCGTGATTTTCCGCGTAGCCCACTGCAATTGAAAGCATGATGCCGTTTCTGAAGGGAACAACGGTAGATGAAATATTATCATCCGCATACGGCCCATCAGGGATTTCAGGGCCGGATGTAAGGAGAGAGGATGAAAAGAGGTCGTTCATAAAAGGAAGATCTATCCTTGTCAGGCTGGTGCCGAAATGCGTGGCAAGCCTTTGAGCCATGGCATACTCTTTTTCCTGATGTCTGGAGCCGTAATCAAAGTACAGGCAGACGATCCTGCTGAATCGTGAACGTGCCCATGCAAGCAGAACGCCCGAGTCCATGCCTCCGGATAAGAGAATGACCGTATCTCCCATCATACACCCCGTCTGTTGTCAAATGTGAGTATGTGAAGCCTTGGTGTCATGCGATACCCGTTGTCCCTGCAGAAATCAAATACCATTTCCATGGTACGGAGCTGTTCGTCCCTGGTCATTCCAATCGGCATTACATAGACCTGCCCGGCTGCAATAGCATTTTCATGTATGAAAGAGAGGATCCCGGTGAGGGACTCATGATTACCAGCCAGAAATTTATAATAATGCACCTTGCCGAGATTTGACGGGTCAAATCTCCATGTACTATCGATGAATTTCGGGCTGCACACAACCACGGCATCGTCGATCATGGGCAGGCCGGTCTTCCCGCTCGTTTCATACTGGATTGCATAACCCATACGTATCAGCTCTGTGTGAAGCTCCGACAAACCGGCATCCCATTGCAGGAAAGGCTCACCACCGGTAATGACCACGGTTTTGCCCGGATAATTCTTCAGTTCATCAACTATCTGACCCAGGGTCATTTCTGTTGATTCATGAAGGGCATATCTTGTATCACACCATGGGCAGTATGGCTCCAAACACCCTGTGAAACGGATGAATGAAGCTGGAAGACCGATCAATGGACCTTCTCCCTGAAGCGAATGAAAGATCTCGGTAATGTTCATGTTCTTATTCAGGATGAAAGACTGTTCATAAAGGCTCCATCTGTTATCATTATACAAATGAGGGATAATTTATATCGCGGGATACCTCTCGTCCGCGTGCAAGCCTCAATATACCTTCTCGGAACATTTCGTCAAGAGCAATTGACGACATACGCATTTTTCAGCCTGAGCAGGTGGTCTGCAGATAAGCATTTCCATTGCAGGACAATTCTGATAAAGAATGATACTGCAGCCAGGAAATAATGCTGTCCGAAGGAGATGGTATGAAGATAATCGCAGACGCAATGAAAAGAGGGAGCAAGACATTAAGTGAGTATGAATCGAAAAAGGTGCTGGATGCCTATTCAATCCCGGTCACAAAGGAGCTTGTTACCGCAAGTCTTGCAGACGCAGAGCGTTTTGCCCGTGAAATAGGATATCCTGTAGCGCTTAAAGGATCTTCGAGTACTCTGACTCACAAGACAGAGTTGAACCTCATTGAACTGAATATCAAGGATGAAGAAGGGCTTGAAAAGGCATATAAGGCCCTGGAAGAGCGGGGTAAGGGTAAGCTAGACGGGATCCTTGTACAGCAGATGATCCATGGCGATAGGGAATTCGTGGCAGGTCTTATACGTGATCCCCAGTTCGGTCCGTGTGTCATGTTCGGCCTTGGAGGGATCTTTACCGAGGTACTCAAAGATGTGACATTCAGGATTGCACCTCTTGAAAAGAGGGATGCCCTTGAGATGATGGATGAGATCAGGGCAAAGAAGCTTCTTGATGAATTCAGGGGAAAACCTGCTGTGAACAGGGATGTCCTCTCGGATACGCTTATCAGTCTCGGCAGGATTGGCCTTGAGGTAGACGAGATCGATGAGATAGACATCAATCCCCTGATCGTCCAGGGAGATACCCCCATTGCGGTTGATGCACTGATCGTACTGAGAGGTCAAAGCAAGTAACCTCCCATGTCTGTTCTTCCTCGACCTGTGCTCTTTATGGCGCCCATGGTGGATCTGAGTCATGTGGCCTGCCGGGAGCTGATACGCAGCTTCGGAGGGTGCGATCTGTTTTATTCCGAGATGCTCAATTCCAGGATAGTTCCGGTAGAGCATCCTCAGACATCGATATATCTTCGCTGGGCCCACACAAACGACCTGATCTTCCAGATCCTGGGAAATGATCCGGACAAGATGTCTCAAGCGGCTTCCATACTCGATGGTTTCGGGCCATGGGGGATAGACGTGAATATGGGATGCTGGCTGAAAAAGGTCACGTGCCATGGATGGGGGGCATCCCTCATGAAGGATATCCATACTGCAGGCCGGGTTGTTTCAGCGGTCAGAAGATCTACTCAAAGGAGTGTTTCGATAAAATTCAGGATCGGTTTTGAAGCAGACATGGACTATATGCTGGATTTTGCAACCATGCTAGAGGATGAGGGTGCGGATCTTCTCGTTCTGCATGCACGTACCGTCGCTGACGGTATGACAAGGAAGGCGCGTTGGGAGTTTATCGCGGCACTCAAAGACAGGGTATCCATACCTGTTATCGGCAATGGTGATATATCGAGTCCCGAGGATGCCTGCTGCATGATACGGCAAACCGGATGTGACGGCGTCATGATAGGCAGGCATGCATTGATACGGCCGTGGATTTTCAGGGATATCAAGGCCCTGATGGCAGGGCAGGAAAAGCAGGGTGCCCCTGATCTTTTAGAGGTTATCAGTGAACTTCACACCCTCCTTGCAGATCATTTCCCGGCAGATGTGGCGTTGAAAAGATTCAAAACCGCCCTGGTTTGGCTTGCACAAAACCTCTCATTCGGTCATTATCTGGTTAAACAGGTCGGCAGAACCAAAACCATGGAAGATGCAAAGACATGTATAACAGCTTGTTATGATGGCGGTATTTGCTGACACATGCTTGCAGTTCATGCGCGGAGACTTCTATGGGGATAAAGGTCTTGTCATAAAAGATCCTTTGATGAAGCCTCGTACGTAAATGATCGATAAAGGAGTTGAGGATGAAACAGATAGACCTTATGAAGGAATTACATGTTTTTTCGGACAAGAAGATCATTCTGCTCGTTATGGACGGCCTTGGAGGACTGCCAGGCAGAGAGGGGAAGACAGAACTCGAGGCAGCCCGCACCCCGAATATTGACAATCTTAGCAGGGATTCCATTGTCGGGCTTTCCACCCCTGTAGCACCGGGGATCACGCCTGGAAGCGGGCCAGGCCATCTGTCCCTGTTCGGATATGATCCTTTAGAACATCGAATCGGAAGAGGTGTTCTCGAGGCGCTTGGTATCGGGCTTGATCTGAACCCCAGGAGCCTGGCTGCGCGCGGTAACTTCTGTTCTCTAGACCCGGAAACCGGTGTCATAACAGACAGAAGGGCAGGTCGTATTCCAACCGAAAAATGTGCCGCTCTGGTGGAAAAACTCTCTGGCATCAGAATCGAAGGTGTGGATATCATTATCCGTCCGGTAAAGGATTACAGGTTTGCCCTTATCCTCGAAGCCGATGGTCTTGAAGACGGTCTTACCGAGACCGATCCCCAGAAAACAGGGCTGAAGCCTCTTGCAGTGGAGGCGCTTGACAACGGTTCGCAAAAGAGTGCGGATTTTCTGAATCAGTGGCTTGCGAAGGCATTTGAGATACTCCGGGATGAGCGTCCGGCAAACGGGTGTACCTTGCGGGGTATAGCCAAAGATCCCGGTCTGCCCTCCTATGCCGAAGTATACGGGCTCAAGGCATGCGCCATTGCAACATACCCCATGTACAAGGGCATCGCACGCCTTGTAGGCATGGAGGTCCTTGATGCAGGAGATACCATTGCGTCCGAGATCGAGACCCTCAAGGCCCAATGGGATACCTTTGATTTTTTCTTCTTCCATGTAAAAAAGACCGATTCCGCAGGCGAAGACGGGGATTTCGATGCCAAGGTAAAGGTCATTGAAGAGACCGACTCCTTTATTCCTAGGATCATGGAACTCGATCCCGATGTCTTGATCATTACCGGCGATCACTCCACTCCGTCTGCATTGAAATCTCACTCATGGCATGAGCTGCCGATCCTGTTATATGCGAAGAATATCTGCAGGGACACGGTAACAAGCTTTGGTGAGGTTGCATGCATGCAGGGGGGGCTCGGTCATATACGTCATACCGATATTATGGCGCTTGCCATGGCCAATGCCGAGAAACTGACCAAATACGGGGCATGAACATGCATTCATTAATGTCCAAGCACAGGATTGCAATTATCTTTGGAGGGGTATCCACCGAGCACGACGTCTCTGTAGTTTCCGCACGTTCAGTTGCGGAGCATCTTGATACTGAGCGGTTCGATCCAGTGTATGTGGGTATCGACAAGCAGGGAAGATGGTTCGCCGGGCCAGGTGCATTTGATCTTCTTAAAACAGGTGAAAATCATGATGTGCAAAGGGTTATCCTCTCTACCGACCCTGAGAAAAAGGGTTTTCTTGCAATCGAGTCCGGAGAGCTCTTTGCGGTTGACGTAGTATTTCCCGTGCTACACGGTCCAAGAGGAGAAGACGGTACCATGCAGGGCTTTCTGGAGCTTGCAGGGATTCCATATGTGGGCTGTGACAACATAAGTTCTGCCATTGCCATGGACAAGGACATGACAAAGCGCGTTCTTGCGCAGCGGGGGATTCCTGTGGTGAAAGGCACCTGTGTCACAAGGTGGATGTGGCAGATCGACCGGGATGAGGTTCTCAAAGAGATCTCGACTACGCTGACTCCGCCGTTATTCATAAAACCGTCCACCATGGGATCCAGCATCGGTATAACCAGGGCAGACAGGGGTGATGAGATCGTTCAGGGTATCGACAAGGCCCTGATGTTTTCCCCCAAGGTCGTCATTGAGAATGCCGTGGTAAATGCCCTTGAAATCGAGGTGGCTGTTCTTGGGAATAACGAGCCTGTTGCATCTGTTGCGGGACAGATTATCCCCAGCAATGAGTTTTATGATTTCAATGCCAAGTATGTAGACGGGAAGACGGAACTGGTCATCCCGGCAAAGATCGGCAAGGCCCTGATGGAGGACATCCGTTTTGCCGCTGTGGATTCCTTTGTTACGATAGGCGGGTCCGGTATGGCACGCGTCGATTTTCTGGTCTCTCCGGATACTTTTTATGTCAACGAGATCAACACCATACCGGGATTCACCAGTATCTCCATGTATCCGAAACTTTGGGAGGCAACTGGAATCCCCTATACACAGCTGATAACATCACTGGTCGATCTTGCCTTTAAGAGGTACGAAGAATCCCGTACACTGACAAAGGTTATCGCTCTGGATAAAGGCCTCGGGGTTTGACCGGGCAGCTATTGCAGGGGTATGTTCACCCTTAGCCCGTAGACCCGCTCTTTTTTCCCTGAAGGTGTAGTTGTCGTATAGAACATGGGAGAGATTTCATACATCCCGAAGCCCAGCCCGCAGATCAGACCTATGCTCGCTCCCTGTGCAATGCGTTCGAGGTGGTCGTTCGGGTGGTCCATGAATGCAAGGGTTGCCGCGCCTACAAGTGCCCCTATACCTGCACCTAAAAGCGAATCCCACAACACGATCTCAAGAGATGACCCTGCATGAGATTTTGCAGGCAGAGCAAATAAAACCAGTACAAGTGAAAGTGCAACGATCGCTTTCTTCATAGGTTTCTACGTTAACCTCCTTTTGACTTTTTTTACAAGATCTTCTGGGAGAAGACCAAAACAATTAAGGCATTTATCCGATGGGCCGGATGGAGGGAATCCTGTTATTCCCATGGGTATCAACTCCATTGCAATGCTGTTTGTCGCAGATATGTAGGCTATCTGTGCTGCCAGCCCTGAAATCGAAAGATGATCTTCAATCACGAAGACCGGCCCTGCGTGAGCCGCCTGAGCGACTTCGCGAATATCTACGGCAAAGGGGCACGATATGCCTACAATCTCGATATCGATGCCTTCGGACATGAGAATCTCCCATGCCTTAACAGCCTGGAAGCTCATCGCTCCGAGAACGAACATGGTTGCCCTTGAGCCTGTTCTCAGGTGATGGGCCGTTCCATAGGTAAAGGTTTTTCCTTTGAAGAACACATTGCCGTCGATATCGGTGATAACCGGTGTCTTTGATCTTCCCACCCCTATCATGCAGTTTCCAGGCTGTGTAAGTGCCCATCTGGTAGCCAGGTCCGTCTCGTTCGGATCAAGGGGGATGATCGCTGAAAAGCCCTCGAGGTTTCGCATCAGCCCGAGGTAATCGATGCATTGATGAGTCTTGCCGTCCTCTCCCACGTCTACCCCCAGGTGGGTGCACATAAGTTTCAAATGTGCTTCATTGATGGCATTGAGCCGCTGCTGGTTATAGGTTTCGTCGATCCCGAAGATCCCGAAATCAGCGAATACGCTCACCACTCCCTGAGACGATGCTGCACCCGCCATGACCGCAGTATGGTGTTCCATGATGCCTGACTGGAAGAATTTATCGGGGAATGCCCCGGCAAAGGCATCTGTCTTTACCGAGCCTGCCAGATCGCAGTCAAATACCGCAAAAGGTGCTGAGGGATTTTTTCTGGCCACATCCAGGAGGGCATTGCCCATTGCGGACCTGTTGTCGGTCAGGACATCCTTTTCATAAAGGTGTGCCTCTCCCGGAGATATGCGCGGAAAAGGCCAGGATGACCTTATATGCTCTTCGTCTATAAGTTCATTTCTGAGTGCCCTGAGTTCTTCGAGAGGCCAGTCAAGGTCGATCTCGGTCAGGGCCATTGCCATCTCATCGTTGTTCAGCGGACAGCCGTGATACTTTTCCTTGTTCTCGATGAAGCTCAGGCCTTTTCCCATGGTCGTGCGGGCAAGAATTACATACGGCGCTGTTTTATCCCCGGAGGCCATCTTCAGAGAGGAATGGATCTGATAAAGATCATGCCCGTCTATCTCAACGCAGACAAAGCCGGCGGATTCAAATTCGGCGCGAATATCCTGCGGCATGACATCGAGCCGGTTGCCTGATATCTGGAGCATGTTGTTGTCTATGATGACCGTGATATTGTTCAGGTTGTATTTTCGAATGAACCGTCTTGCCTCGCTGATCTGCCCTTTCTGCTGTTCCCCGTCTCCCATTACCACAAAACAGTCCATCTCCAGGTTCTTGACTCTTGACGCTATGGCAAGGCCGCAGGCCACAGAGAGACCCTGTCCGAGATTTCCTGATGCCCATGGCACTCCGGGCACTGTAGGCTCGACATGACCCTCAAAGATACTTCCCACCCTCCTGAATCCCTTGATAACCTCTTTCGGGTCGAAGAGTCCCCTTCGGGCCAGCGAAGAGTATACAGCGGGAGATGTATGGCCGTGAGATATAACGACCCTGTCGGTATCCATGTCGATTGTATGGTACAGCAGCGTATAGATGTCTATCGATGAGAGAGATCCTCCGGGGTGGCCGCTGCCGGCAAGGTTGGTCATGGCAAGGATATCGGCTCGCGACTTTCTCGAAATATCTGCTATCTCATTGAATTTCTCAGGTGTTAAATCTTTTATCACAACAAGCTCCTTTTATTTGTTTGTGCCTGTACGGCAGCATTCTGCAAAGATTCAAGTATGATCTGTGAAGGGTCCAGAGCCGGCAGAGAACTGAAATGACCGAGTTGCATCCGGCATGCACCACAGTCTGAAACCAGGGCCTCGGCCCCTGTTTCCAGTATTGCATTCGATGCAATCTCTCCGAGTTTGACGCAAGATGACTGATTCTTTTTCTTGAAGCCATAGCTTCCAGAGAGGCCACAGCAGTTATCGTCCAGGATATGTACCTTGAGAGAAGGGATCTTTTCGAAGAGTCGAGCTGCAGGGTAGCCGATCCCCAGAGCCCTCAAGTGACATGGTATATGATAGGCAATCCTTTTGTTCACTTCACCGAACCGGATCTGTGCATAGCCCTCCTCGATGAGGCCCAGGATATATTCATGAACATTATAGGTGTTTTCCGCAATCCTTTTTCCCTCGGGGATCTTAAGGATCTCGGGATAATCGTGTACAAGGGTAAGCCCGCAGGAGGTGCAGGCATAAACCACGGAATAGCCCTTGTTTATGTAGTCGACCAGGACGGCAGCATTCTTTTTTGCGAATCTTTGCGCCATCTCCCTGTCACCATTGCCGAGAGATGGAAGCCCGCAGCACATCTGTTGCGGGATCACTACCCTGCACCCGAGTGACACGAGAAGATCCCTGATTCCCCTGCCTGTATCAGGATCGTTGTAGTTGAGGTAGCATCCGGTGAAGAACACTACTTTCTTTATCCCTTTGCCTTTGTTCCGTCTTGTTCTGCTCATGGAGAGGAACCGGTACTGAGGCAAAGGAAGATGATTGGACAGACCGAGAAGAGACAGGATATTCTTTACCGGAGAAAGCCTTGTTAGTCTATTGGTGATAGGGGCAAAGAACGAGGCAAACATCCCCAGATAATTCGTATTGGCAAACAGGTGTGCGGCAAACGGGCTGAAGTGTTCCGATGAGTATTTCAGTTGAGCATTCAGGATAATGTCTGCCACGCTCACACCATAGGGGCATGAAACCTCGCAGCGCTTGCACTGGCAGCAGAGCCTCACCCATTCATCAACAGAACCCTCGCCGTCGAGCCGGAACCGCTGAGCATCCGGGCCGGACTGTTTGGGGCCGGGAAAACTAGGGTTTATCTTGAATATTGGACAGTTCTCAACACATATTGTGCAGCGTACGCAGTGTTCGAACGTCATGAAAGCTCCTTGATGCATTTCATTGCAGCAGCAGCACCGGTCGCAATGGCAATCCCATGTCCGCACTGGTTTTTCATGATCTCGCTGTGTGCGATTATGCTGCCGCAGACAAACAGGTTTTCAAGGTTTGAATCCTTCGGTCTGAATGAAGGGTCTATAAGTACGCCTGCCTTTTCGATTTCATGGCCCTGTGTGAAGAAATTATTATTGAACCAGTCTTTTCTGTGACCCGGTACAAACACGGGAAGGTCAAAGACTGTTTCCCTCACGGAATCTCTCAAGGCAAAGAGTCCGCCGCTGACAAAAGATCCTGTGGCAAGGATAAATGACCTGCCGCAGACCCTTGAGGGTTTTCCTGAAGTGGCAAGCGTTATTGCCTCGACACGTGATCCCTGGCGTTCCACGCTGGATACCGGTTTCCCCCAGTAGATATGGCCGCCCCGTACCTCAAGAGCGGATTTGAGCGCCCTGAAAAGTCTCATCCCCGGTATGGACGGAGGCAGTGTAGGGATCTCAAAGATCTCTTTATTTGTTCGCAAAGACAGCTCTTTCATTATTTTAAGGGGTTCATTGAGCCCCAGAACTGCGGGGAGAGCAATCTTTACATGGGGAATATCAAGGTCCTGTGCCCAGGAGATAAAGCTCCGTAAGAAATCCCTGTCTTCAAAACGCCCTGCAATACCTAAAGTAGTGACTGATTTTGCATCGAATACAGAGAAACCCGAGTTGCTGATCCGGGAAGTGATATAGCTTGGATAAAAATCTTTGATCCCCTTGAAAGATATTACGTGGATAGGTTCCTCATTATCGCCGATGGCATTTTTCATTGTCTCGGGAACGAGGCAGGTTTTTTTGATAGTACCCACGGGTGTCAGGATGCCCCTGTTTTTCTTTACCTCCCCCCTATAGGGCAGGGCTGTTTCTTTCATGATCTCGATGAAGTATTCCAGGGCTTCGGTGACACCTTTCTTGCCTACTATCTGATAGGGGTGATCTTCCGACAGATCCTTTATAGCCTTTAACGGATTGTCTGAGTTCGACAGGACATCGATGCATCCGGTAGAAAGGCAGCATACCGGATCTCCGCGGGAGATTACAGCCGTCTTATATCCTGCATCCACAATTTTCAGAGCTGCTATGAACCCGGCAATGCCGCCGCCTATTACCACTGCATCGTATTCGTGTGTGTTCATTGCTGCCCCATATTGAGTATGCCCAGATAAATGCCTTCCACCAGCTGTTCTTCACGCAACTGGTCTCCCCAAAGCGCCGGCTTTATCCCGCGGAATCTGCGTTGAAGGAATTCTTTGAGGACCAGCAGGGATTCTTCCGGGCTTACCCTGCCTATCTCCTGCATGATCCCCAGGGCGCGGTACGTGCAGAAACCACCCTGACATGGTCCCATGCCAAGCCGTGTCCTGTGCTGGATATCACCTATGTGCTGGGTCCCGATGCTGTTTATTGCATGTTCCACATCGTCTCTGGTTACGAGTTCGCATTCGCATACGATGTTATCCATTTTCTTGAGCCTTTTTGACAGGGGGTAGCCGCTGAGTTCATCCTGTCCGTCAAGCGGTATGTCTGCAGTAGAGCAGCTCACGTTAAGACCGAATTCATTCATGATGGTATCAACCATTTTTTCAGCCATGAGGCGGTAAGTGCTGAGTTTGCCCCCGAGGATACTGTACATGCCGTTCTTATGGTCGATAATCTGGAACCCTCTGGAGATATTTCTGCTGTCACCTGAACTTGCCTTCAAAAGCGGCCGTACACCGGTGTATGCCCGGATAAGACGGGTGGAACCGAACATGGGGATCATCTGCTCTGCCTGGGACGCCACAATATCAACCTCATGCGGATCCACCTCTATGTTGTCCGGATCGGTGACCGGCACCGATGTTGTTCCGGCAAGGCATACCGCCTCATTCGGTACGATGATATCGCCGTCGGACGGCGCTCTGAGCCTGTTTATCACCATGTTGGTGAGACGGTGGTTTGAGATGATAAGGCTGCCTTTCGACAGGGTCATGGGTGCCTCGCTGCCTGCCATATGTGCAATGCTCTCTCCCCATGCCCCTGTGGCGTTGATGATGATTCTGGCCCTGATTTCCTTGATCTGAGAGTTGAACCGGTCCTGAGCTTTCACCCCGACACAACGGCCCTTTTCTCTGACGATGTCGATAACCTCGTGGTGAATCAGAACCCCGCCGCCGCGATGACGTGAGGTATAGGCATTGAGCATGCACAGTCTGAACGGGTCTATGGAACAGTCAGGGACCCGGATTGCCTCTTCAAGTGACGGATTTAAGTTCTCGACAAGATCGAGCGCACGGGAAGGGGACAAAACCTCGGTTGAAATGCCTACCTCTTCGCAGTTCTTTAAAAACTTGTCCCGGTACCTCTTTGAATCACCGGGAAGGCGCACAAATAACCCTCCGGTTATCTCCACGCATTTGCGGGCAATCCTTCGCAGGATCGTGTTCTCTGTGATGCATTCTTTGGCAGCATCAGGGTCGTTCACCACGTAGCGCGCACCGCTGTGCAGGAGACCGTGGCACGCACCTGTTGCGCCGTTGGCAAAGTCTCCCTTTTCCACCAGGTAGTGATGTACACCCCTGAGGGTAAGATCCCTTGCCAGGCCGCAGCCGGTCGCTCCTCCTCCAATAATGATAACATCGGTTTTAATCATATATTTTAATGATCCTCAATCTTACTTGTACATCGCAAAATATTGCTCACCATATACAAGGTGAGCCCCTTTGGTCAAGTGATCTTGTTTGCATGGTTCAAGGTTGTATGTCATCGGCAGTTTATCTGTGATGCCGGCGTGAAAAAACCCTCAGCCTGATTTAAAGGTCTGATTCAGGATCTGCATTATCGCTTCATTCCATCCGGCAGGACCGATCCCATGAGGTTTTATCACCCTTTGGTTATGTTGTGCGGGGTAGTCCATATACGTACCGTCATGGCGTCTGATGACCACCGCGATGTTCGCTGCAGCCAACATGGCGTGGTCGTTTGCACTGTCGCCCAGGGCAATGGTCTGCCAGGATGTTTGAGGGTGCTTGTGCGAATAGATGTTCAAGACCCTCTCAAGGGCCTGCCCCTTGTCGCATCGCCCAAGTGCGTGAAGGAATCTTCCACCCTCAATGCAGGTAAACCCTTTTTTCTCGAGGGTATGGGTAAAAGATGCCAGTTTGGCCGGATCGTCTTCGAACAGAAACGCTTCGGAGAACTCCCGCTGTTTGGCCCTTGCTGCACCTTCCATGTCCAACCCTGTAATCTTTGAGACCGTAGCGATGCTCATATCCGAAAATCCGCGTATCCTGACATTGCACTCATATGCAGATAGCTGCAGTGCTTCCAGCACATTATTATATTGTTCGCCAAGAACAACACGGTGATACTTGTCGAGATCAGATCCGGTCTGTTCAGCTCTCAGACCGATATCCTGTCTGAGAAATATTGCGCTTCCGTTTTCCACGATAAAGATACTGGTCATGCAGTTCATGTCGAGCAGGGGTTCTATCTCGGCCCTTGTCTTGCTGGAAACGATAATGAGGGGTATGTTCAGATCCTCAAGCATGTTGAGAGCCGGCTTAGCAGGTTCTTTGGAATAGGTGTGATAGTCAAGAAGTGTACCGTCGAGATCGGTAAAAATAAGCAATCCTGAATGGTTGAGCATTGACATTATAATATCCTCACCACTGTGCATTGTCCAGGCAGCAATATATGCAATTCCCTTTCTTTATCGTTGTGATTATTTTATATTCATCATGCCTGGCAGGTAAAGGATATAAAGGCCGCAAGGATGAGGTTGAGAGATACCGGATGAAAAAAGGGTATTATATTTTAACAGCCATTGTCGTGGTGGTTGCATTGATTCTCTGGCAGATATTTCTGAGGACCCCTCAGATGGCTGACTGGCAAGACGGGCAACATAGACTGCCGGTAGCAGTGGAAGTGGCCCCTGTAATGCATGAGACAATCATGGAAACAGGAACATATACCGGCACATTACTGCCCAAATCGCGATTCGTTGTTGCGCCGAAGATAGCAGGTAGACTTAAAAAGATCATGGTCGACATAGGAGATGAAGTAGCAAATGGTTCCCTGGTCGCTGTTCTGGCAGATGATGAATATGTTCAGCAGGTAGATCAGGCAAGGGCTGAACTTGATGTCGCACGGGCAAACATCGAGGAAAACCACAGCACACTTAACCTGAAAAAGCGCGAATTTGAACGGGCAAAGACCCTCCGGGCAAAAAAGATTGTCTCAGAGTCCGAGCTTGATGCTGCTCAGACACAATATGAGGCTGCTGTTGCAAGGCAAAAGGTAGTGATTGCGCAGGCAGCCCAGAAAGAGGCGGAACTGAAATCTGCTCAGGTCAGGCTGGATTATACTCGTATAAGTGCCCACTGGGAGGACGGCAGACACTCAAGGTATGTGAGTGAGAGGTTCATAGATGAGGGAGCCATGCTGTCGGCCAATACCCCTATCGTATCGATCATCGATATCGATACTCTCAAAGCAGTGATTTACGTTATCGAACGCGACTATCCCAGGGTAAGGTCAGGTCAGGCCTCCGAGATTACCACAGATGCCTATCCGGGCAGGACATTTTCCGGTATCATAGATCGGATTGCCCCTGTCCTTAAGGAAGCGGCGAGGCAGGCAAGGGTAGAGATAGCCATTGTCAACCCTGATAAAATCCTTAAGCCGGGCATGTTTGTAAGGGTAAAGATAGAGTATGACAGACATGAAAATGCCACCATTGTCCCGGTTGGCGCACTTATTAAGATTGATGGTCAACCCTGTGTGTTTCTTGCAGATACCGACATGCTCAAAGCCAGGCTTGTTGCTGTTGACACGGGTATAATAAGCGATGACAGGGCCGAGATTGTTGATCCTGTTATTGAC
>DSAD01000130.1 GCA_011372875.1 Deltaproteobacteria bacterium
AACCAGCAGAATATGAGACCGCTTCCGGATCAGCGTGTCAAAAGCGAGTGAGAGCGACATGGTATCCAACAGGACCGGCAGTTCCCGGCAGTAGTTTTTCAGGGTATTGCGCGTGTTTCCCCGTGTTTGAGCGAGCAGCAGGTCGCAGCGGAGCACGAACCCGCTGATGTGTTCGGTGTCTTTTGAGTAGACAGGGATACGTGAGAATCGGATCCGGTCGTATTTGTGGATGAATTCCTCGACCGTGAGGTCTTCGGACAGGGAAAAGACAACCGGACGCGGTGTCATGGCATGCTTGACCATGGTTTCCTGCAGATTGAGGATGTTTCTCAGCATGTTCAGTTCCTGCTGCGTTATCTTGCCCTCCTGTGCACTGATTTGGGCCATGGCGGTGAATTCCTCGCGGCTGTAACCGGTCAGGGTCGGTGATTCCGCAAAGCCCCTGGTGAGTTTTTCTGAAAGAAGTACAAAGGGATACAGCAGCCACACCAGGTATTTCAGCATGTATGCCGTAGCAGGGGCAAGCTGTTTCCAGTAATGCGCCCCGAGTGTCTTCGGGATAATCTCGGAAAAGACCAGGATGAGAAAGGTCAGTATAGCCGAGGCTACGCCCACGAATGCATTCCCGAAGACAGATGCTGCCTGGGCGCCCGCACCTGCAGCACCGACCGTGTGCGCAATGGTGTTCAGGGTCAGCACAGCTGCCAGGGGTTTGTTTATGTCCTCCTTCAGGCTGTGCAGCACACTGCCGGCACGCCTGTCCTGCTGCTCCAGCAGGGAGATGTATGCGGTGTTCACGCTCAGGATCACTGCCTCTGCAATGGAGCAGAAAAAGGAAATCCCCAGGGCAATCAGGACATAGAGTATCAGCAGGCCCATGAAAGTCCCGTATGGTTCCTCAGGGTTTGTGGGGGGAGGGGGCAGCGGGCATCCGGACAAACCAGAGCAGCGGAGGTCAGATTGCGGATGGTTGAATCCCGGAAGGCATGCTTCCTGAAAACAACGTTTCTGCCGGTACCTGAAACATCATATGATTCAGATTCAAAGACCAATATCATTTCTTTATAGGCTCCCTGTGCAATACCTGATTGATTATACGGAAATATCGTCATGGCGGCAAGGCGTATATAATCGGGCAGGGCGTATGCGTCTGCCGGTTTCGGAACAGACAGCGCTTTTGCTGTACACTGACCTGTTATCCTTTGCAGGTCATGCGTCCTCGGACATGAGATCAGATCCGGTCATTGACAGTTCGAAGACGTTTACCAGTCTTTCGAGGTGTTTTTCTGATGCCGGGGCGATCAGGGCGATTATCACCATGATCGCCTGCACAAATAGAAAGCCGGGCGCTATTCTGCCCTGGAGCGAATCGATCTCCATAAGTATCTCTATTTCATGGCTCTCATACAAGATAATAACGGAATCGACAGCGAAAGCAAAGGGCCTGCCTCATAAAGAACTGCGGCATAAACCATCACACAAACCATTCTGCCGGATGATTCGATCCCCTGTCACTTGAGGGCTATGTCTTACTCATATTACTGCATGCAAACAGAAACTATCAAACAGACACACTATTAAATAGAAACTATCAAACAGAAACTTGACATCTCAATTCAGGTATGCCTTGATTTTGTGTGATATTGGGCAATCAATACAGGAGGTTTACGTGGAAAAACTGGTGGACGAGAAGGGGCTTATTCAGTGGGGGATTTACAGCGATCCGGTTGAACGGGTCAACTATGAAGACTACCGTCTTGAAACCCCCATGGGACTGAAAATCCCGGCTGGCCTGAAGAAGTTCCTGGCGAACCAGTTTCATTTCATAGGTGTCATCGGGCCTGATATGATCATAGGCATCGGCGTGGTGGACCTCAAATATCTCTCGAATGCGTTCTTCTATGTCTTTGACAGGAAAACAGGCACAATAACGGAATCAAAGAAGCTGGTGCCGCTTTCTTCATCCATTCTCATTGATCCTTGTCCTGAAAAACCAAGGAGTGTTTTCAAAGGCAAAGGCCTTACCATCGAGATCACCGGGGATTCTATCAAGGCAACGGGCAAAGGCGTTGTACTGGATATAGCCATGGACAGCAGTGCTGCAAGACCTTTAAGGATATGCACGCGGGCAGGCTACCGGGGATGGGTCTATACACAAAAGACAAGCCCTTTGAATATAAAGGGGAGTCTGACAGCAAAAGGTATCAAGAAAGATATCTCCTCGCCCGATTATATGGCCCTGTCGGACTGGACATGCGGTTTCATGCGCAGGGAGACCTGCTGGAACTGGGCCGCCTCTGCCTTTACCATGGGAGACGGCAGATCGCTGGGCATGAATCTGTCCTGCGGGGTCAATGAGACGAGCTTTACGGAAAATGTTTTCTGGATCAACGGCCATATGAACAAGGTCGATACGGTGAACTTCATCTTTGACAAAGACAGTCTGGATTCGCCCTGGCATATCAAGTCTGCCGATAAAAAGGTGGATCTGGTCTTCAAGCCTGAAGCTTCACGCGGGGAAAACATCAATGCCCTGTTAATCAAATCGAGGTTTACCCAGCTCTTCGGGGTCTTTGAAGGGAAGCTTCTTACAAAAGCAGGTGAGGTCATTGCCATCAATGACTGCCCGGGCTTTGCTGAAGACCACTTTGCCAGATGGTGACTCCAGGGGGAAAGCAAACGAGGCGGACAAGGGGCTTGTGGGCCTCAAGGGTACGTAAAAAGACCCGGGTCTTTCATCTGGGGGAAAGGCCGGGGTAAGGATATACTGTAAGAGGATATGAAATATTTCAATAGCTCTATAGCTTGCTGCGGGCTGCCTCATTAGAAAATGACAGTCTCTTCAGGGTTCATGTCTTTCGAGAGGGCTGATGAGGATTGCCATGTATGGCGATAATGTAAACATGAATACGCAACACAGAACCGTAGACGCCATGATCAGGATTTACTGCCGGGGGAAGCATGAACAGGCATCCGGGCTCTGTCCAGCATGCACAGAACTTTTGGCATATGCCCTGGAGCGCCTTGAGAGATGTCCTTTCCGGAAAAATAAACCACGATGTTCCAGATGCCCTGTTCACTGCTACAAACCCGTTATGCGAAGCAGGATAAAAGACGTCATGCGCTATGCCGGGCCGCGCATGCTGTACCGGCATCCATTCCTGGCTGTTGCGCACTATTTCTCAGGATAAGAAGGGTATTTATTCTGCAGGGAATCAAGGAGGAACCTAAGGGAGCTGCGACCGGCATTGCCCGAGTATTTTTCGCCCTGAAAATAGACATCCCTGATCCTTGTTTCCTTCAACTTTTCCACGGGCGTGTTCAGCGGGTTTCGATCCAGTACCACAAAGTCGGCAATCTTGCCCTTGCTCAGCGTTCCCTGATGTTTTTCATCGAAGGAAAGTCTTGCGCTCCAGTTCGTATGCATCCTCAGCGCGTCAAGAACCGATATGGATTCCTGAGGGTTGGGGTGGTTGCAGGCTGCATGAATGGCCGATACCGGGTCCGGCATGGTGCAGGGGGCATCAGATCCCCCGGCGATCAATAATCCTTTGTCAAGCATGCTTTTCAGCGGAATGAGCTTTTGTATGCGGCTGCCCAGGATGTGCTCGATATATTCGATAGGTTCCTGCCGCCAGTGCAGAAATGATGTCTGCAGGGCTATGCATACACCAAGTTCTGCAGCCTTGATTATTGCCTTATCATCCATGAGATCCGCATGAATGATGATATGACGGTGATCTTTGCGCGGACACTCTTTCAAGGCCTCTTCATAGGCATTGAGGGCCTGCTCTATTGCTGCATCGCCAATGGCATGCACGGCGACCTGAAGATCGTTTCGATTGGCAGCCTTAACAAAATCAGTAACCTCTTTTTGCGAATAGAACAATGTTCCGGTGTTGCGGGGGTTATTCGAATAAGGTTCTCTAAGCGCAGCATCTTCGGAGCCGAAACAGCCGTCGAGCGCTGTTGCAAAACATCCCCCGATGCGCGGCATCTTGCGGCGCAGGACTTTCTTTACATCCATGGTCTGGAAAAAGGTCCTGAATTGCTGGGGCAGCCCCCTGGCTGCAAGACGGGCAATATCCACATCAAGGTCAAGAGGAAAACCCACTCCCTCGACTGTATGGACAAGGCCGATGCCTTTACGGGCGAGATAATCGCTGCCGGCCATAAGATTTCTGAAGACCGCAGGCAATGAAACAGATTTTGTGATGTGATTTACTGCCTGATAGAAGGCATTGAAATAAAACCAGCCCGTTTTCTTATCAAAACCGGGATTTTTCAACACTGACTCCGGAAGTCTTTTTATCAATGCAGAGTTTCCCACAGCGGCGTGCCCGTCATATTTCACGATCATTAGAGGTTCAGAGGTTATCCTGTCGAGGTCATCTCTTTGCGGCAGCCTTTTCTCTCTGACTGTATGGGCGGAACATCCGAACCCCAAGATCACTTTTTCTTTGCGAGTATCCGCTATATACCTCCGGATCAATTCACTGAGTTCTTCAAAATCATTGACATGCCTGCAGTCCAGACCTGAATTGAAATATGCAAAAGAACTGAAGTGGATATGGGTGTCTGCAAAGGCAGGGACAGCGCACAGCCCTCCCAGATCGATTGCCTGAGCATTGGTGTAAGCCCCGGGCAGCTCATCGCCGGTAAAGACGATCCTGCCGTTGTCTTCAGCCAGGTACTTGAAAGTACGGTTGTTGTCCTCGCACGATATAAAATCTGCATTTTGAAAGATACGCATTGTTTTTTCCTCCATTTCAGTCAGATAGATTATGATATTACCATAATACCAAGAACAGGCGTGGGATGCCTAGAGATATTTTTTCTGCAGGGAAGTGAGTCGGGGAGATTAATTGCCGGATCAGGGACGGGTCATGCAGACAGATCCTGGATCGGGAGATTAAGGGCCAGACAATCGGTTATAAGGTTAAGGGCAGATGAAGTGCCCTGCAGCAAGCTCTCGGGGCAGGGTGAACTTCCGACTCCAGGGTAAGATGCCATGGCTTGGAAACCATCAGGGCTATCTTGTTATCTTTCCGGGGAGGATGTACGGGTAGGGCTGATGAAAGATTCTGGTGTGAAGAAACCGGTCGAATTTCCTCAATGCCAGGTAAAGCCTCCAGATAAAGGCATCTTCGCGGTAATATGACGTTACCTCCTTGAGGGTTATGGGTTTCAGGCACAATTCTGCGAGTTCGGTCTCGAAGAAACTGTTTGCCGTATCAATGGCCAGCGGTACGACATCCTTTCTCTGTTCCTTGTAGAGATTGGCGATCAGGTCCACCACAACAAGGTGAAAATCATAATAGCGGTTCAGGACATCATCGAGGAAAAATCTCTTGATGAGCCAGACCAGAAAAGACGGGGCGCTCCTGAGGAAGAGATCGGAGTTCAACTGTTCCACCCCGTTTATTTTCATCAGGGGGGTGCCCGTGTCGATATAGATGAGATCAGCGGCTTTGTCAAAGACAGAGGATCTGTGAGGGCCTCCTGAGATCGCCCAGTTCGATATCTGAGAGTCCAGCCCGACTTCTATGCCGGTGTTCGCCTCATTGTACGCCCAGACCTTCTTCATTGCCATCAGCACACTACGCAGGAGAGTCGCCAGTTCTCCGGGGGGAAGATTCCTGATGATGCTGTTGCATATGGACTCTGCAGGCAGTCTTTCCTGGACATTGTAGATCACCATGTTCCCCTGCGGCGGGTAGATCCGGGCAAGGCAGTAAGACGGGACGCGGATGCCGATGTCTTCACCGAGCAGGCGGTTATATTCAAGGAACAGCCTTTCGTACTGGTCCATTTCATCGCGAGTACGGAATATGGGGAGGCGTTTGAACGCGAGTCCCTGCTGAGAAGGGTCCAGGATCTCGAAAATGGTGCTTATCTCTCCGTAGCCGATGATGTGAGCCGGGATCTCGCTCCTGTGCGGGTTCAGCGGGTCCAGACCCTTTTCAAACCTTTCCAGGAGCTCGATGTCGATACGACTGCTGATCATGTCCCGGTCCTCACGACAGGTTGAGAAACCTTTTTGTTTCATCGAGCGAATTGTCAATCTTACCGATAATCTCGCGGGCCGTTTCCTCGTCGATAATCAGGGGAGGCAGCAGCTGGCTCACTCTGGGGTTGTTGTTGGCATAAACGCTCAGGATGCCGTTGTCGAAGCAGGCCTTGGACATCACTGGTCCGCACTGTTCGTTGACCATTTCAAGACCCATCATCAGTCCGAGCTGCCTGAACCCCACCAGGATTTCTTTGTGCCGGTCTTTGATCTCAGCAAAGCCCTCGGCAAAAATCTGCGCCAGTTTGCGCACATGTTCGAGGAAATCCGGGCTTGATGATATCTCGATGACCTTCAGTGCGACCGGGCAACCCACTTCGGCCCCGCCGAAAGTCGAGATGTGAATAAATGGGTTGTCATGGAAAAAGGTTTCAAGTTCCGGTCTGAAACAGGTGGCGCTCATCGGGTAGATTCCTCCGGAAAGTCCCTTGCCGATGACCATGATATCCGGGACCACACCGAAGTGTTCAATGCCCCAGAGTTTACCCGTCCGGCCGAGGCCTGTCTGCACCTCGTCGATGATCATCTGGGCTCCGTTATGCGAACAGAGTTCCCTGACGAATGAGTAGAAGTCTCTGTGAGGGATTGGCATGCCGTATGTGGCAGGTATGGTCTCGAAGATTACCGCCGCAGTGGTTTCGTCGATTGCCTTTTCAAGACAATACGCGTCGTTGAACGGGATCTGAACGAACCCTTCGGGTCTGGGGCCGAACGGTTTCCGGTACTGCTCGTCACCTGCTGCAAGGGCATACCCGGTGTGGCCGTGATATCCACCGGAAGCGGAAATAACTTTTGTTCTGCCTGTGTAACCGCGGGCGAGCTTTATTGCGAGGTCGATCGCCTCGCCGCCGCCAACGCCGAATACCGTGTAGGAGATGTCTCCGGGCAAGAGCTCGCTGAGCCTTTGAGCGAGGATGCCCCGCTGCTCGCTGATAAGATGATGATTGCCGATATCCAGTTCTTCCAGGCTGTCCCTGAGGACGCTGATTATCCCGGGGTGTGCATGGCCGAGGTTGAAGACGCCCCCGTTGCAGTGGCAGTTGATCAGCTGTTTTGAAGTTGTGGCATCCCATACGTATGGCCCTTGCCTGCGGCCGAAAACGAAATCGATGCCCACGCTCTTGAGGAAATCCGCCTTTCCGCTGGAAACATGATTGGAGAACCGGGAGATTATGGCGTCTTTCGAATCCTTTCCGCAGTATTTCATGAGAAACCTCCATCATAACACGGTATGAAAAGATGCTTGGAAATATATGGTTCAGATAACATATCCTGATCTGTTAATCAATCCGGATGTGACATCCGGATGTGACATGCACGACTGATTCGGTCAACTTGCCGTGATGAAAAGACGTTCACCATGTAAGGACACGAAGTATACAAAGAACAATGATATGAGCCATGATGACTTCTGTTTCGTATACATTGTACTCTAAACAATCGAAGTTCTTATCTCCCGGAGTTGCTTATGGATTGCTTCCATTTCTTCAGCAGTACTTCATAGTCCATGGTCACCGGCGCCGGCTTATCACGGGGTGATTTTGGAGAGAGTGTGGGATGATCGGAAAAGTGGTCTTCATGGGTCATCTCAGGGTCAAGAACAGGTGAATATACGGCCATGGAGAGTGACCTCATTATCTCGTCTTGTTGCAGGGCCACCATATCCAGGGCCTCCTGCGGGGTTATGTCTCCAGTAATGGCCTGGGCGATATTCTTCCACCAGACTTCGGACATGCGAGGATAGTGAGGGACATTCCTGCCGCTCCCGGTCCATTTGATCTGGTCGGAAGAGCGGTAAAACTCTATGATTCCACCGTAATCCGAGATGTTCTTCGTGAGATGATCGGAAAAGATGGTGGATTTTCGAATCGGGGTGCCTCCGACAATGAATTTCTTCAGATCAACGGTCTTTGAGACACAGAACTGTGCCCAGAGCCAGGCTGCCGCCCTTTGATCTCCTGTGGTGTTGATGGGGATGGTCCAGCTTCCGGCATCCTGATACCCCACCTTCATCCCTTCGTCCCAATAGCGTCCGTGGGGTGTGGGTGCCACGCGCCAGAGCGGTTTGCCGAATTTGTCGCATACCGGGCTGCCCGGGGTGTGGAACTGGGGGTCGGAAAGCCAGGTGATATACTGGAAGATATGCTGGGCAATGTCACCGCGGGCGCACAGAGGGCCTGCATCATGCCATTCCCATTGCATTGCTTCCGGGGGGGCATAGTTCTTCATCCATTCGATGTATTTGGTCAGGGCATAGACAGCTGCGGGTCCATTGGCCGCGCCTCCTCGAGTGACCGAAGAACCCACCGGGATCCTGTTTCTCACCCGGATTCCCCATTCATCCACGGGCAGGCCATTGGGCAGTCCCTTGTCTCCCACCCCTGCAATGGAAAACCATGCATCGGTAAAGCGCCAACCCAGAGAAGGGGAGGGCTTGCCGTAATCGAAATGCCCATATACCTTTTTCCCGTCGATTCTTGTTTCTGTGAAGAATTGGGCGATATCCTCATAAGCGGCCCAGTTTACCGGCACACCGAGTTCATAGCCGTACTTTTCCTGAAAGAGCTTCTTGATATCACTGCGCGAAAACCAGTCATGCCTGAACCAGTAGAGATTTGCGAACTGCTGATCCGGGAGTTGGAGAAGGTTGCCGTCATAGTCCTGTCCGAATTCGAGGTTGAGAAAATCATCCAGGTCAAGGTAGGGGTTTGTGTAGGGTGCCCCTTCGCCCTGCATATACTCGGTGAGATTCACTACAGCCTTGGTCCGGAGATGATACCCGATGAGATCCGCATCATTTACATATATATCGAAATACCCGATGTCCTGGTCTATCTGTGCGGTTATTTTCGGGACAAGATCTCCTTCCGGGACAATGGTCTGGATTACCCGGATCCCTGTGATGTCCTCAAAGGCCCGGGCCAGCACCCTGCTTTCGTAATAGTGTGTCTCGATATTCTCAGCCATGGAGGTTACGGTAATGCCTTGTAGATTCTGTGCCGCTGCATTGAACCACTGAAGTTCCAGGAGCCTTTCTTCGTAAGACAATACACAAGGATCAAAGATTTCTGCCCATTTCTCCACGGTCCCTGAGATATGTGATCCGGGTTTTCCCCTGGTGAATACCAGGGAAAACACCAGGACAAGGATGATCATGATGAGGAAAATACACGGAAATGTTTTTTTCATGCCGGGTCTCCCTGATTCTCTGTGCTGGAAACATTCAATATTCTGGCGATGGAACAGGCCACGGTCTCCAGGGTAAACGGCTTCTGGATAAATCCGCAGGTGCCGTATGTCAGGACTTTGTTCACCCGCTCATCTTGTCTGAAACCGGAAGTGAGCAGGACCTTTACATCGGGCACGATCTTTATCATTTCCAGGAAGGCCTGCTCCCCGGACATCTTGGGCATGGCAAGATCCATGAAGACAGCCTTGATCTCGTTGTGGCGTTTTTTGAAAACCTCAACCGCCTGTTCCCCGTTTTCAGCCGTAATGACTTCATAACCGCATTTCTCCAGCATCAACGTCTCGATATGGCGTAAGATCTCTTCGTCTTCCACCACAAGGATCAATCCGTTGCCTTGAGGAATGTCCCGGTGGATATTCTGGTTTGCCGAGGTATCGTTCGTATGGTGGGCAGGAAAGAACAAGTTGAAGGTGGTGCCGATACCGACCTCGGAATAGACATCGATGAATCCTTCATGCTGCCTTATGATCTGATACACCATGGAAAGGCCCAGGCCGGTTCCCCTGCCTTTTTCCTTGGTGGTGAAAAATGGGGCGAAGATCTTTGCCAGCGTGTTGCTCTCGATGCCAACCCCGGTGTCTCTGACAGATATTTTCCAGTAGCACCTCTGTCGGGATTCAGGATGCGTTGAGCAGAAGTGCTCGTCGGCAAGGATGTCTTCCAGGGCAATGTCAAGAACGCCCCCGTGGACTGTCCTGTTTTGTCTCATGAATGTCATCGCATGGTCGGCGTTGATGCAGATATTAAGGAGAACCTGCTCTATCTGGGTATGGTCTCCATAGACCATGGCATCCTGTGCAGGAATTTGGGTGCATATGGATATCCGTTTGTCAAAGGTGTTCTTGCAAAGATTTATGACATCCTCGATTACGGAATTGAGATGAACAGTCTCAAACTGAGTTTCGCGCTTGCGGGAAAGGGTGAGAAGCTGTTGGACCATGTCGGCTGCGCGCTGACCAGAGATGTCCATGATGTCCAGGTGTTTCTTCAGCCATTCCCGTTGTATATCCCGACCCTTGTCCATCTCGTACATTACAAGGGAGATGGTGCTGGTGATGCCTGCAAGGACATTGTTGAAGTCATGAGCCAGCCCGCCGGCCAGGGTTCCTATGGTTTCCATCTTCTGGGCCTGTACCAGATGTTCTTCCATCTGGATTTTATCGGTCACATCCCGGATGCTTCCGCGTATGCCAATCGGGTGCAGATCATCAAAAATCACGGCACCGTTGTTTTCACCCATGAAATGGGTCTTGTTTTTTCTGAACACCTTGTGAGTCAGGAGAAAGTTCTCCTCCCTTCCTGCAGTAATTGTCTCGACCATGCTGTCGAAAGCATCATCATCGATCAGCGACCTGAGTGATAATCCCTGCATGATGTTTTCTTCACTGTATCCGGTGAGGGCATGTCCTGACCTGTTAAGATAGGTGACATGGAAATCGATGTCGGCCTCATAAATAATATCCGGGAGGAGGTCGGTGAGTTGTCGGTATTTGCTCTGAGACAAAACGAGCTTGTCTCGTCCCTTTTTAAGTGCGGAAACCATATAGTTGAACTCCCGGGAAATGACCCCGATCTCATCCGGAGACGATACTTCTATCTGGTGATCCAGGTTTCCCTTATGGATTTCGTGGATGCCTTCCAGGAGCTGTTTGAGGGGCCGGGAAAAACTCACATAGACAAAGAAAAACATCAGGGTCATGGCCATGACCGCAGTGGCGAGAGCATAGAGCATGGACTTGATCGAGATTGCCCTCATGGCATCCGTGATGTCCTGAGTGTATAGGCTGGAGCACACTACCCAGTCCCAAGGCCAGTAATAGCGTGCATAAGTGATCTGTGGTTCGAGAATCACGGGGCTGTACTTGGACTGCCAGATATAGCTCACAAAGGCTTCATTGTCGCGCTGGGAATGCAACACCATATCTTTGAACACTCTGACCCCCCCGGGGTCAGTGACATCGAGCATGATCATTCCCTCCAGCTCTGGTTTCACGGGATGCATGAGCATGGTGCCGTTGCCGTCGAGGATAAAGAGGTGCTCGGATTTGTCATACCTGATTTCTTTGAGATTCTTTGTAACCATATGTTTTGCTTCTTCAATGGTCCTGGGCATGGAAGGATCGGTTTTCCACGACTCACTTCTGAGGGATCTTTCGTAATAATCCATGAGCGAGACAGCACAGTGGACCACTGCCCTGAGCTTCCCCTGGCGTTCAAGTGTTTTTTCTTTTTCCAGGTAGGGCAGAATCATAAAATATAACACAAGAGAAAACAGCAGAACAATAAACAGGCACATAAGGTTAAGTTTCCAGTGTAAAGACAGATTCTGTAATCTCGAGAGAAGTCTCATATGTCTTTTATCGGTAAGTGTACTATCTGAATATAATAATTATGCTGCAGAGAAAAGGACCATGCATGCAACTCCACCGGAACATGGTCATGCCGGCGACCAGCATGTTCGAGATGAAAAAACTCCCAGATATTTCTAATGCCGCGGATAATATGTTTCACGGACATCACCATATTGTCATATGTAAAGAAAGACGCTTCAGTCTATAATCTCAGCGCGCTTTGCAACCTTTGAGAGTGATTCGGGGAATACTATGCCGAGTCTTTCCAGGGCTTCAGGATCATAATATACATCCAGTTCCTTTTGTCTCAGCACTGGAAGCTCTTCAGGCCTCTTGCCTTGTTTGAGGATCATTACTGCCTGCTGCCCCGAAAGCTCGCCGATATGTTTGAAATCCGGGCCTATGTACAGGACACCGCCGGCGATCGGGTGATTGATAAATCCAAATAACGGCAACTTGTTTTCACGTGCAAACTTGCTCAATGCACGGCCGGCTTCATCGTTGCGAAGTCCGTAATATGAATCAAGAGGCAGGCCAAGTGAATCAATCCCTGTCTCCAGCAATTCCGTGGCTGCGGGCAGAAAGGGATCCGACTTCTTGACCTGTTTTGCAATAATCGAGATCCCTACTTAGATCCATTAACATGATTATTATGGATTTGTCGGAACTTGAAGGATTAAACTTGATGAAGAATGTGCATAGACAGAGAACTGAACAAGTAGGTGTTTACATTGAATCTGGATTGTGCGTGCCTTCGGAAGAATCGGTTTTTCTTTAAACGGGCAGATCCGGATCTGCTTTACACTGTGGTGTATTTTTTGTATGGTCTTGTGCGTAGATTAACCCCAAAAAGGAGAGCACAATATGAAGAGGGTCTTTCTGTTCCTGGTCACCAATATAGCTGTTCTTGTGGTTCTCAGCATTGTGTTGAGCCTTCTCGGAGTCAACCGCATCCTGGATGAAAAAGGCATTGGCCTTGATCTGTACAATCTGCTCGTGTTTGCAGCGGTGTTCGGGTTTGGCGGGTCGTTCATTTCCCTTGCCATGTCGAAATGGATGGCTAAAAGGCTCACCGGCGCCAATGTGATTTCCTCTCCGAGAAACCCCACAGAGGCATGGCTGGTGGATACAGTGAAAAGGCTCGCTGCCGGCGCCGGGATCGGCATGCCGGAAGTGGCTGTATTTGATTCTCCCTCTCCCAACGCCTTTGCCACGGGCATGAGCAGAAACAAGGCACTGGTTGCGGTAAGTACAGGTCTGCTCAGGGTCATGAACAAGGATGAGATCGAGGCCGTGCTGGGCCACGAGATCAGCCATGTTGCCAATGGCGACATGGTTACGCTTACCCTTATACAGGGTGTGGTAAACACTTTTGTCATCTTCTTCTCGCGCATAGTCGGGCATTTTGTAGACAGGGTCATATTAAAAAACGAGAGGGGGCACGGCCTGGGTTTTTTCATCACTACCATTGTGGCCCAGATTGTGTTCGGTATACTTGCCAGCATTGTTGTGTTCTGGTTCAGCAGGCAGCGTGAGTACCGTGCCGACGCAGGAGGTGCAACCCTGGCCGGACGTGCAAAGATGATTTCGGCACTGGAAAGACTCGGTCAGGGCAAGCCGCAGCCCCTGCCCGAGCAGATAGCCGCATTCGGGGTCAGCGGGAAGACAGGCCATGGCATGAGGCTGCTGTTTATGAGCCACCCCCCCCTGGAGGACAGGATCGCAGCGCTGAAGAAGTAAACCCGGAAGCCGGCCAACATCATTTGCCGGATATTTCAGTTTGCTCGATCAGTTTGATCAGAAAGGTAGTATCAGCCACTGTGAAATGATTCAGCGATTCCCTTTCCCTGGGGACAAAACATGAAACGCATCAAGTTGAAAACCATCATCGGTACCTTGCTGCGGTTCGTTAATCTCAGGGACATGATCAGACTCAGCATGAATTGGTTGTGGCTGAGGCGTGCCCCTGGCATGTGAATGAACCAGGCAAAGATTTCGGTTCCGATCACAAACGCAGGCTGTGCTGAGGGTGTTGAGAGTGCATTCCCGAGATTGTCGTGTACTGCCGTACCAGAGGAGACGGAACCTGTCATGTGCTGATGCAAGACAGATACCTGGACATGAAGGATTATCTTGTCAGGAATGAC
Source organism: Deltaproteobacteria bacterium (assembly GCA_011372875.1). Classification (GTDB taxonomy): domain Bacteria; phylum Desulfobacterota; class Desulfomonilia; order UBA1062; family UBA1062; genus DSAD01. The sequence goes on from DSAD01000130.1 coordinate 13,819, forward strand.
CAGGAAAGCCTCCTATGAAACAGCGGTTTGCACATATGAAGAAAACTCTTTTATAGCGTCAGGAAATGTGTTTAAAACGGTTGTATAAGGAATTCATCCTGATTCGGATGCACAGGTAGACTGGACAGCAC
>DSAD01000291.1 GCA_011372875.1 Deltaproteobacteria bacterium
ACCTTGGCCTGCTCGGCGGCAAGACCATCCGTACCACAGCCCGCCTGGACGGCGACGAATGGGTGATCAATGGCCACAAACTCTGGCCCACCAATTCCGGAGGCGTATCGAAGCTCTTCGGCGTGCCATGCACGACAAAGCCCGGATCGAGCGACCCGAAAGATTTTGCATTTATCTTCGTACCCGCAGACCTGCCGGGGGTAACTCAGGGCGGGGCCTATGAAAAAGCCGGTATGGCAGCGGATAAGAATGGTGACATCTGGTTCGAGGATGTCCGTGTACCCTCCTGGTACCGCGCACATGGTCCGGGAAAAGATGCCGAGGCCTTTTACCAGCTGATCTCATTCGGCCAGGTCATGAGTTGTGCCTTCATGACAGGTGCAATGATGAATCTCTATGAGAGACTCTATGAATTCGTCTCCACCCGAACGTACAACAACCGGCCACTCAAGGAAAACGATGCCATAGCAAGCATTATCGGCCGCATCGCAGGAGACATCGATATCTGCCGGATCCTCGGCTACGAGGCTGCCATGATCGGAGACAGGAGAAACAAGCCTTACGGCAAGCCGCTCATCAGTGAAGATCTGGTGGGCAGAATAAGAAACATCAAAGATTTTGTTTCGGATAAGGCAGTGGAATGCTTCGGCAAATCCATGGACGTGCTCGGCCTGTATGGTGCTGACCGTGACTGGGACATCGAGAAGCACTGGCGTGACATAAAGATCGTTCAGCTATGGATGGGCGGCAAGCAGCTCTGCCAGATGGAGGCCGCCCGGTATTTCTTCAACTGCGAAACCCTCTGAGGTGATGCCATGGACGAGACATCAAACATTACAATGATCGAAAGAAACAGGAGAATCGCTGAAGAACTCCTTGCCAGCACCACATTCAAGGACAGCCTGCGGCTGTTCCTGAAAAACATAGACCCTGAGGCCGCTCCCGCGCTTGTCCGAACCCTCATGGGAAAGGATGTCGAGATTCCCATGGCTGTGATAAGCACCTTGCCGGTAATCACAAACTGCCTCATCAAGATGGCTATGGAGATTGTCATACAGGTCCGGGGGAAATACCCTGCACCGCTGCTGTCCAGCATGACGGAATCCCTGCTTGAAGACGTGGACAGGGAAACCCTGATCTGCTTGATCAAAGAGATAAGAGGCCTTGGCAATGACCTTGCCCCCGCCTTCAATGCCTTTTCGCAAGCCATTGAAGAGCAGTCTTCCAAGGGAAAGGAGCGCATATGACTCAAACAGGGACATCCACAAAGGCTCAAGCAAGCATCCTGAAGGCACTCATCCGCTCCACTGTGTTCAAAGACTTCATCAGGATCAATATAAACGCCATGCATCCAGACTCTGGCAGGAAATCGGTCAAGACCCTCATGGGCGAAGATCCTGAAGTCTTCTTCGCGATTTCAAGCAGCCTTCCCATTGTCATCAACAACATCACAGGCGCACTCACAGAGTTGGCAATTCAGCTTAAGGAGAATTACCCGCCCGAACTCCTGAAGTCATTCATGGCAAGTCTTGCAGACGATATCGACAAGGCGGCTGTTCGGGAGTGTGGCATGGCCTGGGCCGATCTTGCATCTGAGATGCTTAAGGCCTCGCCGGAGCTTAAGTCTCTTATCGTGCAGACCTTCCTCATTGAGGCGCCGAAGATAAAAGCAGGCGTCATCAATACCTTCTCGCGATTCGTAAACAGCATCACCCTGGATGACCCGCAGGCCTTTAACATATTCGTATCAAAGACATTTAATAAGATCGATGGTCAAGAGCTGGGAAAAGCAGCTGCAACCATGACCAACGCACTCCTGGACCAGAAATGGCACCTCGTTTCCTGGACATGGAAACTCGTGCTGGGAAGAGTGCGGAAGAGGCTCGGCATATGAAGACCGCGGATAAGACCATAAACGTACTCACTGGAAAGAAGAAACAGCTTATCCGGGATACAATCATGGAGGCCGCAGAAGAACTGTTCAGCATGCATGGATACCACAACACCCAGGTCATGGACATTGTCAAGTCCGTAGGCATGTCGGCAGGTACGTTCTATAACTATTTCAAGGACAAGCGTGACCTCTTCGGGCAGATCACCAGCCGCAACCTTGAAGAACTTCGCTTCCGCATCAGAAAACTCAGAGAGCCGGTGAACATCTGGGATCACGGTGATAGGGTGGACAAGCTAAACCAGAGTTATGGCGCTTACTTCGACTATGTAACATCTCACCGCCAGCAGTTCCTCATGGTGCTGCGGGGAAGCTTCGGCGTAGACGAGGAGATGGACAGCACCATCTGGGAGCACTACAGCAATCTCGCGCAGGACCTGGCCGAGGACATTCAGAACTGGCTGGACATGGGGGTTATCGAAGGTGTTCATCCCATCACCATGGCCTATGCCGTGGTGGGCATGACCATGCACCTCGGTCACAGCTTCCTCATGGAAGAGAAATTTACCCGCGAGGAAGCGATAGAGACACTGACGACCATGAGTCATCTCATGTTCGAATCACACATGACACAAGCCGGAAGAAAGGCCCTTGAAGAGATGCAGAAAAACAACGCGGAGGTTCCCGAATGAATAGCACTGATTATCAAGCGGCATGCAACCAGGCCCTGGCCCGTATAATAGGGAGAAACATGCGATCCTCGGGCTCAAAAGCCCTGATCTTAGAGATAGTCAAGGAAGTCATAAGTAACTGGGCCAAAGGAAGCAGGTTCAGAAAAAAGATTGCATCCCCTGCCCTGTGGGTTGCATCCAGAATCGCCAGGCCGGGTCCCAAGGAACAGGATGTCGGCATGGCGGCCGACGTCGGTACATTTCTGACTGCACTGGCCCGCAAGATCAATGCAGGGCGTTCCTCACACCCGTCTTCATCTTCAGGAATCAAGAGCGAATCAATCGATGCGTTCCTTCAGAATATGGATTTCGGAGAGATCATGGAGATGGTGGAAGGTGCCGACCCACATGTGATCGAGGCCATCAAGACCTTCAACGAGCAGTTCTGGAAGTATCCTGCAAAGGTGGGCGCACTGGCTGTCATGGTTATTGCTCTTACGAATACATCGATAAAGGCTTCACGAGAGATAATACGCCCAATTGAGGAATCATTCGGGCCCGATCTCCTTGCAGACCTCATCCTTTCCGTGCTCAGGGACATCAACGGTGCGAATGCCGCTAAGCTCGTCAATGCCGTATTAGAGCTCATCAGAAGAGTCCACACAGGGAGCCTTCTGCTCGGCAGAGGCGGTAAACCTCTGTTCCAGACCTATCTCACCGGGTTCCTCAAGGATTACTTCCCCACCATGGACCCTGAGCTGGTGAGGAAGGTGCGGATCTGCCTGGCAGAGGACGAAGAAGCCATTGCCAACGCCTCATCCGAAGCACTCGATGCCAATCCCCTCCTCGTCCTGTCCGTGCTGTCATCTCTGGGCGGGGTAAAGAGCTCTCAGGCAAGGGCAAAAGCCCGCAAGCTGAAGGTTCTCAATGACATCGACAAGGCAGGATTCAATGCCGCCGTATCAGAGAGCATCTCGGATCTCGACACATACGAGGTTGCCGGACTCCTCAATACGGTATGCGGGGTCCTTGACCGGGTCCATAACGTCAAGCCCGATATAGTGAGCAATCTGGTTGGAGGGATAGTAGACTCGATCGATTCAGAGCAGGTCGGCAGGATCTCGAAATGGCTTATACCGGATCTGGTGGAGGCGTTCAGACCTCTTGCCCCGATTATTATGCCCGAGCTGATCAAAGGGCTCAATGATCTTATGACTCAGCAGGAGGGTACCGGAATCTGTGTATCTTCTTCCGCAGGGGGTGAGCAATGATAAACAAGATGAAAGAAGCGGCACATTGCCTGCAAAACACCTCTGTCAAGGAGTGGAAAAGGGATGGGGGCAAGGTCGTGGGATACTCGTGCACCTTCATACCCGAAGAGATTATACATGCCGCAGGGCTTCTGCCTTTCAGACTGCGGGGCATCGGCACCACTTCGATGTCCATAGGGGATTCCTACTACGGGGCAGTGAACTGCAGCGTGCCCAAATGCATCCTGCAGCTGGCAGGCCAGGGCTCGTACAAGTTCCTCGACGGCGCAATCATCACCAACGGCTGCGACTCCATGCGCAGGCTCGAGGAGACCTGGAGAAAGGCAAGCGAAGATTATCCGGGCACTTTGCCGGATTACTACGAATACTTTCCGGTCCCCCACAAGTCCGTGGATTACAGTATCGAGTTCTATGAAGAAGAGCTCAACTCCATGATAGAATCCCTGCAAAACCATTTTAATGTAAAGATTTCCAAGAGCAGCCTGAAGAAGTCTATCAAGCTTTACAATGAAGGAAGAAAGTGCCTCCAGAGATTTGATGAACTCCGGTCCCGCCAGGATGTCCCCATTACCGGCGAAGACGCCAAGGCGGTTCTCATAGCGGCCCATGCAATTCCCCAGGAGCATTTCATCGACATGCTCAAGGAGATCATCGAAAAGATGGAGAAAGCGCCATCCGTATCCAATGGAAAAAAAAGGATCCTGCTCATGGGTAGCGCAAGCGACGATATTGACTTCATCCACGTGATCGAGGAGGCCGGTGCAATTGTTGTGGCTGATACCGTGTGCTATGGATCGCGCACTTACAGCACCCTGATCGATGAGAAATCAGACCCGGTCCATGCATTGTCCTCCCATTATCTGACACAGAGTATCTGCCCCCGCATGCTCGGATACTACAAGACCAGGCTCGCATATGTCATGGACGTGATCAGAAAGACAAAGGTTGATGGGGTGATCCTCCAGAACGTTCGTTTCTGCGACCTCCATGGGTCGGAAAACGGTATCTTCGAGCGGGACCTCGATGCTGCCGGGATACCCTGCATGCGACTCGAGCGTGAGTATGGGCCTCTTTCAGAGACCGGCAGAATCAGCATGCGCATCAATGCATTTATGGAGAGGATCTCGTGACGGCGGACTGCAGGGAAATCAGCCCCCTCTCCCCATCCATCCCGCAAGGGGAGACAGATTATGAATCAGGAGGTTTATCATGTGTGAGGTAAACAAGATAGAAGTTGCAATGGAAGTATTATGCGACATCGCAATGGATGACGGCCGGATGGTGGCAGAGAGGCAGAGGGCCATCGATGCTCTCACCCTCTTCAGGGAATCTCTTCAGACGCTGGAACACATCGCCCGCAAGACCGACCTGGATGTCCTCAAACAGCGGGCGGGCCTCTATATACAGCGCATAAAATCCGGGGCGCATATCAGCATGTCGGCAGTGTGAGAGAGGGGGGCTTATGAAAAGGGAAACTCGTGAATACAACCTCGACTGGATGCTCTGGTCGAGCGTCGTCTCAGGAAGCAAGGTCAAGGACGGGACGGAAAAGGAGTACCGCGCACTGCTGCGCCTCATACCTAACTTCAGCGGCATAATCGACGGCATCCTGAGGCAGGGCGAGCCGGGCAGGCTCTTCATGAAGATGGGTGCGGAATATCTGGACGACATCAAGACCGTTCATGACAAGGGCAAGAAGCTCTGCTTCGGCACCTTCGTGGCATCAAAGACGCTTTTCTATGCCTTTGATAACGTGGTTCCTGCGTGGGCCGAAATCATGACAGTGTTTGCAACCATGTTGATGAGAAAGGGTACAGCCGAATACATGGACTACTGCTGCGAAGCCGGGTTCACCGAGACTTCATGCTCGGCTCAGCGCGGATCAGTGGGCGCATACCTGGCAGGACTTGCACAAAAGCCTGATTTTCTCATCTGCGGGGCACCCGGCATCTGCGATACGAATGCCAATGCCATGCAGTTCATGTCCGAGTATCTCGATATCCCTCTGTTTCAGCTTACTTTCCCCTCAAAGCTCACGGGCAGGAGAATCACTGACTATCACCGCAGAGACTACAAGGCCCTGATCGAATTCGTAGAAGAGCATGCCGGCTCGCGCCTGGACGAGGACAGACTCAGGTCCGTTCTCGAAGAGCACAAGCGCCAGGACGAGATCATCAACGAGATATACGAGCTTGCAAGGCTGAAGCCCTGCCCCATGCCGCCCATGTTCAACCTGTTCCTGTACGCGGGCAAGCTCCAGTCATCGGGCAGGAAAGCCTTCACTGCCCTGCTTGAATCCATGCTTCAAGTCATGCGTGAGAATGCAGCAGCCGGAAGGGCCGGGACAACCTCGGGCAAGGAACGCGCCAGGCTTCTGATGTGCTACATCGACCACTACACAACGGATGCACGGTTCTGGCAATGGGTCGATTCCCAGGAAATAAGTCTCCTGCCTACGCTCATATTCACCTTTTTCAACAAGGGCATCAATTATGCTGCAGGCAGGGAGGATCAGACCTATGAAATCGACACCTCCACCATGGACACCATGATCGATTCGCTGGCGGATATCAACTCGCACATGCCCATGGTCAAACAGCTCAGAGGCCCGTACGATGCCACGGGTATGTGGCGTGACGACCTCTTCTTCATGTCCAGGATCATGAAGCCCGACATGACGGTCTATATCGGCAGCATGGGTTGCCGCAACAGCTATGGCGTGAACAAGCTGATACAGCGCGACGCAGAACGCTTCGGCCTGCCCACTCTGCTGTTATTTGCCGATGCGTTCGACGACCGGGTTGCATCCTGGGAATTCTGTGAAGACAAGATCAGCGAGTTCATGCATGTAAGGGGGATTCTTTCATGATTGCGGCAGGATGCGATGTCGGATCACTGACTACCAAGGCGGTTATTCTCAACAACACACGGTTGCTGGGACATGCGCTGATCGGGTCATCATTCAATCCAGAAAAATCAGCTGCCGAGGTGATGGAAAAGGCACTTGCAGCCGCACATCTGACTATGGATGACATCGGTTTCTGCGTGGGCACAGGCTATGGCAGGGAGCGGATCGGATTCGTGAAGAAGACCATATCCGAGATCTCCTGCCATGCAAAAGGTGCACATTTTCTTCAGCCGTCCATGCGCACGATCATCGATATCGGCGGCCAGGACTGCAAGGCCATCCGACTGGATGAAAAGGGTGAGATCGTCAAGTTTATGACCAATGACAAGTGCGCATCCGGCACTGGCAGGTTTCTCGAGGTCATGGCAAAGCTCCTGGGCCTGGAACTGGAGGAACTGGGAAGAATATCCGGCCAGACAACACAACCCATCAACCTTGCGGCCACCTGTACGGTATGGGCACAGGCAGAGGTTATCATGCACCTCAACGATGGCATGTCCAAGGCAGATCTGGCAGCAGGCATCAACGAGGCCATGGCAGCACGAATCGCGATCCTGGCCCGTTCGGTGGGAATCGAGAAGGACGTATGCATGACAGGCGGAGTGGCAAAGAACACCGGGGTGATTCAGGCAATGGAAAAACAGCTGGGTATTCCCATGCGAAGGCTGAGAGTTGATCCCCAGATGATGGGCGCCCTGGGGGCTGCGGTGTTTGCCCGGGAAAGGATGGGAGGAAGATGATGTTTGTAGCAGGTTGCGATGTCGGATCTCTGAGCGCCAAGGCTGTCATCATGAAAGACGAGAACATTATCGCCTCACATGTCATATTCGCACGGCCCGAGCCCGCAGAGTCGGCCAGAACAGTCATGGAAGGTGCACTGAACAAGGCTTGTCTGACGATGGAAGACATCTCATATTGCGTGGGAACCGGCTACGGCAGGAACTCGATTTCCTTTGCACAGGCCGCTGAATCGGAGATCGCCTGCCATGGTAAGGGAGCCCAGTGGCTCAAGCCGCAGGTCCGAATGGTCATAGACATCGGAGGCCAGGATGCCAAGGCCATCAGGATCGATGAGACCGGCAGGGTGTTGCGCTACGCCTACAATGATCGCTGCGCATCCGGCACAGGCAGGTTCCTCGAGGTCATGGCAGGCTCAATGGGTATTGAACTCAATGACATGGGTGAGGTATCATCTCAGGCAAAGAATCCTGTCTCGCTGTCCAACCAGTGTGTGGTCTTTGCCGAAACAGAGATCATCTCGCTCATCAATGCGGGAAGGGATCTCTCGGATATCGTGGGCGGCCTGCACAAGGCCCTCTCACATCGAGTGGCATCGCTGGCCAGAAGCATAGAACTCGAAAGCGAGATCACCATGACCGGTGGTGTAGCAAAAAACCAGGGCATGTTCAAATCCCTTCAGGAAGCACTCGGGGTTAAGCTCGTGTGCATGGACACAGACCCTCAGATCATCGGTGCTGTCGGGGCGGCTCTCATGGCCAGGCAGGCAGCCGCAGAAAACGGATGATGTGCTTCATGGAGCTGTTTACCGACACCATTTCTCATGTGCGCGACTTTGTCGCACAGAAATCTGGCAAAAGGTTCTGGAACGGAGATAACGAACTCCTCTGGCCCGGAGGCGGCGGCAGGAATATAGTTCTGAAAGAAGACCTGGGCCTGGAACTGGGTAATCCCCGGATGGAATCAGTATCCTGTCTCCTGTGGACCCATGACCTCACCTCCATCGAAGACGGCAGGATTACCCTCATAGGCCCTGACTTCACGGAAAGCCCGGGGCAGAGTCTTCCTTTCGGCAAGGTGGTGCTGGCAGGTGTGGAGGGTTTTACTGAAGATAATGCCTACGACATGCACAAGGACATGGATTTTCTCAGGTACAGCATCGACCTGAAAGGATTCATGATGAGGTCTGTTTCCCAGTACATGAGGGAATGGTGCAGAATCAGCGCTGAAGCTATCGGGCAGGGCTTTTCCGTCCGGATTCTGGGCTCTGCGCTCATGAACCTTTTTTACGAAATGCCTTCTGTGAAGAAAGTGGAGGTCATCTACCTCACCTCCAGTCCGTCCGACGTTATCAGGCTCAGGGAGATCACCTCCCCTGCCGAGAGAATAATCGCGGCTATGAACAAGATGGCAGACGAGTTCGACTATGACTGCGCCTCCTGCGATTATCAGGATGTGTGCAATGAAGCGGACGGTCTCAGGGGCATGAGGGAAAAGCTCATGAAAAAATCACAGGAGGCAGGCATTGGCTGATACGAAGATAGTGGCGATGTGCGGCAAAGGCGGGGTCGGGAAGACATCGATTTCCGCGCTCATGATAAAGAAGCTTTCGGAATCGAACAGCAACAAGATCCTTGCTATCGATGCTGATCCGGCAGTGGGGCTTGCGACGTCCCTGGGAATACAAGTGCGCAAGACCGTGGATGATATCAGGAAAGACCTGATTGTAAAGATCCGGAAGGGTGATTCACCGGGAAACCGGGATACCCTGAAACTGCTTGATTATGAGGTGTTCGACGCACTGGAAGAGCATGACGGTTTTGCACTCCTGGCAATCGGAAGGCCTGAAGACGAAGGCTGCTTCTGCAGGGTGAACAGCCTGCTCAAGGAGATCATAGGCGACCTGGCCCACAGGTTTGATATCGTGGTCATAGATGGAGAGGCCGGTATCGAGCAGATCAACAGGCGCGTCATGAAGACTGTTGATCACCTTGTCCTTGTCTCGGACACCTCGGCAAAGGGCCTCGGCGTGGCCAACACCATAGCGCTGGTAGCATCCGACAAGAAGGCCGTGGACTTCAAGAGCATGGGCCTTGTCCTAAACAGGGTAAGGAGCGAAGCGGAAGTCCGGGATATCAGAGGCAGGACAGACCTTGAGATCTACGGGTGGCTCACAGATGACGATACCATCAGGGATCTCGATTTCAGGGGCGAGTCCCTGACAGCGATGCCCGAGAGTTCGCCGAACCTGGGTATTATTTCGGATATCCTCAAGAAAATGAATCTCGTTGCATAAATGATATTGGCAAGGAGGATGGCACATTGAGTACAGAGGAACCAAGGGTCATTAAGGTGTTTGAAGATCTTCTGGAAACCCCCCAGAACCGTCTGGTGGAGCAGGCATCTCAAGATGGGCGAATACCCATCGGGTATTCCTGTTCGTTCGTGCCCGAGGCACTGCTCATGGCAGACAGGCTCTTCCCGGTGCGTCTCCATGCGCCCGGGGTGGCAGGAACCGAACTGGCTGACAATTATCTTTCCAGCCTGGTCTGCTCGTACACCCGCAGCATACTCGAGTTTGCCATGGACGACCGGTACGACCTCATCCGAGGATGGGTCACGGTTCCCTCCTGCGCACATATGCAGCGCTTCATAGACAACCTCGAATATCTAAAGAGGCCCGACTTCATCCATGTCATCGATGCACCCCGCAAGGTGAACGAATCCACCCTGAAATGGCATGAAGAGGAGCTCCATATGCTCGCAGACAAGCTCTCATCACATTTCAGCGTGGATATGGGAAAGGCCTCCCTCATGAAGGCCATCGATGAGTGGAACCGTTTCTGCGTTATCATGAACAGGATCGGAGACCTCAGGAAGACGCCGAATCCTCCCATCACGGGCAGCGAGTTTCATCGTGTGGTCATGGCATCCCTTGCATCACCCAAGGATTTGATCCTCCCCCATATTGAGGCATTCTACCGGGAGATCGAGAACCGGGAAAGCACCCGGAAATATCGAGCCCGTCTCATGGTGGTGGGAGGCCATCTTCACGATCCTGAGTTCATCCGCATCATCGAGTCCCAGGGCGGGCTTGTTGTGGCTGACCGGTTCTGTACCGGATCGATCCCCGGGCTGATACCCGTTCATGTCAATGGCGATCCCATCAGGGCCCTGGCCGAGCATACCTTTGAGAAGACGCTCTGCCCGCGCATGATGGAGGATTTCGACCGCCGTCTTAACAACATCCTTGATACGGTCAAGGAATACCGGGTGGACGGAGTTGTCATCGAGATCATCAAGTTCTGCGATCTCTGGGGGGTGGATTCCATGCCGCTGGTAAGTGCACTGCGTAAAGTCGGGATACCTGTGCTGAAACTGGAGCGCGAATACCGGACGACCGGAGAGGGCCAGCTCCGCACCAGGGTCCAGGCATTCATAGAGAGCATGGGAAGGTAAGACACGATGATATTGGGAGACATTGCTCATAGAGCGCGTTCGTTCTTCAACAAGATACCGTATGCCGCCGGATATGCCTTGCGAAGCACCCGGGAGATCGTGCATGACATGACCTCATTGTCGAATAAAGATTTCCTGGTCTATGCAAAATACTGGCTGCTCATCTGGGCGTGCATCGCGAAGCTTGTCGTGAAACGGGGACCGGGATTTGTCCGCGAACTTGCGCGCTATCCCTGGATGCTGCACCTTCTGAGAGTTACCCGCCTCATGCGGCGGCTTTGCCGAGGCCGGAAGGGATTGTATCTTGAATCCATCTGCATGACCATCTACACTGTATCCACCACCCTGGCTGAGAACCTGGAAGACCTTTTTTATCATCAGGACCGTCTGATCATAAGCGAGGAGATGGTACCGCCCGATATCGCCCGCGCCATGGGGCTGAAGGTATGGATCCTGGAATCCATGGCACTGCTCCTGCCTTTTCTGTCGGGAGAAAGCGACCTGAAATACATTGACGAGGCGGAAAACGCCGGGGTCAATCCCGACTCATGCAGCCTGCCCAAGGCGACCATGGGCATGGTGCTCAAGGGTCATATGCCCAAAGGTCTTGCCATGCTGAGTTCCAATATGCCCTGCGATGCCGGGATGGCATCCTACTCCCTCATGGAGAAGGTATACGGCATTCCCGTCTACCGCATAGATGCACCCTATAATTTCTACAATGAAAGGGCAGAGAAACTCATTGCCGAAGACCTGTTAGACATGATCGCGTTCCTTGAAAAGCATACTCCCGGCCGCATGGACTGGAAGCGCCTGAAAGACATCTGCGAGGGACGCAACCGCATGCTGGAACTGGAGCTGGAACTGTGGGACATGATCCGGATAAGGCCGGCTCCCCTGGCCGCAGAGGCTGTTTTCCTGAGCCACATGTGGCATGTCAATCTCTTCCCCGGTCATCCTACATCCATAAAACTCTTTGAACGGCTTGTGGAAATGGCGAGAAGGAATCAGGAGGCAGGGGTTCCTGCCACTGAAAATGAAAGATTCCGTGCCGTGCTCTGGAACCCGCCATTCCCGCATTTCATCGACATCTTCAATTATACTGAACGCACCTATGGCGTCACGGTCATAAACGACAGCATGACCTTCCACCGTCATGAGCCCGTAGACACCTCTTCGCCGGATACCATTGTCCATGGACTGGGCAGGACAATCATGCAGGGACCCATGGTCCGCCACACAAGAGGCCCTGCCGAGAACTATCTGGACGACATCTTCCGCACGGTCAAGCAGTTCGACCTGGACATGGTGTGGGTGGCGAACCACGTGGGATGCAAGAGCGCCGAGGCCCTCAACGGCATGCTCCGGGAGATGTGCCGCGAAAGAAAGATTCCGGTGCTCATCCTGGACTATGACCTGCTGGATCCGCGCATCGTGTCGTCGGACAATATGATAAACCAGGTGGAGTTCTTCATGGAAAATGTCATGAGGGCCGGCCGCCTGAATCAACAGGATCGGCCGGCATGAACCACCACAGAGGAGCACCAGGATGGATAGGAAGATGGCATCTTTTTGTCAGGGCCTGACAGGGGCTGCCGTCTGCCAAGAAGGCCCTCATGAGCGAGATGCCCGGCTACGCATTCCCGGGCATGGCAAAAGGCATTGCACATATTCAGGGCAAAAGATGGATGGTTCATCTGTAGGCATGAATGAATCAGGGAGGTATTCTTTCAGTGATTGTCATAGGGAGGAAATGCCTGTGATGAAACATTTACTTGCAGGGATGAAGCCCCTGTTCATGAAACTGCCGGGGACAGGAAAGAGATTGTGGGAGAACTCCCTCATACGATACCTTCTCGGTTCAAAGGACCTCGGGACCGCCCTGATATATCTGAAATACTGGTTTCTGAACTACTCTCATATGGTGAAGTTCAGTCTCGAGGTTCTCCTCAAGCTCGGACCCGCAGGTGTCATCCGCGTCCTGGTTCACAATCCATGGATTTTCACCCTGCTCAAGGTGAACAGGCTCATGAGATGGTACGGCAGGGAAAGGACAGGGGCCTACCTCGAATCCGTGTGCATGGCACTGAACAGCGTTGTTACCGGGAATGTCGACATGCTTAGACAGATGTTCTTCCACCCCGAGCGCCTGGTCATCAACGAGGACCTGGTCCCCATAGACATCATCCATGCCATGGGCCTGGACGCGTATCTCCTTGAGGCCATCGGTATAATAATGCCCATCATTGATCCGGAATCGGTCCTGAAATACATAGACGAGGCTGAAAACGAGGGAATGAACCCCGATGCCTGCAGCCTGCCCAAGACCACCGTGGGCATGGTCATCAAGGGCCACCTGCCCACGGGTGTGGCCATGGTCAGCTCCAACCTGCCCTGCGATGCAGGCGCGGCGTCATACACATTCATCGAGCGCGCCTACAGCATACCCACCTACCGTCTCGATGTGCCGTATCATTTTAACAATGAACGGGCCGAGAACCTTTTCATCGAGGATGTGAAAACCATGATCGCCTGGCTGGAGGAAAACACGCCCGGCCGCATGGACTGGGAGCGCTTCAGAAAGATCTGCAAAAACCGCAACCGCATCCTTGAGCTGGAGCTGGAACTGTGGGACATGGTCCGGGTACGCCCGGCGCCCCTGGCCTCGGAGGCCGTGTGGCTGAGCCATCTCTGGAATGTCAATGTCACCCCGGATCACGAAGAGTCGGTCCAGCACTACGAGAATATCGTGAGGCTGGCCAGGAAGAACCTCGAAACAAACACCCCGGCAACCGTCAACGAGAGGTACCGGACCATCGTATGGAACCCGCCCTTCCTCCATTTTTCAGACATCTTCAACTGGGCCGAGCGGACCTACGG
>DSAD01000246.1 GCA_011372875.1 Deltaproteobacteria bacterium
GCAGAGACGCTTGGTCAGAAGATTACCCAGATATTTAATAAATAGGAGTTGCCGTGTCGAATAATCCAGGTAAGAAGGCCGAGCTTGATAAAGATGGCATATCCTTCGACACTAACAAGGCCGAACTCGATAAAGCCGGTATTTCGCTGGGCGATGTCGAAAACAAGAAAGAACTGCATGAAATATCGGTTCAGAATAAGCAGTCTGATGGAATACCGCTGTCAAAGAAAACCCATTTCAAAACAATTCTTGCAGCCTCTATCCTTTTTCTGATTGCCGCTTTAGGCGTCATAGGGTTTTACAGCCTATACAAACAGACACCCGAATATGATCCCTATGCGTATGTTACGACTACAGTCCCTCAGAATGTGTACACCCCGGAGGGTGATATCGTCCTTGATCCGTTTATGATATTATTCACCTCGCAGAATCAGAAGGAATCAGGTGTGCTTCTTGCGCAGCTCAGCCTCCAGGTGACTCCAGAGTCGGCTGCAAATATTGAGAGTGACATATTCGCTGTGCGCAGCCTCATACTTGAAAGGCTCTCAATGAATGCGCAGATCTATTCCAAAAATGAGATTGCAGACATACTCAAAAAAGACCTGGAAGATTTCAAGGTAAGAGATGTGTCCTTTATTCAGTATGAAACCCGGTAGAACGTAATGTAAGGTATTTTATGAGAAGGGGAAAACCAACCTTATCGATAGTGAAGGCAGAATATGGATCTTAAACATATTGACAGCATGATTTCTTCAGAGGACTCCTCTCTCAGGAGGGAAGCCGCAACAAGGCTCGCCGATATCGGGGGGGATGAGGCATTCGACAGATTGGCGGTTCTGCTAAAAGACGCCAACAACGGCGTAAGGGATGCGGCTCAGAACTCGATAATTATTCTCGGCGGAAGGCGTGCCATTGAAAAGATGGTCGCTTTGTTGACACACGAAGACCCTTCAATACGCAATATGGCGATCGATATCCTTCGAAAGATCGGGGATGACGGGATCGATATCCTTCACAATCTAACCCATGACCCCAATGACAATATCCGGTTGTTTGTTCTCGATATCCTTGGGTCCATCGGGAACATCGAAAGCCTGGATGCCATTATAGAGGGACTTTATGACTCGAACCCCAATGTTCGCAATGCATCTGTCATATCTCTGGGTGAACTCGGTGATCCCAAGGCCTTTGATCATCTCAGGAAACTTATAAATGATGAGGAATGGATTCGATTTTCAGTAATCGAATCTCTCGCGCAGATATCGCATGAAGAGACTGTTGATTTTCTCCTTAACGAGCTCGATAGATGGTCAAATGACGAGATTACCATGTGTGCCATCCTTGAGGCGCTTGGCAGGATAGGTTCTAAAAAGACCGTTCAGCCTCTCATAAGGATGCTTGCAGCTTCAAGCGAATATGTAGAGGTTTCAATCGTCCAGACGCTGCTGAAGATCTTGTCCGTGGATGATATTTTATCGCTGGATACAAATGACCGGCAAATGATAAAAGATATCCTCGAGCCCCACCTTGGTGAGGCTGAAGATGATTTTCAGCAGTATATCCTCGATGCACTCGCACATATCGGAGACAGAAAGAGTGCCGGACATATCATTGAGCTGGCAAGGAAAGTGGAACCTGATATAGAGACAGAGAAGTGGGATTGCATCAAGTCCGCATTGATAAGATTGGGCGACACTGAATTGATGCTCGAACTGCTCGAAAAGGACGAAAAGAGTAAAATCCTGGGGGCGGAAATCCTCGCTGAAATAGGCACCGAAAAAGAAGGCCGGGAGATTGCAAAACTGATTTTTGGAACACAGGGATACGTAAAAAGGGCGCTGTGTGATGCCATAGCAGATATTGGAGGTCCATCAAGCAGAGAACCCCTGTTACAGCTCATCCATGACCAGGACGGACATGTCATAACATCATCACTCAGGGCGCTTGGAAGAATCGGCAAATCCGAGGATATTAAGGATCTCGTACATTTTCTGGTTCACCCTTATCCAGATGTCAGGGCGATTGCGCTGGAGGCCATCGCCTCTATCGGCGGTGAATTTGCGGAGCAGACCTTCAAAGGCCTGCTCAAGGATAAAGACCCGCAGATGCGGATTATGGCTCTGACCGGTCTCGAAGGCATACACAGTGAATACCTTGGCGAGGCAGTCAACTACATGTCCAGAGACCAGGATGGTCAGGCGCGCATGGCATCGGTGAAGATCATCTTCAATGCCATGCTTCCTATTGAAACAGACCTGCTGACGACACTTCTCAATGATGAACTCGATGATATCCGTTATCTTGCAATAGATATTATCGGACAGAGACGGATTGATGATTTCAGATCGTTCCTGGAAGAGGCAACCCTAAGCGATGAGATCTGGATGGCATACCATGCTATTGAGGCTCTCGGTAATTTCAGGGATGATGAAGCAAAAGATAAACTCCTGTCCATCTTGAAAGACGCCCAGGACTTCCTGCGCATATCGGCAGTGAAAGCCTTGGGGCAGTGGGAGGATGAAACATTGGCAGCCGAGTTGGAGATCTATATGGATGACGACAACCTGGATGTAGCCCGTGCGGTTGCAGAAGCGGTTGACCGGCTGCAGGGGGTAGCCTTCTAGCATGGACATTTCTGTTTTTGATACCATCAAAAACATCGACGACCTTCCAACCCTGCCATCGGTAGCCATGGAGGTCATAGGTCTGTCCCGCTCTGCGGAGGTTTCCATCAACAAGGTTTCGGAATGCATCTACAAGGATCCTCCATTGGCCACAAAAGTGCTGCGGGTGGCGAACTCCGCCTTTTACAGACGAGGGGCCACAGAGGTGGACACCCTTCATCGGGCCATTCTCATGATGGGCCTTAATGAGATAATTAATATAACAACATCGGTTTCCGTTCTCTCGATTCTTCCTCCAAAGGGCAGCGAGGGAGAAACTCTTCGAAAGGCCTTCTGGGATCACTGCATTGCAACCGGACTTATAGCAAGACATATTGATAAGAAGCTGGGAATGAGATCAATGGGCAGAGAATTCGTCGGCGGGCTGCTGCATGATATCGGGAAGATAATCCTGGATGAATATTTTCATAAGGAATACATGGAAGCGCATGCCTTTTCCATCGACGTGGACTGTCCCATGTATGAGGCTGAACTCGAGGTGCTCGGTACGACACATATGGAAATCGGGCATTTCCTGGCCCAGAAATGGGACCTTCCCGGCTACATAGCTGATATAACCCTTTACCATCATCAGCCGGGCGAGGCGCAATACAAGGATATAACCGCCTTGATCTCAATTTCGGATCTGCTGGCAAAGGCCAAGGAATTCTCCTGCGGTGGAGATCGTCTTTCATTCGTACTGACAGATCAGCCGGCATGGCATATGTTGAAACAGATGGGATATCCTGTGCATATGATCGATATCGAGCGGTTTACCTTTGAGATCGAAGACATAGGTAAAGAGGTGAACAACTATATATCTACATTCTCTGAACCAGGCGCAGAGGGATTCGTTCATGAGTGAATTGAGAACCTCCGCAGGAACAGCGCAGATGACCGATGACAACTTCCGGTTGTTGAGGGACTTCATATACGAACACTCCGGGATCTATTTCTCGGATACGAAAAAGGCCCAGCTTGAAAACAGGCTCATGCTCAGACTCAGGGCCAACAATCTCACAGACTACGATAAATACTACTACATGCTCAAATACGATCCGCAGGCATCCAAGGAAATGCGATCGCTCTTTGATTCGGTCACCACCAATGAAACGAGCTTTTTCAGAAGCCCTCCCCAGATTCAGGCCTTCCAGGAAAAGGCCCTGCCGGAGCTTATGAACAACAGAGAAAATATAGGGGAAAAAACCCTGAGACTGTGGTCTGCCGGCTGTTCTACCGGTGACGAGCCCTATACCATGGCGATTATTGTGAAGGAACTCCTCCAGGAAAGATTGAGCGAGTGGGATGTGAAGATTTTTGCAAGCGATATCAGCGAGAAAGCGCTCAGATCGGCCAGGTCGGCAACGTATAACGAATACACTCTTAGATCTGTCCCCCCTGAGATTAAAAAGAAATATTTTGTCCCTGACGGGTCACAATACAAGATAAACGATGAGATACGCATGCTCGTTGAACTGCAGTACCTCAATTTTAACGACAGTAAGCGTGTTCGGCTGATGCGAGGTTTTGATGCCATCTTTTGCAGGAACGTACTCATTTATTTTGATGACACTGCAAAAAAACGGTTTGTCTCTCAGCTCTACGACAATCTAAATCCCGGGGGATACCTTTTTATAGGCCATTCAGAGTCGCTTCACAATATATCACGGGCATTCAAGCTGGTCCATTTTCCCGGTGCTCTGGGCTATAAAAAGGAATAGGCGGAGGAGTATATGGATAAGATACTCATAGTTGATGACTCTACAACGGTAAGAAAACTCCTGATACACACCTTGAAACCGAGAAATTACAGGTGTATAGAGGCATGCGACGGATTCGACGCACTGGAAAAACTGGCGATCAACCCGGACATCAAGCTCATCATATCTGATCTGAATATGCCCAATATGGACGGTATAGAACTGATCAACAATATCAGGCAGAACCCGCAGTACGTAGACCTTCCCATCATAATGCTCACAACCGAAGGAAGCCAGGACAACAGAAAACTCGCATTTGATGCCGGGGCTAACCTCTATCTGGTAAAGCCTTCACCTGCACATATCATCCTTTTCAAGGTACAGAGCCTGCTGGAGGCAGACAAGTAAATGCATCTGCAAACAGCCATTTTCAAAACCTTCTCGTTCTGCGCTTAAAAAAAAAGCACATACCTTCCTTTTCTGTATCAATCTCAATGAAAGAAACCAACCCCATATTCCTTCAACCGTATAATCGTATCAACTGTCGTCTTTCTCTTCGAGCAGATCATGCTCAGGGCTATTGCCCAACCCCAGTACAGTGGTAGACTCGGATTCCGGCAACTGCTCTACATCACGGAGTTTGCGGGTCATTGCCCTGGTTCTGATCTCGGTTTGTTCAATAGTGTTCGATGCGGTATTGAGCTGTTTCCTGACCTTTGAAAGGACCTCTCCGAACCTTGAGAACTCGGTCTTGACTGCTGCGAGAATCGACCAGACCTCATGGGAGCGTTTTTCCAGGGCCAGTGTCTGGAACCCCATGCGGATACTGCTCAGAATGGCGGCCAGTGTTGTAGGTCCTGCAAGCACGATCCTGTATCTGCGCTGAATTTCCTCTACCTGGCCTGGCTGACGGAGGACCTCTGCATAGAGCCCTTCTGTAGGAAGGAACATTATTGCAAAATCCGTTGTGTCCGGCGGGGATACATACTTTTCACTGATCTCTTTTGCCGAGGCATGGATGGAACGCAATAGAGAGACGATTGCCTTCTGGCAAGCCTCTGTGTCGGCCCTGTCCGAGGCATCAACTAACCGCAGATAATCCTCCTGCGGGAATTTAGAGTCAATGGGCAGCCATAAACGGGATTCGGGCATTTCCCCTGCTCCCGGCATACATACTGCATATTCCACGGTTTCACGTGAGTCATGCTTTACCTGAACATTTCTTGCATACTGGTCGGGGGAGAGCACCTGTTCCAGGAGGGCCCCCAACTGGATCTCTGCCCATGTGCCCCGCGCCTTTACATTTGTGAGAACACGTTTCAAGTCGCCCACTCCGGCTGCGAGGGTCTGCATTTCTCCGAGGCCGCGTTGAACAGCCTCAAGGTGTTCGCTGACCATCCTGAATGATTCTCCGAGCCGTTTTTCAAGGGTGCTCTGCAGTTTTTCGTCAACAGTCAGCCGCATCTGATCGAGTTTTTTCTCATTGCCTTCGGTCAGAACCTTGAGCTGATGATCGATTGCGCTGCGCATCCTATCAATACGGGACTCGTTGGTTTCGGTCAGAGCCTTCATGGCTTCGACAACATTGGCCAGATTCTGATTCTGAGATGTTCCCATTTCAGAAAATGTCTTTACCAGTGTCTCTGTCGAGGTTTTTTGAGCAAGCGCTATTTCCTCCCGCAGTTCGCGGCCGGCACCTGCAGCTTCCTGCCGCGCACTGCGTAATTCTTCCCGGACAGACTGTTCCAGGTTATTGCGGGATCTGTGCGTTATAAGGATCAGCATAATGGAGATCACGCAAAGAACCACTAAGAATGAGAGAACAATTATTTCCATAGATATATCCGGATAAAGGATATCGCATATTCTCCCTGATTTCAAAAGGATTCTCAAGGTAATGTGCGTAATATCATATACCGGCATGTACAGCGCCATGAAACAAACGCCTGGCATTGCCTTTTCCATGTGATGATTTTATCGGGACGAACACATACAACATGCAGGCCAAACCTTCTTGACACTCACATTCCGCATGGGCTAAGGGTAGATTGATAATACTGATGAATAAAGGGCCGCGCACAACAGGCACACAGGTGGGTATTGATGGATGCTGTTACTATTGGAGATATATCGATCGGAACAGGGGAGCTTGTTCTGATAGCAGGCCCGTGTGTAATAGAATCTGAAAAACATGCCAGGTTTATGGCCGAAAGACTGGCCGAGATAGCCGCCATCGTGAACATGCCGTTCATATTCAAGGCCTCTTTTGACAAGGCCAACCGATCGTCTATCGAATCATACAGGGGCCCCGGGATCGTAAAAGGGCTCGATATCCTCTCAGGAATAAAACAGTCCTTCAAGGTTGCTCTCACAACCGATATTCATGAGCCGGATCAGGCAGAGACAGCAGCGCAGGTCGTAGACATTATTCAGATACCCGCCTTTTTGTGCAGGCAGACCGACATTCTCGTTGCCTCAGGAGAAACAGGCATCGTGGTCAATGTGAAGAAAGGCCAGTTCATGGCCCCATGGGATATGGCAAATGCAGTTAAAAAGATCGAAAGTACCGGGAATAAAAAGGTGCTGATTACCGAGCGGGGGGCATCTTTCGGATACAACAATCTGGTGTGTGATTTGCGCAGCCTGGGGCTTCTCCGGTCTTTTAACAAGCCGGTAGTCTTTGATGTGACACATTCTCTTCAGTTGCCCGGCGGTAAGGGTGATTCTTCCGGCGGAAACAGGGAATTTATCGCACCCCTGGCCCGCGCAGGTGTGGCGTTCGGGATAGATGCCGTTTTCTTAGAGGTGCATGATCACCCCCAGCAGGCATTGAGCGACGGAGCAAACTCCCTGTCTCTGCACGAGTTGGAGCCGCTTCTGAGGCAGTTGCTCGAAATCCATGAGGTGGTTGCATGAACAGACTGAAGTGCCTGGTTCTCGATGTGGATGGGGTTCTTACCGATTCGAGGATCTTCTTCAGCGATGACGGAAAAGAGATGAAGGCATTCAACAGCAAAGACGGCCACGGGTTGAAACTTATCATGCGCGCAGGCATTCAGGTGGCGATAATAACGGGCAGATACTCAAAGGCTCTGGAATACCGCGTCAAGGATCTGGGGATAGAGCATGTCATTCAGGGATCAAAAGACAAGACGGCCTCACTCAGGGAGCTCTCGAAAAATCTCGGGATCGATCCCGCAGAGATGGCATATATGGGAGACGACGTGGTAGACCTTCCTGCAATGAAATTATGCGCGGTAAGCATCGCCCCTGCGGATGCAGTGGAGATGGTCAGACGCAAGGCAGATATCGTGACTGTTCTTCCGGGAGGCCATGGCGCAGTAAGAGAGGCCGTAGAGATCATCTTGAAACGCATGAATCTGTTTGATGCGGTGATGGAACGATATGTGGTTTAAGTGGCTTACGGCTTTTGTTATAATCCTCGTCATCGGTATGATAGTCATTGAAAAAGATGATGCGACAGAGCCGCTGCAAAGCCTGCCGATTCTGCGGTCAGCACACAAGATTGTCATGCATGAAATAAAGATCGGCTCTGATAAGGCAACGATCATTGAAGCATTGAGCATTACCGAACAACCGGACAATCTCATCCTTCTCGATACATTCAATCTGTCCCAGTCAGACGGCCTGCGTATAGCAGGTATTGAGGCGGCATACAACATGGACAGCTCTCTGCTGAGCATTACCGGTCCCGCTATCATCGAGATGCATGATGGCAGAAGGGCAGATCTCGATGGCCTTGTCTGGGACAGAAAATCTCAAAAGGCATATACCGGCAATCCTGTTGTTGTTAAGGGGATAGAGGGAACTATCAGGGCAGACAGGGCTGATTTTCAGAACAACTTTACCGTTATACATTTTTCAGGTGGGGTGCATGCACAGATTTCTGAAGATATTCTTTATAATTAGCCTCCTTGGCCCTTGCCTTGCGTACACGCAGGAGCTAAAGGACACACCCGTGAAATCCGATATGGTTGAGATAGAGGCTGACAGGCTTGATATAGATACATCGCAAGGAAAGGCGGTATTTCAAGGCAGTGTTAAGGCTGCAAAGGGAGATATCATCGTAAACAGTCAGATGCTCACCCTCTTTTATGACAATAAGACACAGAAGGTTACCTCTTTAATTGCTGAGCGCGAGGTCTTCGTGCTATGGCAGGACAAGGAGGCTACGTGCTCCCAGGCGGTGTACAGTCTTGACAGGGAGATTATGGAGCTTACAGGCGACGTGATTATTACCAAAGGTGAAGAGACTTTATCGGGACAGAAGGTTATCGTTGATATGGCATCCGAGACCCAGGTTGTCGAAGGAAGCGGTGGTAGGGTGAAGATACGGGTAAACACCCAGGAGGAGTCAGGAATACTGCAATGGGAGAAGTAAGACTCACAGCGGTGGGACTCGAAAAAAGCTTCGGGAAATCCCATATTATAAGGGGATTGGATCTGGCTTGTTCCCAGGGCGAGATCATAGGGCTTCTAGGTCCGAACGGAGCGGGAAAAACCACTACATTCTATATGATTGTGGGGCTTATCCGCCCTGACAAAGGCAAGGTGTTTCTGGGACAGGAAGACATTACCTCGCTCGATCTTGCCGGCAGGGCAATGGGAGGCATCAGCTACCTCCCCCAGGAACCCTCGGTATTCCGCGGGCTGAGTGTGGAAAAAAACATTTCCGTTCCATTGGAGGCAAAAGGGCTCAAGGGACAGTATTTGAAGCAGGAACTGAATGATATCATAGCCGGTTTCGGGCTGGAACATGTCAGGAAGAGTAAAGGCGTATCCTTGTCAGGCGGAGAGCGCAGAAGGGTGGAGATTGCACGGGCAATGGCATTGAATCCTTCATACCTGCTTCTGGATGAACCCTTCGCAGGCATAGACCCGATAACGGTAAAAGATATTCAGGACATGATCGTGAACTTGAAAAAAAAAGGGATTGGTGTCATTATAACGGATCATAATGTAAAAGAAACCCTGAAGATATGTGACCGGGCATACATTATTCATCAGGGTCTTGTAATAGAGGAAGGAACGCCTGAAGTGGTAATTGCCAATGATCAGGTGAAAAGTATCTATGTTGGAAAGGACTTTGTTTTAAACTAAGAGGAGCAGGCAATGGCATTGGAGCTTAAACAACATCTGAAGCTGTCTCAACAGCTCATCATGACACCTCAACTCCAGCAGGCCATAAAACTCCTTCAGCTCTCAAGGCTGGAACTTAAAGAATATATCACAGAGGAACTTCAGTCGAACCCGCTGCTTGATGCAGACAGCACCACTTTCCGCGACAGTGAACCGAAGACCGATGAGACCTTCAAATGGAAATGGGATGCCTATCTTGAGACATACGGCCAGGACAATGTGCCGTATTATGAAGACGATGAAAGGCCTTCCATCGAGTCAACAGCAACACGGGCCGAAGGTCTTGTCGAACATCTTCTCTGGCAGATAAGGATGAACGACTTCAATGATCAGGAGAGGGAGATCGGGATCTTTATCATCAGCAATCTTGACCATAACGGTTACCTCAGCATGGATATCGACAGCATTTGCGAGGCCACCTCTCATCACGGCACATTGGTTGAGAGTACGCTTTGCAAGATTCAACGGTTTGACCCCATAGGAATTGCCGCTAAGGATCTCAAGGATTGCCTGCACATACAGGCAAAGGTCCTGGATCTTGAAGATACCCTGATATGGAAAATCATTGACAGCCATCTGGAAGATCTTCAGACAAAGAACTATGACAAGATTGCGCGTGAACTCGACGTAACCGTCGATGAGGTTTCTCAGGCAGCCAGTATCATTGTCAATATGGAACCACGGCCTGCCAGAGACTATACCGATGAACCTCCCCGATATATTGTACCGGATATTTATGTGGTAAACATGGAAGGCCAGTTTGTTGTTGTGCTCAACGAGGAAGACCTACCTATATTGAAGATAAACAAAGAATATCAGAATATGATGAGTTCGGACGGAACGGGCAAGATAGCCAGGGATTATCTTTCCGATTGCCATAAATCAGCACAGTGGCTTTTGAAGAGCATTCAGCAGCGGCAGAACACCCTGTGCAAGGTTACCGAGAGCATCGTGAGATTTCAGAATGAATTTTTCGAACACGGCATAACCCGCCTTAAACCCCTTGTGCTCAGAGATGTTGCGGATGATGTGGGCATGCATGAATCCACTATAAGCCGAGTTACATCTAATAAATATGTTCACACCCCTTTGGGAACCTTTGAACTCAAGTATTTCTTTAACAGCGGCATATCCAAGAGCGACGGCAGTTTTGTCGCATCTCAGAGCGTTAAGAATGAGATTGAAAATATTATCAAGGCCGAAGATCCGAAGCACCCTTTAAGCGATCAGGCAATTGCTCAGAAACTCAAGATTAAAGGGGTTACGATAGCACGAAGAACCGTGGCGAAATACCGGGAGATCCTCGGTATAGTCCCTTCGAACAGAAGGAAAAAACATTATTGAGACCAGAAAACCAAGTAGAGGAGGCATTATGCAATTAGACATTACCTTTAAGAATATAGACTCTTCGGATGCTTTGAAGGATTATGCGTCGAAAAGATTCTCAAAACTGGCAAAATATATCGACAGGCCTACCGAGGTCCATGTGGTCCTCTCGGTGGAGAAACGTCGACACAAGGCCGACATCTCCCTCAATGCAGATGGTGTTATGATAAATGCAGTCGAGATAAACGAAGACATGTATTCCGCAATTGACATGGTAATGGATAAACTGGAAAGACAGATAAAGAAGCACAGGGAAAAGCTGCAGGGCAAGAAGGGTCAGGCAAAGGTGTATTTTGAAGGTGCTCAGACAGACAGAGACCAGGACAAGCCCCGCATTATTCATGAGAAGGATTATTTCGTAAAACCTATGAGCGTGGAAGAGGCTATCCTGCAGATGGATATGGCGACCAACGATTTCATCATATTCCAGAATACAGATTCAAATCAGATCAACCTTATCTATAAAAGACAGGATGGGGATATAGGATTAGTTGAGCCGATGATATGAAAATCAGAGACATACTCAAGCCCGATTGTGTAATCTCTGATATAAAGGCAGAGACAAAGAAGGATATTCTAACCGAGCTCGGCAGACCCATTGCACAGGCCCTTGGCATCAATCTGGAAGAAATGGTCGATGTCCTGCTGAACAGAGAGAAACTGGGCTCTACCGGTATCGGGGAAGGGGTAGCTATACCGCACGGAAAGATAGTCGGGGTGAAGACAATAGCTGCATCTGTCGGAAAGAATACACAAGGGCTCAGGTTTGATTCTCTAGACGGTAAGCCGTGCCATATATTTTTTCTTCTGGTGGCACCGAGCAATTCGGTAAGTGGACATCTCAAGGCGCTGGCAAGGGCTTCAATGCTCCTGAAAAATCCTGCCCTGAGAGAAAGCCTGATGAACACCACCTCGCAGCAGGAACTCTATAACGTGCTGCTGGAATATGACGATCATCTGGACGAATAGAAGCCTGATCATCTGAATGAACAACAAGGGTCCCCCATTCCATTTGGAATGGGGGACCCTTGTTGTTCATTGTATCGGGGTTTCTACAAAAATATCAAAAGGATTATTTTTCCTCTTCTTTCTTACTCTTGTCCTCGATATCTCCCTTGACTGATTTATCGCTGGTTGCATCGCTCATGGATGACTTGAAATTCCTGATGCCCTTTCCCAGGGCACCCCCTATTTCCGGCAATTTGCCAGCTCCGAATATCACGAGCACGATTACAAGAATTATAATCAGTTCTGTAGGGCCAAGACCAAACATTTTTCCCTCCTTGTGATTTTTTTGAATTACCACACTTATCAGGCTTAGGCAAGAAACGAAGATGGCATTTTCCTTTCGTCATCCATGTATTAATCCTACTGATGATCTCCTTTTCAAACAAACCGGGTAATCCGCAGCAGATAAACATGTTCCTGGCATTTTCAATTCGACATTTTCAATTCGATAGATTGTATGCTTTCATGATAACAGTTATTTATGGGCATTTAGGAATCCAGCCCTTTTATGGCGATGGGGCTGGTTTATTAAAGGATATTAAATGATTATCCGATATCATACGTGAAATTATCGGGGAGGCACGGACATGAAACGCTTTTATATGGTTGTTTTCATAACATTTGCTTCTATATGGCCGGTTATTTCGCATGCAGAAACAGATATTGAGATCAATACAGGCGTCGGCTATATCACCGGGACCAACACCTATGAGATCGGAGGTGTTCTATTAGAGGGAAGATACCCCTATTTCCCGATGAGCCGTCTGGAATTCCCTCTTGGTCTATATCTTGCCAACCTCGATGCAAGAGTCTTTGTTGATAAGCTTAGAATAACTGGCTCCCTGGGGCTCAATATCAATCACAAGGCCCAACATATGAGAGACTACGACTGGGGTATGCCCTACTGGGACAATGATGGCGATGAAGGTCCCGGCTGGTATGTGAGGTACTCTTCTTGCGGATATTCCCTTGATGTGCAGTCTGCAAGCAAAAGCGATGCAGACGTCCTGATCTGGAAGGCCGACATTGCATACCGGATATTCTCGTTCTCTCATGAAAGCAGTCTCGGTAAAGGAAATACCACTAGTTATATGGGGATAGGGTATGAACACCGTTCATTTCAATATAAATGCTCCCTGATCAGGCAATGGTCTCCGAGCGGCATTCCCGGATATAATTATGCGGGCGATGGAAGTGTTGGTGTAACCTATGACGTTGATTATTCAATGCCCTATGTTGAATTTACCCTGTCTGAGACCATAGGCAAGATAAATGCTGAAATGGGTTTCGGATACTCCCCGCGTGTAATCGCCAGAGACAGGGATGAACATCTCAATAGATTGATCTATGCCGATGGATTCTGTACCGGCCGTTCACTGAAGTATCAAGCGCGTATCAGGTATGATATCACCTCCCGATGGAGCGTAGTGCTGATAATAGATCATCTCTATCTGCGAACCTGGGGTGAGCAGGACAACACGAGCTATACCGCCAACGAAGACGGTATCACATGGGACAGTGATTTCTGGACCACGGATGAAAGAGTAATCGCAAGGCAGTCATATTTTAATCTGAATGTCTATTACCGTTTCGGTCTTCCCTTCTGACAGGTGTCTCTGGAAACGATAAAAGGGACCAAAAACAAACAAAGTGAAAGTATACCACCTGACAACACGGGTCTGCGGGCAATTCATGCCAAAGGTGTTAAGGAAAGGGATATCCCGGTTTTTCGGGTTGCCACAATGTCACCTCGGTCCTCCTGGGCGTGGGATCATTTTGACAGTTTGACCGTATCTGCGCCTGCGATTTCCCCTTCATATGACAAAATGTCAAAAACCCCTGATGCTGCTGATCAACATCTGCTGTAATAACAGCA
>DSAD01000040.1 GCA_011372875.1 Deltaproteobacteria bacterium
AGAAAACAAAGAAAATTCACAATACGAAGAACCGTCTGTGCCGGCTGAGCAGACAGAGCAGAAGGTGGATGTTGAGCAGACCGAACAGATAGAAAACGCAGCGTCTGGGGATGCCGTCAGACATCTGATGTTTGTGCGGTTTCTTTCCATGCCTACTCCCTATATCTTTGATGCCCGGGGTCTTGATGTCACGCAAGGGGATCTTGTTGTGGTCGATACCGAGGCCGGACGATCGGTTGCCAAGGTGCTGGGCGAAGCCTCTGAAAAAGATGCCGAAGCGCTCGATGAGATAAAGCCGGCCATCAGAAAGTTGGCTGATGAAGACAGGGAAAGACTCAAGCAGCTGCAGGCAAAGGACAAGGAATATTTTCAGTTCTGCCATGAACGGATCCTGGAGCGCAATCTGCCTATGAAGCTCACCCGTGTCGAGCAGCTTTTTGACGGGAACAAGATAACTTTTTATTTTGTCGCCGAAGGCCGTGTCGATTTCAGGGATCTGCTCAAGGATCTGGTCGAGAAATTCAGGACAAGGATAGAACTGCGCCAGGTTGGCAGCCGCCAGGAGGCTGCAATGCTCGGGGGAATAGGGAGCTGCGGCAGAGAATTATGTTGTGCAACCTACCTCACAAATTTCCAGCGGATTTCTGTAAAGATGGCCAAGAACCAGAACATGACCTTGAATCCTTCGAAAATATCGGGGTTGTGCGGCAAGTTGAAATGCTGCCTTGCCTATGAAAAGGAGGCATATGCCAATCTCATAGACAATCTGCCTAAACCCGGGAAAAAGGTGTTTATCGAGCAGGGTGAGGCTGTAGTGGTGAGCATTAATGTAATAAATCAGAACTTTGTGGGCAAACTTGCCGATAGACGATTTATTAAGTGTAAGGTTTCTGATATATTATCGCAGGAAGAGTATATTGCACTTGGCGAACGCAAGGCAAATGAATCGAAGAAGCCCAAAGCGAAGGTTGCCGAGGTCGTTCCAGATGCTGTGAAAGATGAGAAAAGCTCTGAAAAGCCTAAGGGAAAAAGGAGGCGATCATCAAGGAACAGGAGTTCGAGAAGGAAAAGGAGCAACACTCATGAATGAGTTTTTTTACATTACCACTCCCATTTATTATGTGAACGCAAAACCCCACCTGGGGCATGTATATACCACGGTAATCGCCGATGTTCTGGCGCGGTACAATAAGCTCAAGGGCGACAAGGTATTTTTCCTTACCGGTACCGATGAACACGGAGACAAGATCATGGAGACCGCGACCAAGATGGGCACCACCCCTGATAAGCTCGCGGATGAGAACAGCGCAAGGTTCAGGGCCTTATGGCCGGAGATATCGGTGGAGAACGACCGGTTTGTCCGCACAACAGAGCCCGATCATATAAAAACCGTTCAGGCGATCCTTCAAAAGGTATATGACTCGGGTGATATCTATTTCGGTGAATACGGTGGGCATTACTGTGTCGGGTGCGAACGGTTCTTTACCGAGACCGAGATCGTGGACGGCAAATGCCCGATTCATCAGACCGAGCTCGTATACCGCCAGGAGCAGAACTATTTCTTCAAGATGGAGAAATACAGGCCATGGCTTATTGAACACATTCAATCCAATCCCGGTTTCATAAGGCCTGAAAGATATAAGAATGAAGTTCTCGGGATGCTTAGGGAACCTCTGGATGACCTGTGCATCTCCAGGCCGAAACAGAGGCTTTCCTGGGGAATAGAACTCCCGTTCGATAAAGAGTATGTATGTTATGTCTGGTTCGATGCGTTGATAAATTATCTCACAGGTATCGGGTATCCCGATGCCGCGCAATTTAATGAGTTCTGGCATGCAGCCCAGCACCTGGTCGGCAAGGATATCCTGAAACCCCATGCCGTGTATTGGCCCACCATGCTAAAGGCCACGGGTGTGGATCCCTATCGGCATCTCAATGTTCACGGGTTCTGGAACGTGGATTCGTCGAAGATGTCCAAAAGTCTGGGCAATGTGGTGGACCCGCTTGATCTGAAAGAAAAGTATGGTATAGAGGCCTTCCGGTATTTTCTCGTACGGGAGATGGTCTTCGGGCTCGATTCGAATTTCTCCGAGGAGGCTCTTGTTGAAAGGTACAATGCCGATCTTGCAAATGATCTTGGAAACCTGGTGAGCAGGAGTACCAAGATGGTATCGAAATATTTTGACGGTATAGTGCCTGAGCCCAAGGGTGAACTGAAAGACGAAGATAAAGAGCTGAGGAAGCTTGCCTCGAAAATCGTTGCCGATTACAAAGACAGGATGGAAAGGCTTGAGATGCATACGGCGATGGCATCAGTATGGTCTCTTATCTCGGGATTGAACAAATATATCGATTACACCGCACCCTGGATGCTTGCAAAAGATGATCCTCATAGGCTTTCCCTTGTCATCTATCATTTAATGGAAGGACTGAGGTATGTCGCTGAGATGATCTTCCCGGTAATGCCGGGTACATCGAAGGCCATTTTGGAAATACTCGGCGTGCAGGGGGGGGCTACCATCAGAGATCTCGATTCTTTTGGAAAGCTCTGTGCGGGCACAAGGATTACCCCTGCAAAGGCTCTGTTTCCGAGGGTTGAAAGGATTATCAAGGGCCAGGATGAACCCCGGGAAACCCCGGCTGACAATCTTGTGGATATCTCTGAATTCGCAAAGGTTGAACTCAGGGCTGGCAGGATCATCGAAGCGCAGCGTGTGGAAAAATCCGAAAAGCTTGTTGTATTACAGGTAGATATTGGCAGAAAGGTACAGATTGCAGCCGGTATCGCGCAATCCTACTCTCCCGAAGAGCTTGTGGGTAAGACCATTGCCGTGGTGGCAAACCTTAAACCTGCAAAGCTCATGGGTATAGCGTCTGAGGGGATGCTCCTTGCTACGGATACCTCTGACGGGAGGCTTTCCCTGGTAACGTTTGACAGGGCACCTGAAGTAGGCTCGAAGATACGGTGATTCAAGGAGGCTGAATGCAAAAGGTACCGATTGATCTGGTGAAACCGGGCATGATTCTCGCAAAACCCGTTACCAATGAAAAAGGCATGCCTTTGTGCGCTGAAGGGACTGAGTTGAGCGCAAACCTGATTGAGCGGCTGAAAAAGATGGATGTGAACACGCTTACCCTGAAAGGTCACCCTATTGATCTCGGAACGCAGGAAAAGACAAGTGAAGAGAAGATTCAGGATATGAAGGCAAGGTTCTCCAGGGTTGAGGGAGATCCTATCATGGAAAAGCTCAAAGATGCCATAGCATCGGCAATCGCCTCGGGCGGCATGGAAGAAGAGGCCGGGCAGAAGGACATGTCTGATGAGTAAAGCTCAGCAGCTCAAGGCGATAACCAAGCGGATACAGAGTCTCCCCACGCTTCCGCAGGTTGTTCAGAAACTGACCAGCATGGTGGAAAGCCCTGACGTGACGGCAAAGGATATCGGAAGGCTTATCAGTTCGGATCAGGTATTGAGCGCAAAGGTCTTGAAGCTGGTCAACTCTCCTTTCTATGGTTTTCCAGGACGGATATCGTCCATCAGCCACTCAATAATCCTTCTTGGGTTCAACGTGATCAAAGGTGTTGTGCTTTCTGCATCGGTATTCGATCTCATGGAACAATCCATGGTGGGTCTCTGGGAGCATTCACTGGGCTCGGCCGTTGTATCGGGGGCCATAGGCCGTCACCTGGGACTGAATGAGCCAGAGGAGATATCCACGGCAGCCCTTCTGCATGATATCGGCAAGGTTCTGGTGCGCGTTTCCCTGAAAGACGATTATGAAATGATCAAGGCGGTCGTACAGAACGAAGGATGTTCTTTCAGGGATGCCGAGCTGGAGGTTTTAGGCGTCGATCATGCTGAGATCGGCTCCTGGCTTGCAGGCGAATGGGGTCTTCCCGAAAGACTTGCCATACCGATATCGTTCCATCATGATCCGGAAGCTGCGCCCAAATTAACGGAAAGGGTAGCGGTAGTACATATTGCCGACAATATTGTTAGGGCATTCGGTGTCGGAAGCGGAGGAGACGCCGGTGTGAACAGGATATCATCACCGGCTTGGGAGCTTGTCGGGATGGATAGAGCCGATCTGCCTCTTCTTATGAAAAAGGTATACTCTGATCTGGAAGAAGTGGATAATTATCAACTGTAATATGAAGAGGTGATGCCTTGAAGGCAGTCGTTGTAGTAATGGACCAGCTTGATGAAAGATTGTCTTGTATTATCTCGCAGGTATATGATTCCGTGCAGATTATCGGCTGTGATGAAGATATAGTATCTCTTATCTATATGGATCCGCCGGACATCATTATTGTCGACCGGTCGTACCTTCTCAAATACGACAACACAATTGTTAGGGAATTCAGGACAAATACCATTTACGGGCACCTGCCGATAGTCTCCCTCTACAGCGCGGACGACCTTTCGAACGTTTCCTGGCAGGACATGCCCGTCGATGATTTTATCATAACAACCGACACAGAAGCTGTCATCAGAGCCAGACTGGATTTTATTTCTCAGCGCACCAAAAGAGATCTGGATACGAATCCTCTTACCAGGCTGCCCGGCAACGAATCCATAATCCGGTATATTCAGCACATGTTTGACGAGGGCTTGGAGGTGGCCATTGCCTGGGTGGATATCGACAATTTCAAGCCATATAACGATCGCTACGGGTTTTCTCGCGGGGACGAGGTCCTGCTCGCCACGTCAAGGATAATCACCAACGCTGTAAAGGAGATAAAACAGGAATCAAGCTTTGTGGGACATGTGGGCGGGGATGATTTCGTATTTATCTGTCCGACAGGCAATATCCGTCAGTTATGTGAAGATATCATTTCCCGGTTCGATATGGTGATAAGGAACTTCTACAATGATGAAGATCTTGAGCTTGGAGGCATTGTGTCCAGGTCCAGAAGCGGAGAGACAAAGAATTTCCCGGTAATGAGCATCTCCGTTGCCGTGGTCATGAATGAGGATAAACGATACAGTCACTATGGGCATGCCTCGCAGGAGGCAACTGAGATAAAAAGACACGTAAAGGCCATTGAAGGCAGCAACTATATGATAGACAGAAGGGGCAAGAAAAGGTGATTTCTAGATACACCAGAGAAGAACTGGAAAAGATCTGGTCTGATGAAAACAGGTACAGCAAATGGCTCGATGTGGAGATTGCCGCCTGTGAAGCCTGGGCCAGGCTGGGAAAAATACCGCAGAAAAGCTTTGAAAACATACGGGAAAATTCACGGTTTACCGTGGAACGCATAGAAGAGATCGAGGCTGTTACCAGGCATGACGTCATTGCCTTTGTCTCCTGTGTCGGCGAGTATGTGGGGGATGATGCCAGGTACATTCATATGGGCCTGACCTCATCCGATGTTCTGGATACGGCATATGCCCTTCTTCTTAAGGAAAGCAGCGAGGTCATCATAGATGATATCACCGCCTTGATGGTTTCCCTCAAAGAAAAGGCCTTTGCATATAAACAGACGCCTGCCATGGGCAGGTCTCACGGCATTCATGCCGAACCGATCACATTCGGCATGAAATTCGCCCTGTGGTATGCCGAGATGGAGCGGAATCTTAACCGTATGGTTCAGGCAAAGGAAATGATCTCCTATGGCAAGATATCCGGAGCTGTGGGTACGTTTGCAAATGTCCCTCCGGAAGTGGAGGAACACGTCTGTACAAAGCTCGGGCTCAAACCAGCACCCATAAGCACACAGGTGCTTCAGCGGGACAGGCATGCACAATTTTTTGCCGCCATTGCAATAGTAGGCGCCACCCTTGAGAAGATCGCCGTCGAGATCAGACACCTGCAGCGTACAGAAGTGCTTGAAGCCATGGAACCTTTCGGCAAGGGGCAGAAAGGTTCATCGGCTATGCCGCACAAGAAGAACCCGATCCTTTCCGAGAATATTACCGGCATGGCCCGGCTCTTGAGAGGATACTGCGTGTCAGCGCTGGAAAACGTTGCCCTGTGGCATGAAAGGGATATCTCTCATTCCAGCGTCGAAAGGGTGATCGGGCCGGATGCAACGACCATCCTGGATTTTTCCCTCAAGAGGATGCAGGGACTTATAGAAGGCCTTGTGGTATATCCGGAGAATATTCAAAAAAACCTTGATATTACAAAGGGTTTATGGCATTCCCAGGGTGTACTTCTGGCCCTTGTGGAAAAAGGCATAGCAAGGGACATGGCCTATCAATGGGTGCAGAGGAATGCTCTTGAGGTATGGGAGAACAAGTCGGATTTTCAAGAGCTTCTGAAAAACGATCCTGATGTGCTGGGTGTACTCGGGAAAGAGGGCATAGCCGATCTTTTCGATATCTCACACCATCTTGCATATGTGGATACTATTTTCGAAAGGGTTTTCCATGAAGAAGATCGATGAATTAAGGGAGCTTGTAAAGAGTGATGCGGTTAAGTACGGAAAATTCGTGCTTGCTTCGGGCAGGGAGTCTGACCTGTATGTGGACCTTAGAAAGGTCACCTTGAATCCAAGGGGTGCGTTTCTTATCGGTTCCATCATTTTCGATCTGATTAAGGACAGATCTCCTGACGCAGTAGGAGGTATGTCTCTCGGTGCCGATCCCATAGCTGTCGCAACGAGCCTGATTGCCTATCAGTCGGGTCAGACAATCAATGCATTTCTCGTTCGGAAAGGAAAGAAGGAACACGGTACGAAAAACATGATCGAAGGGCCTATCTTTCCCGGGCAGAGGGTCGTGGTGGTAGAAGATGTTATTACCACCGGCTCCAGCACCATTAATGCAATCGAGCATATTGAGGATGCCGGTCTGGTAGTAGATATGGTTATTGGGGTTCTTGACAGAACCGAAGGAGGAAGGCAGGCCATAGAAGACCTCGGGTATAATGTCCATGCCATATTAGAGAGAAAAGACCTTTAATTCATTATGGTTGAGCGATATCGATGCAATCTTATTATTGGCGTCTTAGTTTTCATGCATCTTTTTGTGTCCGGGACGCATGCTCAGGAGATGGTTCCTGTTTCGTTGATTAGTGTTGGCAACGGCACATACAGTATCTGTATAGATAAGGAGCAGCAGAGACTGTATGTGTTCAATGGAAGAGACCGTGTCCTTGAACTCCCCTGTTCAACGGGTATGAATCCTGGCAATAAAGAGGTCGAAGGAGATAAGAGAACCCCAGAGGGTGTCTATTTTTCTGAAAAGATCCTTGATGGTAAGGCCTTGCCGGATTTCTACGGTTGGAGGGCTTATACATTGAACTATCCGAACCCTGTAGATGTGTCCGTTGGAAAAAACGGCAACGGGATCTGGATACACGGAAGGAACATACCTCTGGATAGTACCGACACAAAGGGGTGTGTTTCTCTTGCCAATGATGATCTGAAAAAACTTTCCCCATATCTATATACGATGCATACCCCTGTCATTATCCTGAAAGACATGGTCAATATAGATAAAAAGAGCATGGAGGTCATGGAGCATCTCTATGGAGGCTTTGTCCTTTCATGGATAGCTGCATGGGAAAACAAGGAGATCGGGCATTTCCGAAAGTTTTACTCGGATCGTTTCCTCGATACCCTCAGAGGTGATACTTTAGAAGCATACATGGATAGGAAACAAGGGCTCTTTGAAAGATATGACTATATAACAATCCTGACAAACAAAATGACGATTGTGGCCGCGGACGAATATGTGGTTTGTTATTTCCTCATGGATTTCTCGGGCGGGGATTTCCAGAGCTCGGGTATCAAATATGTATATGTGGAAAATTCTGCAAGCGGGCCGAAGATACTTGCCGAAGAGTTTATGCCTTTGAGCAGGACAACCTTGTGGGATAAGGAAGCACAAGATCTTCAGCGCATGGAACAGGAAGAACTCATGAGATTTCTGGACACATGGACAGGGTCATGGAAGGCAAAGGATTTTGAAAGGATGAAGGAATGTTATGAGGATTCTTTTCCTTTGCTCAATGAATACTTTGAAAGGAAGAAAAGGAATCTTGAAACGTACGGATATATAGAGATTGAACTCGATGATATTCAGACGGACCGTCGAGGGGTTTTCTGGAATCTGAGAGCTGTTCAGAAATTCACCTCCGATACCTACCGGGATGTCGGAATAAAGGAACTCCAGCTTGTAAGAACGAACAAGGGTTTTTATATCAAACAGGAGAAATGGGAACGTATTGATGAAGAATCATGAATCATACCAGATAATTATTATGCGGCCCACCGGGAAAAAGCCCGTTATGACCCTTCGGTCGTTCTGGGCCAAGGTTATAGTTGCTCTTGCCGTTGGTTTGCTTGTCTCGGTTCTTGTCGTGACGGTCGGGCTTCTCAATGCAAAGAATGCCGAAAGCGAACAAAACCAGGTAATCGAGATGCTTTCCGGCGAACTCAAGGATCTCAATATCCTTTTGACCCAGAAGGACGAGGAAATAATCTCACTGAAAAAGAAACTCAGTATGAGTATAACACACAAGGCAACACCTGTTCCTGATTTAAAGCCGCTGCCGAAACTGTATCCTCCGACCGCAGAGATATCAGATGTCAGCGTTGAAAATGGACGTCTTTTGTTCAAAGTCGTCAATATCAAATCCCAAAGCAATGAGGTGTCCCAGGGATACGTATATGCGGTTTTCAAAAAAGGTCAGGTATATGCGTCCTATCCCTCGGTAACCCTTGACGAAGGAGTTCCCGTTGAAAAGACAAAAGGACACCAGTTCACCATCAAAAACTTTAAACCCATGAGTATAAAGATACCCGAATCTATCGGTCAGTGGGAAACAGTTACTTTCTATATTTTTGATCTTGAAGAGAAACTGAGGCTGGCAATGCTTTTTAACAAGTATCAGATACAGTAATTGTTATGAAAATCCAATATAAGATCATCACTGTCTGTCTGATTGTCCTTTTTCTTTCTTCTGCAGGGTATGCCAGCAGGAATCACGAGGTGTTTTTTAAAGGGACCGACCACGAGTTGGATGTTTTCCACATATATGGTCAGGAGCCTGGACCTACGCTTATGATAATGGGCGGCATACAGGGAGATGAGCCGGGAGGCTACCTTGCAGCGGATCTTTATGCGGATATTGGGCTGAAAAAGGGAAATCTCGTTGTTGTTCCCAGGGCCAATTTCTATTCGATCCTGATAAACGAGCGCGGCCCCAACGGGGACATGAACCGCAAGTTCGCTGAGGTCTCTTCGGTTGATCCTGACAGCGAGATCGTACGAAAGATCAAGGAGCTCATGGAAGAGGCGGACTACTTTCTCAACATGCACGACGGGTCGGGGTTCTATCATCCGGAATACATAGACAATATGAGAAATCCGCGAAGGTTCGGCCAGTCGATTATCGCAGATACCGACGTCTATAAAAGACCGGACGGCCGGGTGTATGAGCTACAGGCGATTGCAAACCGGGTCATAGAAAGGATAAATACCTCTATTCACGAAGATGAGTATCATTTCCGCTTCAATAATCATCAGACAGCCTCTCAATACAGTATTCATAAGGAGCAGCGGAAATCCGCCACGTACTACATGCTCTTCGGGCTTCATAAACCGGCATTTGCCAGCGAGACTTCTAAATCCATAAAGGATTTCAGGAAACGGGTCGTTTTTCAGACCATGGTGGTAAATGCGTTCATGAAAGAGTTTGGTATTGAACCGGCACATCCGAGTATCTACATTGACCCGCCAATTATGGAATATGCGCTGATATCGGTAAACAATACGGCTCCGGTCGCAGTTGAAGACAATCAGCATATCGTTATCGCCAAAGGGGATACGATTACCATAAAGGATATCAAGGCAAATTATACCCGGGGTCTTATTGCCGATATTAAAGAATATGGTCAGATAAACGATATCGGCAGAAGTTTATCCATCTTCTCTTCAACCGCCATTGATGTTCGCAAAGACATGTTCCCCTGCGGTAGGCTCTATGTGGATGTCATTCCGCAGACAAACCGTACGTGGCTCATTGTTGAATTGGATAAGATTGATTATGCAATGAAGCCCGGTGATGTGTTCAGCATGCAGGCCGGATCGACTCTGGTTATCAAGGATCTCGTCTACAGAGGCTCTACAGATCATGGATTCATAGTTAATTTCAAGGGATTTGTGGGCAACTGGGATAATAATACAGGCGAAGACAGGGGTTATGACATCACAGAACCCGTGCTGATGGACTCATATGCTCAGAGGATCGATAGCTATACCCGAAGGTTCCGCATATCCGCGATGCGCGGTGATATCACCGTTGAAACGTTCTATATCGATGTAAAGACCGCCCGCTGATGAATATCCTGGCAATAGAGACATCATGCGATGAGACTGCATCTGCGGTAGTAACCGATACCGGGGATATCCTCTCCAATATCGTGGCAAGCCAGATCGCCGACCATGCCGCCTTTGGCGGGGTAGTCCCGGAGATTGCATCCAGAAGACATACTGAACTCATAGGCAGTGTGGTTGCCGAGGCGCTGGATTCGGCTGGACTTGATAAGGACGATCTACAGGGTATTGCCGTCACGCAGGGCCCGGGGCTTGTCGGGGCACTGCTTGTGGGGATATCCTTTGCCAAGGCCTTTGCCTATGCCCTGAACATACCGCTTTGCGGCATAAACCACCTGGAAGGTCATTTAAGCGCAGCAAAGATAAGTAATGAAATCACCTATCCCCATATCGGCATGGTGGTTTCGGGCGGGCATACTTCTCTTTACCGGGTCAAGAATCCTTCTTCCATAATCCAGATCGGGCAGACCCTGGATGATGCAGCAGGAGAGGCATTTGACAAGGTGGCCAAGCTGCTCGATCTCGGCTATCCCGGAGGGGTGATAATCGAAAAGATCTCCGTAGGGGTCGATCCGCATACAGTAGACCTTCCACGGCCGATGATAAACGACGGTTCTTATGATTTCAGCTTTTCCGGGCTCAAGACCGCGGTACTCAATCGTGTTGTAAACGAAGGAATATTTTCTGAGATGGATCTGCGGTTTTCAGGGTTGCCCCAGAGCAGAAAACCTGTTTCCGGCAAAGAAGAGCTCATACCAAAGATTGCCTCGGCATTCCAGGAAGCGGTAGTTGAGGTTCTAACCACAAAGGCCTTGCAGGCAGTAAGGGATCATGGTTCGGATCTTCTCGTAGTCAGCGGGGGGGTGGCCAGCAATACTGCTTTGAGGTCGAGGATGGAGGAAATGAGCGCGAAAGAAGGTATCAATCTGGTTATCCCCGAGAGAAAATACTGCACGGACAATGCCGCCATGATAGGCATTGCCGGTATACGCTATTTCAATCAGGGATTGTTCGCTCCCCTAGATATGAATGCGCGCTCCAGGTGGCCGTTGATAAACGAATCCTCAACCGGACTGAATGAGACATAAGCATGGGTGCAAAACGATCATTGGGACAGAATTTTCTTCAGAATTCGGGTATTGTAGAAAAGATAATCGCCTTTGCAGAAATCAGGCCCGATGAATGCGTGCTGGAGATTGGCCCTGGAAAGGGTATTCTCACTCACGCACTTGCACGTCAAAGTGCTCATTTAACCGCAATTGAGAAAGATGATCTGCTCTTTGAAAGGCTTGACGGAATATTTAAGGAATCGGATCATGTCACGGTCGTTCACGGGGATATACTCGAATGCGATCTCGATGATTTTATCAGGCCGGGAATCAAGATCGTTGCCAATCTTCCCTATAATATCGCATCGAGGCTGATTATCCGACTTACGGATTATGCCCGGCAGATCACGTCAGCGGTCTTTATGGTACAAAAAGAGGTTGCCCGGAGGATCTGTGCGCATGCAGGTCAGAGCGATTATTCAGCGCTCAGCGTCCTTGTTTCGACTGCCTTTACCCCGATACCTGGTTTTGTCGTGGGGCCGAATAATTTTATCCCGAAACCAAAAGTTGATTCACAGCTCATAAAGCTCATTTCAAAAGGAACAACCCTCAACAAAGAAGACGCACGGATATTGAAAAAGGTTGTCTTTACCGCCTTCAATCAGAGAAGAAAAATGCTTAAAAACTCCCTGCTGGCATTAGAAGGCATAGACAAGGACTCGTTTCATGAGTTTGCCCGGAATGCAGATATTGACCCTTCAATGCGGCCGCAGGATCTTACCCCGGAAGACTATCTTCGCCTAAGTCTTTTCTGCAAGAGATAAAGAAATATCGAGATACCTTATAAATTGTTCCCGGTTTGAGATTACAATTTGTGCTTCAGATTACAATACGTTTGTAATCCTGGTTACGGACAGGTAATCGGTGTAACCGTCATGGAACTGTCAAATGTGCAGCAGAACATCACAACCAACTGATATTGCTGGCTTATCCCAAGTGTGCACATAAGTCACAATATTGGCACCGGCCTTGCCTTATAGATCCTAGATCGAAAATGATCTGGGGGGTATAAGGTGAAAGACGTAAAATCAATTACTATCGGAATCTTGGTTTCTGGGCTTATCGGTTTACCTGCATTTTCTGCTGAATACATATCAGATGAAGTAATCGTGAAGTTCAAGTCTGATAATCTCATGGCCAAGGCCATGGTTTCCGGCAATGATGGCAGGTCCATGGTTATTGCCGTGGATGACGCGGATGAAGCGATCAGGGTTTTAGCTGATAAAGAGGAAGTGGAATATGCAGAGCCGAATTTTGTGATCGAGGCGGAGTGCATACCCAATGACTGGCCCTATCTTGAAACCGAGTGGCAGGACATTGATCTTACAGGGGCATGGAGTCTGATCGATGCTTCAGGCTCCGGAGAACAGGTCGTTGTGGCGATAATAGATTCAGGTGTGGATCTCGATCATCCTGATCTGGCAGATATACTTATCGCCGGGTATGATTTTGCCAACAATGACGCTACTCCCGAAGATGACACAGGCCACGGTACCAGGGTGACCGGTATTCTTGCTGCCCTGGGAAACAACAATATGGGAATTGCAGGGATTGCCTGGAATACCAATATCGTTGTAATGCCCCTGAAATTCATGAAAGATAATAACGGCAAGACAACAGGAACCCTTTCAGATGCAGTCAAGGCCATCTACTATGCCGTTGACAACGGTGCGCATATCATCAATGCGAGCTGGGGCTTTGATACCTTTTCATATTCTCTTGGCGAGGCCATCAAATATGCCCGGAATAAAGGTGTACTCTTTATCGCATCAGCCGGAAACAGTTCTCAGGACAATGATGCTAAAGCCCATTATCCATCCAATTATACATATGATAATGTCATAGCCGTGGCAGCCATGAATCGCCACGGCAACCTTGCAAGTTTCTCGAACTATGGAAAAAAGAGTGTTGATATTGCCGCGCCCGGTGAAGGTCTCAAGACTACGAACATGGGTGGCGGGTATTCCAGCTGGGTATCCGGAACCTCTTATGCGACACCCTTTGTAAGCGCTATTGCAGCCATGGTGATCTCACAATCTCCGGAATTGAAATACAGTAGTGTGCGTGGTGTTCTTCTGAATTCCGTTGTGGTTGATGACAGCTTCAGCGATTTGAACAGTAACGGCAGTGTGAATGCCTATAACGCACTGACAGCAGAGGAGTATAGTTTCGAGGAGTCTTCAATGGCCTCCGGGTCCTCCTCTCAGATAGACAGCTCCATGCTGGCATTGGCCGCCGGCGGAGGATCAGGCTCCAAGCTCTGCATGATAGACTCTGCAAGAAATGCAGGAGATACAACAGGCATACTGATATCCATAATGTTGATAGTTTTGTTTCAGGTGTCACGCGTACGCGTAAAATATCTGAAATAACCTATACCCCCTGCCCCCCCC
>DSAD01000239.1 GCA_011372875.1 Deltaproteobacteria bacterium
GCCTTCCCGAGCCTGCATTTGCCCTGCCCCTGTGATAAAAGGTCTCTGCCTGGTTCAGACTCAGGATAATGCTTCTGTCCAGGTCAGACCTCGCCTCATCCCACATTCCCTTTTCGACAAAGGCACGTCCACGGTTCAGGAGTGCAACCGCATCGTCAGGGTTGAGGCTGAGGGCTTTTGTGTACAGGGAAATGGCGCTGTTCCAGTCATGCAGTTCCCGGTATGCGATCCCCTGAACGATCAGGGCCTCTGCGAGCTTTGGATCGATCTCTTGAGCACGCCGGGCATCAAAGAGGGCAAGGGGCCATCTGCCGTTGAAGGCCTGTATCCAGGCACGCTCCAGTATGATACGCGCATTGTCCGGGAATCGTGTAACGGCCTCGTCAGCCTGTTTCAGTGCCGCATCTGTTTCCCCCAGCATGCGCATGGCCCGGAGTCTGAATGCAACAGGTACGGGGTCTGATACATTGTGTGAAGCGGCATCGGATGCCGCTGCCAGGAGTTCCATCCATCGGCTTTCACCTGCCAGTGCGGCAAGGTCGATTTCTGCCGGCTGATTTATATTTTGGCCTTCCGGTTCTTCAGCCCATGTCGGGCCCTGACCCGTGATCAGCCCCAGTGCAAACAATAAGGCGACAAGGGCTATGATAAAAGCACCGGTCGTTTTGCGCATGGCGTACATCCTCATCATTCCAGTCTCCTCGCAGCCGCTTCCTGCTTGAGGGCGGCCAGGATGGGTTTGAGCACCTCTATTCGCTGGCGGCACAGGATCGAGAGCTCTCTTTCCGGGGCAGGGTCGCCTTCGCCCTTTTGCACAATATTCTGGGCGCGGTCCTTGGCGCGTTCGGCCTGCTCGCTCAGATCCAGGATCGACTTCTCTATCCGTGTCACCAGGCCCATCAGCGTATTGCGGCTTTCCTCACGCAGCAGCTTCTCCAGAGAGCGGTTCTTTGCTTCGATCAGCACAGAGTTGCTCCAACGCAGATTATCCGCGCGGTCAGGTCCCGAGATGTCCGGGGTGTCGATGAAGTCTTCCAGCGGAGGCTCCTCGACTACGCGCACAGCGATCCTTGAAGGCGCTCCATTTTCCATGAGTGCACTCACAGCCGTTAGTTTCCGGGTGGTTCGCAGGTATCCGTTTACCGGGGACCAGCCGCCGTTCTCGCCGGGCCGGGCAACGATCACCTGTGCATAAGGCTTTGTGCCTCGATCGGGCTTTTCCTGGTAGAGCAGCGCGATAAAGGAAACAGGCCGGCCGCTCTCCCTGGAGATATTCGGAGCTAAGAAGCTCCAGAAGTTCTGACCGTCTATGGCGACTTGCCGAAGGCGTGATTGCCGCGCCTTATGGGCTGTCTCCAGTGCGGCGGTGTCAACCGAGCGCAGGCTCTTGGTAACCGCCTCGATCATGCAGTCGGTATGATAATCGGCATACTTGGTTCCTGTAGCATAAGGATCTCCGGTCAGGGGGATGAACAGAAAGACCGTGTCGCGGGGCAGATCTGCCTGGCCCGGCACCGGGATGCATCCCAGCGGCCCCACGATGCTCACCCATGTCCCGATTTCGACATCGAAGCTCACACTTTTATCCGCCATGCTTTCTCCGAGGGCATCGCGCACATCTGTTGTAATCTTATAACTCTGCGTTGCTTTGCCGTGAAACGGGATAAGGCCAAATGTTAAGCCGGTAAACATTCCTGCACGCTCCATCGAGCTTGAATCGTTCTTTATTTCCGCCTTTATCATGACCGGCAGGGCTGCCCAGTCGTCTGCGAAGAGTTCAGGATAAAGCTTCCTGGCCCGGTCCTGCAGCTTCCCTGCAGTGAGGCGATACTGGCTGTTGTTGGTTTCCGGAATGGCTTTGTCATAGACATCGGTATAGCTGATAATGCAGAAGCGTGCCTGACCGAGCTTGAGCTGCGTATCCCCCGAAGGTTTCAGTGTGCTCGCCAATCGAGACGAGGCGCATCCGCTCATGAACATGCATATCAGGATCATCCCCACCCATTTCAGAGATACATGGACTGCATTCATCTTTACTCCTCTCCTTTTTCCAATTGCTGCTGTCTTTTGTTTCAGCACTCTATCCCGTCTCAGCCGGGGCTTTTCATCTGACTGCACGTATCTTCTTCCTATTGCCTGACAGCCGCTTCCTGCTTGATGGCTGCCAGGATGGGTTTGAGCACCTCCATGCGCTGGCGGCACAGGATGGACAGCTCACGGTCCGGAGCAGGGTCGCCTTCGCCCTTTTGCACTTTTGCCTGCGCCCGGTCCTTTGCACGCTCGGACTGTTCGCTCAATTCCAGGATCGAGCTCTCTATACGGGTTGCAAGTCTCAGCAGCGTATCGCGGGTTTCATCCCGGAACACCCTGTCCATGGAACGGTTCTTGGCATCGAGCAGCACGGCGTTGCTCCATCGCAGGACCTCGGCCCGGTCAGCACCCGAGAGGTCCGGGGTATCTATGAAATCTTCAATTGGCGGCACGTCAGGAGTGCGTACCACTGCTTTTACCGGGACGTTGTTTTCCATCAGTGCGCTCACAGAGGTCAGGGACAGGGAATGGCGCAGATAGCCGTTGACCGGCTGCCAGCGGCCGGCTTCGTCAAGACGTGCCACAATCGCCTGATCGATAGTTTTCACAGTCCGGCTGGGGTGATCCTGGTACACGAACAGGCTGAAGGTGCTCCCTGGCTGTGGCCTGGCAAGATTTGTCAGTGCGAGGAATCCCCAGCATTTCCTCCCGTCAACAATGATTTCCTGAATACTGGACTGGCGCTGCAGATACGCTGCCTCGAGTCTGGCGCGCTCGGCAGAGCCTATTGACCTTGCAACTGCCTCGACAATACATTCGGCTGCATAATTGTTGACCTTGGTAAAGGAATCATCGCCTTCGTTCAGGTGAGTGGTAAAGAAAACATAGTCGCGCGGCAGGTCCGAAGGGCCTGGCACAGGCAGGAGACCCAGGGGAAGGGCGCAGCTCCAGAGTACCTTGTTCACCTCGAAGCAGGTCTCTTTTTCCAGCAGGATTTCTCCCATAGAGTCCATAACCTTTGCATTCACGGTAAAGCCGTGCTTTTGAGTGCCCGGGAACGGCAGCATTGTCAGGGTGCAGAATCCGGTGAGAAATGCCGAGACCTGATACGAAAAATCATCGTAAGTTCTTTTGATATCGACATGGACCGGCAGGGCGGTCCGGTCATTCGTGAAAATGTCCGGGTAGAGGATCATTGCCTTCTGGTCGATGACGGGCGGGATAGGCTGT
Source organism: Deltaproteobacteria bacterium (assembly GCA_011372875.1). GTDB lineage: Bacteria > Desulfobacterota > Desulfomonilia > UBA1062 > UBA1062 > DSAD01. Next base: position 3,262 of record DSAD01000239.1, read on the forward strand.
ATGCCCGGTTTTTCATAGGTGAAGGCAGCTATGGTGAAGCGTGCGGAGCCGAACTGCAGTGACCTGTCGGCAGAAGGCTTCAATGTACTGGTGTAGCGCATCGAGGTGCAGCCGCTGAAAACAATAGCCAGCAGGAAAATTGTCACTCCGATAGATACCTGGCGATTCCTCATATCGTTTCTTTCTCCTCTTGATGAAAATTGTCTGGTTTGTGTAACCAGTGCCCGAGGTTCTCTCAGATGTATGGAAACGGGAACCCAGGTATTCATATATATCGGCAGGTGGCGGCTCTACAATTATTAACGCTTTTTTGTAGATTGAAAGTAAATATCCTGGTTGACTCTCACTTCAAGGATATTACCTTTATTATGGTATGGTTTTCAAGCCAGGGGATGATATCTCTATTGTGATTTCGGGGCAGGCTGGCCAGGGTCTGCAGACCCTGGAATCACTCTTGACAAGGATCTTCAAGCTTTCGGGCTACCACGTGTATTCATGCAGCGAATTCATGTCGCGTATCCGGGGCGGCAACAACTCTACGCAGATACGGGTTTCGTCGCGAAGGGTTGCCTCGTGTACAAAGAGGATAGATATCTTTGTGCCCATTCACCAGGGCGCTATGGAGCGTTTCCACGACAGAATCACCCATGAGACTGTTATCCTTGGCCAGAAAGACATTGTTGAAAGCAGATATCTTGAGCAGGGTTATGCCTTCATAGAAATACCCTTGAAAGAATTGTCCGGCCGGGCAGGTGGCGCAGTGTATGCAAACCTGATCATGACAGGCGTTTTATCCGGGCTGTTTTATGTGGAAAGGCAGCTCATGGAAGATGAGGTGGGGCGTTTCTTTTCCGGCGCAGATAATAAACGCACACAGGGTGATATCCTGGCTGCAGGCATAGGATATGAAGCCGGCAGCTCTCTTTTAAAGCCCGGCCAGGCATCGATTGCCATAGAGCGCGCAGATGATGTCAGGCATGAACTTCTCATGAACGGCATCGATGCCGTTGGCATGGGCGGGCTTGCAGGCGGGTGCAATTTTGTCTCGGCATACCCCATGTCTCCTTCTACAGGCCTTCTCGTTTTTTTTGCACGACACGCAGCAGATTCCGGCGTGGTTGTAGAGCAGGCAGAAGACGAGATCAGCGCGGTCAATATGGCACTCGGGTCGTGGTATGCAGGAGGAAGGGCACTGATTACCACTTCCGGAGGGGGTTATGCACTCATGACCGAAGGGGTGAGCCTTGCCGGGTGCATAGAGTCCCCTCTGGTTATTCATATAGGACAGCGGCCGGGCCCTGCAACAGGCCTTCCCACAAGGACAGAGCAGGCAGATCTCAACCTGGTGCTCTATTCCGGCCACGGGGAATTTCCGCGGGTCATCCTTGCCCCCGGTACAATAGAACAGGGTTTCTTTCTCGCCAGGCACGCGTTTTACCTTGCCGAGAAATATCAGGTGCCTGTGTTTATCCTTACGGACCAGCATTATCTGGAGTCGCGATACAATGTCATGGACCTGGATGAATCCATGGTGCTGGATCAGCGCTATATCGTAAAGACAGAACCTGGGTATAAACGGTATGCATTGACGCAGAGCGGGGTTTCGCCGCGGGGCATACCCGGTTTCGGTGGTGGCAGGGTCAGGGCGGACAGCGATGAGCACGATGAACACGGCTTTATCACCGAAGATGCCGGTGTAAGAAAGTCCATGGTGGAAAAGAGGCTCAAAAAGCACGATGCCCTGTGTGACGAGATCCTGCCGCCGGTGCTCATAGGGCCGCAGGACTACCAGTGTCTTCTTGTGGGGTGGGGGTCTACCTTCCACGCGGCAAAAGAGGCCCTGGAGATCCTGGGCCGGGACGATACCGCATTTCTGCATTTTTCCCAGGTATACCCTCTGGCTCGTGAAGCCGGGCAATATCTGGAAAGGGCTAAAAAGCGAATCATCATCGAGAACAATGCAACATCCCAGTTCGGCACACTTTTAAGGCAGTATACCGGCTTTGGCTTTGACGGGCGGATTATGAAGTTCGACGGCACGCCTTTCATGCCGGATGAGGTCGCCGATGAACTGAGAAGCATGCTCTTGAAGGAGGACTGAGGTGAGTTCGGTATATGAACCGGAACACGAGATCGACATTGCCTGGTGCCCGGGCTGCGGCAACTTCAGGATTATTGAGGCGGTGAAGGCTGCACTGGATCAGCTCGACCTCGACCCGGACAAGGTGGTTTTTGTTTCCGGCATCGGCCAGGCAGCCAAGACACCCCAGTACCTGAACGTGCATTATTTAAACGGCCTTCACGGAAGGAGCCTGCCCGTGGCAACTGCTATCAAGGCAACGAACAGGGATCTTATGGTCGTTGCAGAAAGCGGCGACGGGTGCATGTACGGGGAAGGCGGAAACCATTTCATACATGCAATAAGGCGCAACCCCGATATCACTAATATCGTACACAACAACATGGTTTACGGGCTGACCAAAGGGCAGGCATCCCCCACGAGCGCGCGCGGGTTTGTAACACCGGTGCAGACGCTCGGGGTGAGCTCGGAGCCCTTCAACCCCCTCTCTGTTGCCATTGCACTCAATGCATCGTTCGTAGGGCGGGCCTTTGCCGGGGATGTGGAGCAGACGGCGCAGATCATAGTCAGCGCCATAAACCACAAAGGCTATGCCCTTGTGGATATCCTTCAGAATTGTGTCTCGTTCAACAAGGTCAATACCTACCAGTGGTACAAAGAGCATACCTATTATCTGGATGAGAGTTATAACCCCACAGACCGGGATGCAGCCTTTTCTAAGGCGGTCGAAGAAGATAAGTTTGCACTCGGGATATTGTATATCAACGGTCAGAACCCTGTGTTCGAAGAAGGCCTTGCAGCATATGCAGAAAACGATACCCCCCTGTATATGCGAGGTATAGACCTGGACAGGATCAGGGCTCTGATGGATTCGATGAGGGCATAGACTCTACAGTACAAACTATTCAGATTGAATGGTTCTAACCATAAAAAAATATCCTTGATTATGCCCTTGAGAGAATTACATATAATTGTAACTATATGTAATCATGTCTTTGTTTTCTGGCCCGATTGTTTGCTGCAAGTGTCTGTTTGCTGACACGCAAAGCTCATCTGCGAGTTATCCGTTTGCTTTATCTGTGGTATTGTACGGCGAGCTTCCCTGGCATGCCAGGCAGGCATCACCGAGATCCGAGCTGTATGCCTCGCCGCATGAAGGGCACAGTACTATCGATCCATGCTTTTTCTTTGCACCCTGGACGAACTCCTGTTTTACATGGATCTGCTGTGTGCCGAAGACCTGCGGGCCTGCATTTTTAAACTCGTCAATGATCGCATTCAGGTTCTGTTCGTGCTTGGGTTTTTCCCTGAGAAACCATGCCCTGATCTCTTTCCACCCGCCGAGCCTTTTCGCATCGAGGTATATCCTGATACCGTCTCCTGTATACTTGTTGTAGAATGTCATGGCGTAGCGGCTTGTGCTGACTATCTTGAGCCAGCCGTTGCCTATGGTGCAAGGTGTCAGGAGCTGTACGGCATCGGGCAGGCAGTGCCCGCTCTCGCAGATAACATCGAACAGCTCTCCTTCAGGGAGGTTTTTCTGCGCGATATCCACCATAATCCCGCCTGCGATCATTCCCGGTGCTATGCTGCCGTGGAAGGCTTTGACCTTGTCAATATATTCTTCGAAAGTGTATTGCCCGATATTCATCAGTTTACCTCGTATGGAGCTTACTTGTTTTCTGTTTCTGTATCAAGCGAAACGGCCCGGTGGGTAAATCGGGCCCTGCAGCGTGACGATAAAAGATCATCATCTTAAAGAGCACCATGGCGCTCAGATGCCGCTCTTCATGATGGAAATGGTAATGGCTGTATAGCAGCAGGCAAGAACGCTTGCCGCGGTAATGTAGTATGCTGCCGGTCTTGTTGTTTTTATCGCGGGGACTGTGTTTTTAAGCACAGAACCGAGTTTGTATCCGGCAGGAAAGAGAATGCCGGAAAAGACCGCCCATGAAAGACCTTCTGCACCGAAAAAGGACAGGAGACCGCCGGGATGATTGAACGAAAGAAGGTAAGGGCAGGGGGCAAGTCTCATGCCGATGAAATAAAACGCCCCAGCTGCAAGAAGTGCCGCTGAAACCGGGGTGACAAGCCGTGCCGATTTCAGGTTATGCAGTTTCTGCCCTGCAATTGCCGCTGCACCGCACAGCGCGCCGCCCTGCAGGAGTACCGCTGCACAGGAATTTGCCTTGCAGAGGACAGAGCACTGAAGGACAGGAACCACAAGCTGTTTTGCCGCCATGGTGACCAGAGCTATGGCAATCAGGGGAAGAACCTTTCTGCCATACCCAAGGGCGATCCCCATGATCCCCATGCCGATGCCCGTAAGGATGCCCGCCCTGTAAGGGATGCCCAGTATCTTTATGGCATCGCTTAAGACCACCTCGGAAAAGCCCCATAATGTGCCGAGTACGAGCACCATGATCAATATGTCTGTAAAAGAACTGTTTCTGGTAACTGCATTGTCGGATTGCATCTCTCTCCTCCTGTATGAACGTATAGTCTGTGTTATAAACATGTTGATGCTAAAATATGTTAATGATAACAAATATAAACAAGAATTTATTTCTCCCCCGATCTTTTTTCCAGTGTGTGCTGCTGTCATTCCAGAGCCTCGATCCGGCACGGCACAAACCGGTGCAGCGGAGTGCCGAGAGGGTCCCGGTGGGTGTTTTTTGTCAGTCGGTTGACATTGATGCCATAGACACTGCCGTCATATATCAGGCCGAACCCATGCGGGATCAGCACTGTTCCCATGCGGACCTGCTCGGATATCTGCAGTTCGCCCACTTCGCTGCCTGCTTCAGTGGTAACCTTTACCTGCTGAGCGTCGCTCAAGCCCATTTTTTCGGCGTCAAGGGGATTGACAGAGATGGTGCAGGCCCGTTTGCCCTTGTTCCACTGCGGGTTGCGCATCATAGTGTTGATATTATATCGTGTGTGCCTGCCGGCATTCAGGATCAAAGGGTATTTCTCCGGCAGCTCAAGCTCTTTTGATTCACTCTCGGCATCGAGGCTTTTTGTATCTTTCTCGAGTTCGGGTACATAAACCTCGATTTTGCCTGACGGTGTTTTGATGGCCTTGAAATTCTCATCAGGGTCCACCTCTCCAACCCAGATCCCTTCCGGAATATCGAGCAATGCCTGGAAAATTCTGTCCCCCTGGTCAATGCCTGGTTCGAACCCTGCCCTGGCGGCATTTTTCCGAAACATCTTAGGTGCGGTCATGAGCAGGCCCCACAGGGCGGCTTTTGCGGCACTGTCCCACTGCTTCCCCAGGGTCTTTGCAAGTACAAAGGGCATTACAGCCAGAGATTCAGGTTTGCTTGCAGCCCATTCCATGAGTTTTGCGCCAAAGTTCATGCGGTCACCACCAGCGGCTTCGTATAATTCATCCGGAATTTCCGGGATCAAGCCAAGTTTGTCTGCCAGAAGGGTAAAAATCTGGGATGCTTCCAGGCAGTTTTCCGGAGGAGGAACTATGGGACGGCGCATCTGGAAAAATATTTTTGGGAATGTCATCGGGAAGAATGTTCCGTCCCAGGATTCATAAAAAGTGCGGCAGGGCAGTACATAATGTGCCAGCCGGGCGGTTTCACTCATTACGATATCATTGACCACCAGCAGGTCCAGCTTATCGAAAGCCTTTTCATAGGCCTGGGTGTCAGGGTATGCCCTGAGCGGGTTGCAGGCACTGACATATACCGCACGCAGACGGTCCGGATGATCGTTCAGGATTTCTTCTGGCATTACTGCAGGCGGAAAAGATCCTGCAGCTGCCGGCGGCATGTTGGTGCTGACGGTATGCCACGTTTTGGGGTTGCGTTCATCAGCGTGAAACCCCAGCGGCATAAACATGCCCAGAATGACATTGCCTCCGCGTACGCCGAAAATGCCGCAAATCGCACCGAGAATATTCATCAGGTAGGAGTTAAGAACACTCTTTCTTCCCATGTAGATGCCCAGGTCAGGATGTATGCACCATCGCTTTGTGGTCATCAGGCGGCATAGTTCGAAAACCTGATCATAGTCCAGCTCGCACACGGTAATGGCTGCCTTTGCATCAAAATCTTCAAACCAGGGGCGGATTGTTTCCCATCCTTCAACACAGTTGGTTATATACTCCGTGTTTTCCCAGCCCTGATCAATGATGATGGAAATCATGGCCTTGAGCAGGAGGGCGTCGCTGCCTGGCCTGACAGGGAGGTGAATATTGGCGATGGCAGCGGTTTCACTTTTTCTTGGATCAACGACCACCAGTATTTTTTCCGGATTTTGGCTGAATTCTCTGAGCACTTTAGGTGCGCGGGGCATCTGATGGCTTTCCATGCCGTTCCAGCCCCAACCAACGAGCATTTCACTTGCATGTTCGTCCGGGCCCGCAAGGTTATACTGCTTGCCCAGCATGCGTCCGAAAAGCCACCAGCAGCCGGAAAATTCCTGGCCTGCTGATGAATAGAAATTCTGAGATCCCATGGCCCTCAAGATTGACAGGCCGAAAGCGGCTTCAAAATGGCCACCCTGGGAACTGGCGCCGATGTAAGCAAGGCATCTGGGCCCATGCGTTTCAACCAGCCCCTTCATTTTATCAGCAATTTCATCCATTGCCTGATCCCAGGAGATGGGTATGAATGTATCGCCGACACGTTTTAAGGGTTCGGTTATCCTGTCTGCAGGGTACTGGTGATAAATCACGTTCAAGCCTTTGCGGCAGGCATATCCCTGACTGCGCGGATTCGATCTGTCTGATCTGACCTTGACCATGCGGTTGTCTTCTACCAGAATCTCCAGACCGCAGTTCTGTGCGCACAGTACACACCCTGTTTTATGCCACTGACCCATTATATGCCTCCCTTTCAAGCAACAGATTCATCACCTTAATGTTTTGTATTCTTCAAATATTTTATCCGGATCAGTTCCTTCTCTTGAGCAGGGTGCCAAAGATCATTTTTCTGCAACTCATAAGCGGGGCAGTGCTCTTGGCAAGCTTCATGTGCATGATCGCCCCCTCCCAGCTGTCGAAGATATACTGGGCAGCTTCAAATGTATCGATCTCCGGCCGGATGTCCCCTGTTTGCTGTGCATCCATGAGATAATTCTGCAGATGTGAACAGATACTGTCGTAGACTGAGCAGATCTTTTCACGGAAGGCCTCGCTCAGGTCACTCATCTCCTGCATGAGATTTCCTATGGGGCAGCCAAAGCGCAGGTCCATATCCTGAAAATGCTGAACATAAAAGTCAAAGAAGCTCTCGAGGCGCGAAACAGGGGGCACCTCCCGGTCGCAGAGCATTTTTTCCACTGTGTTGAGGGATAAACCCTGCGTAGAAATCGATAACCTGGAGCCCGAAATCCTCCTTGTTCCTGAAATAGAAATAGAACGAACCCTTCGGGACGCCTGATTCCCGCAGTATCTCGGCCAGCCCGGTATTGTTGTAGCCTTTTTCATGAATGAGGCGTGCACCTGTAAGGAGTATGTTTTCTTTTGCTGTTGTCATTCCCATGGTTTTATCCTCTGGTTGTTAAAAAATAGACCAGTCGTCTAGTAGTGTCAAGGGGAATAAAAAAACAGGTATAAGGTTTAGGGTACATGGTATAAGGTGTAAGGTTGAATAATGAATATTTTTGATCTCGGATTGCAAATTTCGAAAAAAGAACCGATGCAAAATCTTCTGTGGGAGCACCTTCAGGTGCGATAAAATAATTGCGTTTTAACCCATAATCGCGGCTAAAGACGCTTCCACAGCTTTGTATTGCCCGAGGAACTCAACCTAAAACTTAAAACCTTAAACCTCATACCCCACACCTTGAACCATCTATCCTGAATCCTGATATCACATAACTCTTAAAAATATGGCCTCTGTCTGCAAAGGGATTTACCCGGAAGCAATAATTCGGTACTATGGGTGAATCGATAACAGGTATTGTTTTTTTGCTTACAGAGCATGCACTACCAGTGACTAGGAGGTTTGCATTATGTCGCTACACCGTCTTGCAGGCATGCCTGCACCAGAGGAAATGCTGATCAATGTATCCGCACTCGTCGATGCCTATTATGCGCTGAGGCCGGATCTCGATAATCCGGCAGAGCGGGTCTCATTCGGTACATCAGGCCACAGGGGATGTTCTGCGAAACAGAGTTTCAATGAGGATCACATCCTGGCCATCACCCAGGCCATCTGCCTGTACCGGCAGAAAGAGGGCATAGATGGTCCTGTGTTCATGGGAAGGGATACCCATGCCCTGTCCGGTCCTGCCCAGAAGACTGCTATCGAGGTGTTTGCAGCAAACGATGTTGCGGTAATGATTGCACAGGGCGGCGGTTACACGCCCACACCGGTGATATCACATGCCATACTGACCTATAACCGGGGAAGGAACTCGGGCCTGGCTGACGGGGTGGTGGTGACGCCTTCGCATAATCCGCCTCAAGACGGCGGGTTCAAGTATAACCCTCCGCAGGGCGGGCCGGCAGATACCAGTGTTACCGACTGGATCGCAGCAAAGGCAAACGAGTTGCTTGCGGGCAAAAACAAAGATGTAAAGAGGATGCCATTTGAAAAGGCGATTTCATCACCGGTTATTCATGAATACGATTATACAGGCCCGTATGTAAAAGATCTGAGCAATGTTATAGACATCGATGTGATCCGTGCATCCAGACTGCGTATCGGTGCGGATGCGCTCGGCGGTTCCGGGTTTGCCTACTGGGGACGCATTGCTGAGCACTACGGCCTGGACATCGAGGTCATCAATGCCGTATATGACCCCACCTTTTCCTTCATGAGGGTCGATCATGACGGTAAGATCCGGATGGATTGCTCTTCCCCTTATGCCATGGCAGGGCTGATTGATCTCAAGGACAAGTACGACATCGCATTCGGGAACGACCCGGATTTCGACCGCCACGGGATTGTCACCAGGAGTGCGGGGCTGATGAACCCAAACCACTATCTCAGCGTTGCCATCTACTATCTTTTTTCTCACCGTCTTGGATGGAGCATTGATGCCGCTGTCGGCAAGACGCTGGTGAGTTCCTCCATGATAGACAGGATCGCACTGTACCTGAAAAGGCGGCTTCTGGAGGTCCCTGTAGGCTTCAAGTGGTTTGTGGACGGCCTTATAGACGGCAGCTGCGGATTCGGCGGGGAAGAAAGCGCCGGGGCATCCTTTCTGCGCAAGGATGGGACAGTATGGACCACGGACAAGGACGGTATCGTCATGAACCTCCTCGCAGCCGAGATAACTGCAGCCACGGACATGGACCCCGGGGTTCACTATGCTGAACTTTCAGACATGTTCGGTTCTCCTTTCTACGAGCGCATGGATGCGCCGGCGACGCCGGCGCAGAAGGCCGTGCTCAAGAATCTCTCTCCTGAGCTGGTCAAGAGGGATACCCTTGCAGGTGAAAAGATCATTGCCAGGCTCAACTGCGCACCGGGCAATTCCGCCCCTATAGGCGGGCTCAAGGTGGTCGCGAACAACGGATGGTTTGCAGCGCGTCCCTCCGGGACAGAGGATGTGTACAAGATATATGCCGAGAGTTTTATCGGCAAGCAGCACCTGAAGATGCTTCAGGAAGAAGCCAGACAGATCGTGGACGAAGCCTTTTCGCACGCAGGGGCATAAAAGTTGCGTGGCAGGGTCCGTACCTTCATGGATATCGGGAAGTACCTCATTGTTACAGGTGCTTTTGTCTATCTGATCGTCCAGGGTACGAAGACAATGGGCTATCACTGGCAGTGGTACCGGGTGCCCAGATACCTTTTCATGCATTCTGACACCGGTTTTGCCCTTGGACCGCTTCTGGCCGGGCTTATCGTTACGCTGAAAATAACCTTTGTCGGCCTTGTGCTGTCCTTCGGCCTGGGTCTTACCGCGGCGCTGCTGAGGCTTTCCCGATCGTTCACCGCCCATGCACTGGCAAGGATATACCTCGAACTCATCCGTAACACGCCGCTTCTCATACAACTTTTCTTCATATACTTCGTACTCTCACCTGTTTTCGAGATCAGTGCCTTCACCTGTGCGGTCCTGGCGCTGAGCATATTCGAGGGGGCGTATATCTCCGAGATCCTGCGTTCCGGGATACTTTCGGTGAACAAGGGACAATGGGAAGCCGCCTACAGTTCAGGAATGAACACCCATGAGGTGTACCGGTATGTGATCCTTCCCCAGGCACTGCGCAATATCCTGCCTCCGCTTACCGGCCAGGCGGTTTCCCTTGTCAAGGATTCGGCGCTTGTGAGCACCATAGCGATCTACGATCTCACCATGCAGGGCCAGGCCATAGTTGCAGAGACCTTCCTGGCCTTTGAGATCTGGTTCACTGTGGCTGCGATCTACCTGATGATAACGCTGAGTCTGTCGGCGCTCATGCACGTCATGGAAAGGGAAATGAGAACCGGCAGTATATAAC
>DSAD01000237.1 GCA_011372875.1 Deltaproteobacteria bacterium
ATGTAGAGGTTATAAGAGGTATACCGCTTCTGGTACAGCTTTTCTATATATATTTTGCCCTGGGCCGTATCGTGCAGATGCCGCCCCTGCCCAGTGCCATCCTTGCCATGGGTATATGCTACGGTGCATACATGGGGGAGATATTCAGGGCTGGAATCCAGTCTATTGCCAAAGGTCAGGCAGAAGCGGCACGGTCTCTGGGCATGACCCCAGGGCAGTCCATGTATCATGTTATCCTTCCCCAGGCAGTAAAGACGATCCTGCCCCCTGTGGGAAACGAATTTGTGGCGCTGCTCAAGGATTCTTCTCTCGTTTCAATCCTTGCAGTGGCAGATCTGTTGCGCCGTGGGCGTGAATTTGCAGCAGAGAGCTTTACCTATTTTGAAACCTATACCGTGGTTGCCCTGGTATATCTCATTATTACGTTGTTCCTGTCGAAGCTCATAAGCATCATGGAGGATAGAATCGGTGCAGACTCATAATCGCCGCAAAATGGTAGAGATGAAGGCAGTGGCCAAATACTTCGGCACCCTCAAGGCCTTAAACGACGTATCTCTGGATGTTTATGATGGTGAGAAGGTCGTCATTATCGGTCCTTCAGGTTCAGGCAAGAGCACCCTTCTTCGCTCTATCAACAAGCTTGAAGAAATCGATGCAGGCAGCATTGTTGTGGACGGATTCGAGATCAATGATCCCAAGACCAACATTAACGAGGTGCGCAAGGAAGTGGGCATGGTATTCCAGCAGTTCAATGTATTCCCGCACAAGACAGTGATGCAGAACCTCACCCTTGCACAGATTGTTGTCAGGAAACGATCCAGACAGGAGTCCGAAAGGATTGCAACCGAACTTTTGAAAAAGGTCGGCATACTGGAAAAGGCCGATGAATATCCCACCAAGCTCTCGGGCGGACAGCAGCAGCGTGTAGCAATTGCCAGAGCGCTTGCAATGCAGCCAAAACTCATGCTCTTTGACGAGCCCACATCCGCTCTTGATCCGGAGATGATCGGCGAGGTGCTGGAGGTTATGGTTCGGCTCGCCAGGGAAGGCATGACCATGATCGTGGTGACCCACGAAATGGGTTTTGCCCGCGAGGTGACAGACCGTGTCATCTTCATGGACGAAGGGAAAATCCTCGAAGAGGGCCCGCCAGAGCATTTTTTCAAGAATCCTGCCCATGAACGCACCAGGCAGTTTATGAGACAGATTCTTTAGAAAGCTCAAGTAGGCTCGTGACCTGGGATGGTATAAGGTTTAAGGTATAAGGTTTGAATCGGTTTTTAGCTTATACCCTACACCTTAAACCCTATACCTTGACCCTATACCTTGTACCTTTCTTCTTCAATAACATCAGCTACGCCATTGACAATACGCTGTATATGTGGCTAATAAATCACCTGTGCCAGCGTAGCTCAGTGGTAGAGCAGCTGATTCGTAATCAGCAGGTCAAGGGTTCAACCCCCTTCGCTGGCTTCACGTTCTTGTTCTTTGATTGTCCATGAATCCTTTGCGTTAAGCGTGATATTAAGGATTTCACCGCGATGCCACAGCCGCATGCGGGGTCCCCATGTTCCGGTGCCCCGGCTCACGATTGCGGTCATGCCCATGAGTTCGTACCTGCCTATGAAAAAAGGATAGTAGTGCTTTACCAGATATCCAAAGGGCCAGATCTGGCCTCCGTGGGTGTGCCCGCTCAGTATTAACCCGACACCCTTTTCTGCCGCTTGTTCGACCTGCCAGGGTGTGTGTGAGAGAAGGATCGTCGCTCCTTCGGGCCTGCCTGTCAGTGCTGTCGAGATGGGATCATTATTGAGGCCTCTGCGATTATGGTAAGTAAGGTCTTCCACGCCTGATATGATCAGGCCGGGACAGACCTCAACCCAGCGGTTGAACAGAAGACGAAAGCCTGCCTCCTCTATCAGAAACAAGACCCCATTGTCTGTGCCGTGAAACTCATGGTTGCCTGGCACTGCAAAAAGCCCCAGCGGGGCTGAGATGCCTTGCAGTGTCGGGATGAGATCGTTATGGTTCGCTCCGTGGCCCTCAAAAATATCACCAAGAAGGAGAACCAGGTCAGGATCTTCCTGCTGAATCTGGGCAACACGTCTTTCAAGCCATTTCTTGCCGATTAGTGAACCGAGGTGCATATCCGATATGGCTACAATGACTGTCCCATCGAGATCATGGGGGAGGCCTGAAAGATTAACCTCGTGATATACAACTACAGGCTCTCTTATGCCCTGAACTAGGGCAATGACAGAAAGACACATACCCATGATCATTGCAGAACCTCGTATTGTCGGTGCCTGACGCTTCAACAAAAAGCCGAATCCGGTAATCAGTTCTGTCATGATGAGACAGACCATGCATAAAAACAGGACGGCCATCCAGGTCATGCCGGCAAACTCAAGAGATTGTGCCGGAATGCCTGTTTCTCCATGGCCGATTATGTGCCCTGAAATGAATGTTGCCCAGAGGAACAGACCTGTTCCCGCATAGACTGTGCCGGAAACATGGCGGTTTAATAACGGTATTGAACGGAAACGCCAGAAGACATAAAAATGCATTAATGTAATAACTGATATCAGGATCGTCCTGAACATATGCAGGTCAGTGTATGATCACGCTGTACCACAAGTCAAGAGTTCACAGAGAGATGTCATCTCCTCTCCCCCGGGGGGTCGATAAAGTACAGGTAGGAAACGGTGGTAATAAGATAGTCTCGGCATGTGATGCTATCTGAAGTCCTCGGGTCTGATTTTACACTGCCTGTTTCTGTCTGGAAATGACTGCCAGCTCTTTTACTCCTGCCTGGTTCTTCAGTCTCGTACTTCTTCCTGGTTTTTCTTAAGTATTGAGCCTTTCTATATCAGTGCCTTTGAAACTTCCTCCCAATCATTGTGTACGAGATTGTCGGTATTCATGAATATTCTTTCCTTGTCCAGATAATCATAGTCAAGCTCCTTGTCATGATATTCAGCTGTAATCCGGTCAAAATTCTCTGCCAGTATTCTTGATCCGGAATCAAGACTGGTAATCATACCGAGACCGCTTGGCGGGGTGGGTATGATACGGATATTCAGGTCGGGCCTGTATTTTGACAGGCATGGTATGATCTTCCACACATCACCGCACCAGAACCTGCTGGTGCTGGATCTGGCGGCTACAGACCTGTTGACGGGCAGGCAGTCGTGAATGAGGACAACAGTCTTCTTGTCTGAGTACTTCTCGATATTTATAAAGTCTTTGAAGATCTGTTCGTATATATGCAGTCCGTCTATGAATACCAGATCTATTGAGTCTGTTCCAAGCTCTTGAAACAGGTTGTATCTTTTGAAGAAGTCATCACTGGTTACAGGATAAATCTTCGCGCGTGCCCTGATAGGGTTTAGTATGTTTGGACTGGGGTCAATGGCGACGGCCTTTGTCTCGGGGTTTACCAGGGTCAGCGAGTTTCCAACGCCGATCCCGATCTCTACATAACTCTTCGGCTGCATATGACGGTGAAAGCTAGACAGGATCTCGAGATAATTACTGCCGGGCATCAGTGCCGAAGCCATGAGAAGATGGGCTTTGTTGGCTCTGGCATGTATGTGGATGGCCTTTTTCAAGCATGCGAGAGCTTCTTCTGATGAACCTTGAGCAAGGAGCTTTTCTCCTGTTCTGATCCATCGTTGGGCCCGTTTCTTGTTGATTGCCAGTGTAATCGGATTGATAGTGATCCCTGAGCGTGTATTCTTCATGAAAAACTCCTGTTCTTATATGTAATGATCCGGTTGTTAGACCGGGATCTTTCCTCGGGACCGTCCCTGTAAGTCGAAAAGACATACCGATTAGAACACATGGAACTCTATGGTTCAACTATCATAATTTATCCAATGTTGACACTGTGGAAATTGCATGAAAAGCATAATAAGTGCACTGCAAGGTATAAAAAGTTGCAACGGCCTTATTGATGCTGGTCGTAAACCTGCAAAAGACAATAGCTTATGGGTAATTCTTGAACATGAGATTGCCTGAATATAGCTGAATCCTGATATTTATGACTCAGGAAGTCTTGAATCTTGCCCAACCATCTATTATTATGAGTACCTAGAGGACAGCACAGATGTTTGCTTATGGAATCTGAAAGGAGGAATGATGATTTCTGATAATTTGCTCCAGCTGATACAGGACAATGCAAATGAATTGGCCGAGAGATTGTGCAGAGATCTGCTCAGCAAGGAAGAGACCAAGGGCTATCGCACCCTTTCCGAGGACCAGGTTTTCGAAAGGGTGCTCGATGTTTACAGCAACCTTGGTAAATGGCTTGGCAAGGATAAAGAAACTGTCAGTGAAGTTGCAAAGGTGTATACCGAGCTTGGCAGAACACGCTGCCGCGAGAATATACCTCTTGACGAGGTTGTGCTTGCCTTCATGCTCATCAAGAGGCGCCTGTGGCTCTATGTTAGGGAAAAGCAGTTCTTTGATTCTACATACGAATTATATCAGATTCTCGAACTCAATAATTATGTCGTGTATTTCTTCGACAGGGCCATCTACTATGTCACTATCGGCTACGAGGAGGAGTTCTCCAGGAAATAGGTTAGAAAGCCTGTAGTGAACCGCCATGAAAACAAAGACCCCTATTCGATCGATCCGACTGATATCTGATAACTGTTTATCGTGAAAATGCAGCTGGTAATGGGCTTACCGTCGCTCGATCAGGGAAGGACAAGGTCGGCCCCGTACCATGGTGCTCAATGGCGCTATGTGCATCGTGCAAAGCTTTTGAGTAAATCGCTTGGCGACTGATCCGGGCAGGTTGCAGGGTATGAAAGAACGGACGGTTGACGAAAAGAAGTATGATCCTCAATCTTCAGAACAGCTGGCACAATGGAATGCGGCCGAGTCGAGTGGCGGTTTCATGCACGAGACCGAGACCCTGTACAAGACAAAGGACAATGATTATTTTCTCCTTCATGAAGGAGGTCTTTTCTCCAGGTTTCATACATTTCCGGAGGTGAAAAACTGGTACGGCGGGATATTCGTCCAGCCCGTCTCACTTCAAGAGGCTGTTGCCTGGTGTGAAGAGACGGGTAACTACGATGTAATAGAAAGGCATCTGGGTTTCAACGGATAAAGTCCGGATAATTGTACGGGGTGAGTGCATGTTTATGATGCTGTGTTCATCATGTCGGCTTGACTTGCATTTTGCGATATGTATTATATCAGCTAAAGCGGATCTTAATGAAGATTGAAAGACGTCATGTTGCGTCTTGGCCTCCTATCTTTATGGATATGCAAAGAAAAAAGACAGAAATTTATCGTCGATGTGCAGTGATACTTACACTATGCGTGTTTGTCTTTGCGCTGGAATTATATGCAGTGTCATTTGATCAGGATATTTCTTCGACTAGCCCGGGTATTATTTCCGTGCCGGATGTCAGCACTGATTTCGGAGGGTTTAAGTTGGAGATGAATCCCGACTTCAGTCGTATAACCTGCCTTTGTGCACAGCTTGAAGATTATCAGTGTGGAGGTATAACCGTTACGGGCCGGATCACTGCTCAGAGCCGGGGTTTATGGCCCATTATCAATGATCAGTTCGAAGCGGATATTAATCTCGGGATCTACAAGCTTGTCATTTCAGGCGTTTTCAATAACGACCATACAAAGATATTTGGTAAATGGGATATATATGCGGCCGGCAGTATGTGTTCCGGCACATGGGAGTCACCATAGACCGGATAACAGGTTTATGCCGGATGAACTGTTTGAAGAGTTCTATCTATAATGTAAATGTCCTTGTTTCGCGGATATCATCTCATTGCCTCGGGGATCCGGTTGTCGGGCGATCAGTGATGATCGACAAATATCAATCCGCCTGTATCAAAACCCAGGGCAGCTGCTTTTGCTATGAGGATATCCTGTAAATCCTTTTTCATTTCCGGGGTTCTAGCCAGGATCCATAAATAAGATTTGTCAGGGCCGCATACCAGCGAATATTGATAATGTTCATGGTCAAGTTCAAATATGATATACGATCCATAGAAAGGGCCAAAAAAAGAAACTTTCAGATAACCCCGGTCGGTTCCTTGAACAAAGTAGGCTTTTCCCTCAGCCTCTTTCCATGATCGTTCCTTTTCAGACCATCCGCGGTTCAATACTCTTACACCGCTGTCGCCCCTTAAACTGTAATCAGCGGTAACACTCGATAGTCCACGCTCAAAAGAATGATCCAGCCTTGCAATCTCGTACCATTTTCCCAGATAGTTATCTAACCTGAAATTATCAACAGGCTTTACATTTTCCGGGATGCCGATGCATCCGGTTAAGAACAAAAACAATACTATCAATATCTTTCTCATCTATTCTTGATATGTTATATTGCAAGACTCAGCAATTTTTCTCAGTCTTTTTCACTGTCTTGCTCTATGGATATCCCGATCCACGGCCGGGATTCTACCACGATCTGATCATATCTGCCGCTTGTTTTCAATCGTTGAAGTCCTTTATTGAATATCTCCATCATGCGGGTGTTGTGCTTGTGTTTTTTAGACAGAATCACATGATAGTCAATCGTGCCGATATCTTTTGGGTGATGAGTAATCTGTTGACGTTCTTTCTGTGAAAATGCCGTATGAAGCAGGTAATCTCCCACAAGCAGATCATTCGGGAAAATATCGATCCGACCCAGTAATAATTTCCTGAAATTAAGATCATCTTTTGCAGCACTGTCCGCACTGATGATCCCCTCGTCAAGGGCGGTTTGAAAAGGCTGCGTGTACCCATATCCAAGCGTTACCCCGATCTTCACCTTATTTAAGTCAGTCAACGACTCCCATTCAAACGGATAGTCCTTTCGGTGGAAGAACACGGCTCTGCCTGTCCAGATAGGCTGATCCGAAAAATAATGCTCTTTGCCTCTTTCTTCCGAATAACGCCATCCGACAGACCCGTCCCAATCCCCTTTTGCCGACAGGATATACGTGCGTTTCCATGGATAAAACCCGTATATCACCTGCACACCTTCTAACGCAAAGGCCTCTGTCACAATTTGTGAACAAAATCCATTAAATCTCAGCTGTTCTGAAAAGTATGGTGGGAACTCTCCATTGGTCAGGCGGATTGTGTCTGCTGCGTAACTCGGCGCTACACAACAGTACATGATCAGACTGACCAACATGACAACAGGCAGGTCGCTGTTTCTGAAAGCACGTACTCCTTTTGCAAAAGTTGTTGACATAAGGTGGCATCCCCAAGGATCTTTGGTGCTAATGCTTTCAAAATATAATGGACTCTGCGTGATGTCAAGAAGGAGCTTGTCAACAAGTGATATGCCGAATAACAGGTAACTGTGAGATGCAGTGTTCATTCAGATCATACGTAAGCTGCTTGCAGCGCTGACAAATTATCCTCGCCCCTTAAGGGAGCCGATAAAGGGGGGGGGGAACAGTAAATAGAGCCTTTGATGTCTCTGAAGCTTGCGGTGAGGCAGTTTATTGACAATCTCCGGCAACCATTGTTATGGAACAGATACGAAGTATGTGATAAACAACGGATAAGAAGACAGGAACATAATAGGCAATAAAAAGGAATTATTTATGGATAGTATATATATAAGACTGCGTGAAAGGCTCGATGAGCTCGCCTCTGGTTATCCTGAAACGGGAAACGGCATTGAACTCAGGGTACTTGAAGATCTTTTCAGTCTGGAGGATGCAGAGCTTTTCCTTAATATGGGCTTGTATCCCGAGACAGCCGCTCAGGTGGCCGCCAGGCTGGGACAGGAGACTGAAAGCACAGCCGGAAAACTCGAAGACTTGGCCCTCAGGGGGCTTTTGTTCAGATTCAGGCTCGGTCATTCCGTCAGCTATCAGATTGTCCCGTTCATCGTCGGGATCTACGAGTTTCAGGTCAATAATCTCAACCCCAGACTGCTCAAGGATTTATCGAAATACTATCTGGGAGGTCTGGGAAAGTCCTTTCATGACCAGAAGACCCCTCATCTGAGGACCATACCTGTTAACGAAGAGGTTGCATCCGGCCTGCCCATAACCCGGTATGAGAATGCCTCGGAGATAATACAGTCGAAAGACACGATAGCCATTGCGGACTGCCTGTGCAGGAAGGCTGTGAGGGCCTACGGCGGAGGTTGCGGCAATCCTCTGGAGACCTGCATGCAGTTCGACAGTTTTGCCCAGTATTACGTGGATAACAAGATGGCCAGGTCCATCAGCACCGACGAGGCCATGCACATACTCGCCAGGAATCAGGAGGCGGGTCTTGTCCTGCAGACAATAAACTCAAAGACCGTTGAGGCCATGTGCGCATGCTGCAGCTGCTGTTGCGGCATGCTCATATCATTGAAGCTTTACCCGTCGCCGGCACGGGCGGTGAAAAGCAATTACGTGTGCAGGGTGGAAACTGAAGAATGCACGGGGTGCGGCACCTGTACCGCAAGGTGCCCGGTTGATGCCATAACCCTTATCGAAGAGAAGGCAGAGATCAATCAGGACCGCTGCATAGGATGCGGTCTCTGTGTGAGTACCTGTCCTGCGCGGGCACATTCCCTTATGATGAAACATCCGGACAAGCTGTATACCCCTCCTGAAACGGCCTTCGATGCCTTCATGGACATGAGCAGGGAGAGGGGAAAGCTGTAGGTGAATGGTGTAAACAGGGTCTGAATGGGTGACCTCGTTCATCCATCTTTCATGAACAAGTCTTAAGATGGGATCTCGCCCTCAATTCACACTGATCGATAGTGCTCTCCTGGGTTGGCTTTTCAGCATATAGATAAACATAGAGATATTACTGAGATTGACAACCCCGATCTTTTACCTAGACAACATCCCTGACCGGGATTTCCAGGCCCTTCAGATGGTCCTTGATCTCCCCGATGCTGTACCATCCGTAGTGGGCCATGGATGCGATAAGGGCTGCATCTGCATTTGCCTTCAAGAATACATCGCTTATGTGCTCGGGTTTTCCTGCTCCGCCTGATGCGATAACCGGTATGCTCACACTGCCTGAGATCAATGCGGTCAGGCTCAGTTCATATCCTTCGTTGGTGCCGTCTGCGTCGATGGAGTTCAGGCAGATCTCGCCTGCGCCCAGATCCTGAGCCTTGAGCGCCCATTGTAGGGCGTCCATACCCATGGGTTTTCTGCCGCCGTTGATGTAGACCTCGTAGCCGCAAGGGATTCCGGCGGTCTTTTCCACCTTTTTTGCATCCATGCCGAGCACGATGCACTGGTTGCCGAACTTTCTGGCGCCCTGGGCTATGATGTCCGGGTTTATCACGGCCGATGTGTTGACGCTGATCTTTTCCGCGCCTGCATCGAGTGTCCGGTACATGTCTTCGATGGTCCGTATGCCGCCGCCCACAGAAAAGGGGATAAATATCTCTCGGGCAACTCTGTCCACCACGTCGATCATGATGTCTCTCTTTTCGTGCGATGCGGTGATGTCATAGAACACCAGTTCGTCCACACCTTCTTCATAGTACTGTCTGGCCATGGCTACCGGGTCTCCGATATCCACATTGCCCTTGAACCTGATTCCCTTGGTTGTCTTGCCGTCTCGAACGTCAAGACAGATGATTATCCTCTTGCTCAGCATTATATCGGTCCCTGTTCAGTGCTGTCTTTAAGCATGCCTGTTAGTCGATATGAACCCCTGTTGTTTCTCGCTGTGAATTCCGCATCAGCAGGATCTGAAACTGATATCACCTTATACATCTCTTTTTCAAGCAAAGCTTTGCGCTGGTCGTCTGCTATCTTTTCGCCAAGCGAATCGACGACATAGAAGACATCGAAGCGAAGATCGCCGCTGCGGGTTTGCAGGGTCTCTGAACAGCCCCTTTTCCATTATGTGAAGCGTTTTTGCAAACACCTCCGCCATGAGGGCATCTTTCCATTCATTCCATGCAAGTACCCCTGTTGCCCTGGAATCTGCGATTGTGAGCAGATAGAGCATGGCAAGTCTCTGCGGGTCTCTCGTATTTCGTGCAAAATCCACTGTGACCCTTTCTTCGGAAAGATCGCGCGTGGTGGCCAGATCTGCTCTTGATTCCTTATTCAATACATGAAGACATTAAACTGAAAGCGGAGTGTATCTATGAACTTGAACGCCAGGATAGACAGATACCGTCTTGACATGTCATTCGTCCATACGGTAGGAAAACACCATGTCCTCTAAAAAGCCCACCAAATACATATTCATCACCGGAGGTGTGCTTTCGTCTCTGGGCAAAGGTCTTGCCGCGGCATCGATCGGTGCCATCATGGAGGCCAGAGGGCTCAGGGTAAACAACATCAAGCTGGACCCGTACATCAATGTAGATCCCGGCACCATGAGCCCGTTTCAGCACGGCGAAGTTTTCGTGACCGACGACGGGGCAGAGACCGACCTGGATCTTGGGCACTACGAGAGATTCACATCATCGAACCTGAGCAAGATGAACAATTTCACCACGGGACAGATATACGACAGTGTCATCCAGAAGGAGCGAAACGGCGAATACCTGGGAAAGACCGTTCAGGTCATCCCGCATATAACAGACGAGATCAAGGCGCGGATCGTCCATGCAGCTCAAGGCCATGATATCGCCATTATCGAGATCGGGGGTACTGTCGGTGACATAGAGTCCCTGCCGTTCCTGGAGGCCATCCGGCAGTTCGGTTTCGACATGGGCAAGGGCAATGTCTTGTACATCCATCTGACGCTTGTTCCGTATATTCCCACGGCCGGGGAATTAAAGACCAAGCCCACTCAGCATTCTGTCCAGAAACTCAGGGAAATAGGGATTCAGCCGCAGATCCTTCTGTGCAGGAGCGAAAAAAGGCTGACGAACGAATTGAAGGAAAAGATAGCGTTGTTCTGCAATGTGGAAAAAGGAGCGGTTATCAATGCCATCGATGTCGACAACATCTACCAGGTGCCTCTTGAGTTCCACAGGGAAGGTCTCGATGAGAGGATTATCGAATATCTCGGCATGTGGACAAGGGAACCGCGCATGCAGGGATGGGAAAGACTCGTTGATTCATTCAGCAGCCGTACCCTGGAGATAAACATTGCGATAGTGGGTAAATATATCAAGCTTACCGACTCCTACAAAAGCCTGAACGAGGCCCTGGAACATGCCGGGCTTTACAACGATACCAGGGTTAACAGGGTATATGTCGATGCGGATGCTCTTGTCGAAGATTCGGACATATCCTATCATTTCAGGAATATCGACGGGGTGCTGGTTCCCGGCGGTTTTGGTGAACGAGGGGTGGAAGGAAAGATCCGAGCCATAGAATATGCAAGGACCTCGGGTATTCCGTTCTTCGGCATCTGTCTGGGCATGCAGCTGGCTGTTATCGAGTTTGCCAGGAACATGTGCGGAATAAAGGATGCAAACAGCACTGAATTTGAGCCTGACAGCCCTTCGCCGGTGATAAAATTTCTGCCGGACCAGAAGAATATGCTCAGAAAGGGCGGAACAATGCGTCTTGGTGCATACCGATGCATGTTGTCCCCGGATACGAATGCCATGAATGCCTATGAGAACAAAGAGATATCAGAGAGGCACCGGCACCGGTATGAATTCAACAGCGCCTTCGAAGAAAAGCTTGTCGGATGCGGACTGATCATAAGCGGCCGAAACCCTGAATCATCGCTGGTGGAGATTGTCGAGCTTAAGGATCATCCATGGTTTATGGGAGTTCAGTTTCATCCTGAATTCAAATCAAAACCTATGCAGGTTCACCCCCTGTTCAGGGATTTTATCAGAGCCGGCCTTGATTTTCACAAAGAATCGGTCAATGATTCGATAACACGGTAGCTGTATGATATATGAAGGACCGGATATCGTTATCACCGCATCGATAAGCACTGTTTTTTTCTTGTCCCGATCAATCGCACCGAGGAGATCGTAATCTGTAATGTCTGAAGATATGGGCAGGATCATCAGCTTTATCGATATGGGAACAAATTCTGTCCGTCTCATGATCGTAAGAATATTCAAGGACAATTCATACACGATCCTTTCCAGGCAGAAGGAGATGATCCGTCTCGGCTCAGGCGAGTTCGACCATGGCTATATTCAGAAGGAGGCCATGGATAAAGCCGTAACAGTCTGCAAGAACTTCGTTGAGATGTCCGCTTCCTTCCATGCCGAGGAGATTGTCGCGGTGGCGACATCTGCAACCAGGGATGCCAGAAACAAGGATGAACTGATCGCAAGACTCAAAGATGAGGCAGGCCTCGAGATCAAGGTTATATCCGGCGGCGAAGAGGCGAGGCTGATCTATCTCGGCATGCTCAGCGGCATGCATATAACTGGAAAGGCATTCTTCATAGACATCGGGGGAGGAAGCACAGAAGTCATTGTAGGAGATGAACATGGCTATGATTATCTTGACAGCATGAAACTGGGGGCTATCCGAATAACCATGCTTTATTTACCCGACCAGGCAGGTCCTGTGCCGATCTCAGTCTATCGCAAAGTACAGGATCATGTGCGGAGTGCGAGCGTACTTTCCGTGAAACGCATTCGGGAATTCACGCTGAGTCAATACTTCGGGTGCTCGGGAACAATACAGAGCCTGGCACACATTGCTGCTCATGTCTTTCACGACCGCGATCCGAAACGGCTCAGCCTGCTCAGTCTCTGTGACCTCAAGGCGGTTGCAGAGCTTCTCTGCTCGATGAGTCTTGAAGAAAGGAGAATTCTGCCCGGTATGAATCCAAGGCGGACGGATATCATTATCGGAGGGGCTGTTATTCTCGATACCATCATGACCGAACTGGATATACCGGAGATAGGCGTGAGCTCTCACGAACTGCGTGATGGTCTTATGCTGGACTACATCTATCGCATCAATCACCCTGGGGGGAATGAATTCTCGGTCAGACACAAAAGTGTGCTCGCTCTCGGGCGGAGATGCGCGTTCGATGAAAAGCATTCAGTAAATGTTGCCAGGCTCTGCCTGGAACTCTTTGACAGCGCAAAGAGCCTGGGCCTTCACACCCAGGGACAAACCGAGAGAGAGCTTCTCTACTATGCGGCCCACCTGCATGATATCGGCACCTTTCTTTCCTATGCAAACCATCATGCGAACAGCCACTATTTTATCCGAAATGCAGATCTTATGGGATTTAACCAGGATGAACTAGTCACAATGGCTGTTGCTGCATTTTTCCACCGCAAGGCCCTTCCTGTTGAAGAAATACCCGAATTTGCCGCCCTCGATGAGAAGAGCCGTGACATTGTGAAGGTGCATGCCATATTTCTCCGGATCGCTGAAAGCCTCGACAGAAGTCACGCGGGCCTCGTTGAAAGCGCCTGTTTCATGGGGTGCGACAACGGAAGTGTCGTACTGGAGATAAAGTCTTCAGATGACTGTCAGCTCGAATTCTGGGGTGTTCAGAATCACCGGGAAGCCTTTGAAAAGGTCTTCGGGAAAAAGCTTCTGTTCAGCATTGCGTAGTCTTTCAGCTTTCTCGGCAACTATTCCAGACCTGTTCCGTAATGAAGTAAACAAATATGTAGTATTTTCTGGCATTGATTATGTCAGATACTCATGACCGAAGAAGGACGATTGCCTTATCATGCGGCATAACTCATTGATAAAATAAAAAAAGATATTGTAAAGC
>DSAD01000285.1 GCA_011372875.1 Deltaproteobacteria bacterium
GTCTTTGTGGACGGCGAATTACAAATGGCGGCTTGATAAGCATGACCAATGGATACGTTCCATCCACAACATTTGACAATATCTCGTTTTCATGCAGAATCAACTACCTCGCAGCAAGCGTTAGAGGTATCAAAATATCTATTTTATTACCCCCTCACCTTCATCCTATCCCCCCAGGGGGCGAGGACTAAGATGTGAGAGATGCAAGCTTACGGGGTAAAAGCTAATAAATGTCCCTTGGCTTAGTTGGAAGCAGAATGTAACTCCCTTGCTGCATCAGGGCCTGTCATCTTAAAGATCAGCTCAGAGCCTTTCACCTCCACGACCACACCTGAGCCGTCCAGAATATCTCCGGATATAATGGCCCGGCCAAGGCGTGTTTCCAGTTCCCGCTGCAGAAAACGTTTCAGCGGACGTGCGCCATAAACAGGGTCATAACCCTCCCTGGCAATAAACTCTTTTGCCTCATCGGACAGGGCAAGACTGATATCCCTCTGAGAGAGCCTGCTGCTGAGGTTTTCGGTAAGCAGAGAGACGATCAGTTTTATCTCCTGCAGTGTCAGCGCCTTGAACAGAACGATTTCATCGACCCGGTTCAGGAATTCGGGCCTGAAATGAAGCCGCAGTTCCGCCATCACGGCATCCCTTGCATTGATGCTTATCTCTCCTGCGTCTGTCATCCCTTCGACAAGGTCCTGAGACCCGATGTTCGAGGTCATGATAATGACGGTATTCTTGAAATCCACGGTCCTGCCGTGAGAGTCGGTAACCCTTCCATCATCGAGGATCTGCAGGAGCACGTTAAAGACATCATGATGGGCCTTTTCGATCTCGTCGAACAGCACCACGGAATAGGGCTTTCTGCGCACCGCCTCGGTAAGCTGCCCACCCTCTTCATACCCCACATAGCCCGGAGGGGAACCGATAAGACGGCTGACAGTATGCTTCTCCATATATTCACTCATATCTATGCGGACCATGTTGTCCTGAGTGTCAAATAGTGCCTCTGCAAGAGTCTTTGCAAGTTCTGTCTTGCCCACACCGGTAGGCCCGAGAAATATGAATGACCCGATTGGACGTTCAGGATCCTTTATCCCGGAACGTGCCCTGATCACGGCATCACATACGGCCTGAACAGCCTCGTCCTGACCCACAACCCTTTTGTGGAGGATCTCATCGAGCTTGAGGAGCTTTTCCTTTTCGCCTTCTACCAGACGCGTTACAGGGATCCCTGTCCACCGGGAGATGATATCCGCGATAACATCTTCCGTAACGTTCTCTCTGAGCAGACGTTTCTCCTGTGAATTTGACACGTTTTCCGCCTCGGAAAGCGTGCGTTCGAGCTGGGGGAGCTTTCCATGTCTGAGTTCGGCTGCCCTGTTAAGGTCATAGTCTCTTTCCGCCTTCTCAATCTCCAGCTTCATCCCTTCGATCTCTTCACGCAGGGCGCTCAGGTTATGGATGGTTTTCTTCTCCTCATCCCACCGTGCACGCATGGTATCGGAGAGCTCCTTCAAGTCTGAAAGTTCCTTGCGAAGCTCTTCGAGACGCGCCTTGCTCGCCTTGTCCTTTTCCCTTTTCAGGGCAGCCTCTTCGATCTCGAGCTGCATCACCTTCCTCGTCACCTCATCAAGCTCGGCAGGCATTGAGTCTATCTCTGTCCTTATCATGGCACAGGCCTCGTCAACGAGGTCTATGGCCTTGTCCGGCAGAAACCTGTCAGTGATATAACGGTTCGAGAGCACGGCTGCCGCAACCAGGGAACCGTCCTGGATCTTAACACCGTGATGCACCTCGAAGCGCTCCTTCAGGCCTCTTAAGATGGATATGGTATCCTCTACTGTCGGCGGATCGACCATTACCGGCTGGAAGCGGCGCTCAAGGGCCTTGTCCTTTTCCACATACTTGCGGTATTCATCCAGCGTGGTTGCACCCAGGCAGTGCAGCTCGCCGCGTGCCAGCATGGGCTTGAGCATGTTGCCGGCATCCATGGAACCTTCGGCCCTGCCGGCACCAACGATATTATGCAGCTCATCGATAAAGAGGAGGATCCGTCCATCGCTGGATTTTATTTCACTCAGTACCGCCTTGAGCCGCTCTTCAAACTCTCCGCGGAATTTTGCGCCCGCGACCAGTGAACCCATGTCGAGGGCAAATATGGTTTTGTCTTTCAGGCCCTCGGGCACATCCCCGCGCACAATCCTCTGTGCAAGCCCTTCTACAATAGCGGTCTTGCCGACACCGGGTTCACCGATAAGCACCGGGTTATTCTTTGTCTTTCTGGAAAGTATTCGAACAACCCTCCGGATCTCGGCATCCCTTCCGATAACCGGGTCCAGCTTGCCCAGATTCGCCTGGGCAACAAGATCGATCCCGTACTTCTCCAGAGCCTCATATGCTGTCTCCGGATTATCACTGGTAACCCTCTGATTCCCCCGTATCGATGTCAGGGCGCTCAGGACCCGTTCTTTGGTGATCCCGAACTGCGAGAGGATCCTTCCGGCTGGGGCAGACCTGCCCTCATCGATCATGGCAAAGAGCAGGTGCTCCACAGAGACGTATTCGTCCCTGAGTCGCATTGCCTCGTCCTTTGCCTTCACCAGGACCTTGTTGAATCTCCGGGAGACAACAATCTTGCCGGCCTCTGCACCGGGGCCCGATACCTTGGGCCTGCGTTCCAGCTCCTTTTGAACCTCGGCAGTTAAAGAATCCGCAGGAACGTCCATTTTGGTGAACAGTCTCGGAACAAGTCCATCTGCCTGTTCAACCAGGGCCAGAAGCACATGCTCCACATCTATCTCGGCATGTCCGTACCGCACGGCATTGTTCTGGGCATCTTGAAGCGCCTCCTGGGATTTCTGAGTGAATTTATTGATATCCATCTATTGTCTTGCCTCCCTGCTTAGTTATGAAACCTTATACTATTTCTCTAGGTACAGCTGAGAATAATTTCAAGTAGGTAGCCTATGTTATACCCACATTTTGCATTGGTTGACGAATAAACACTGTGGCAGCGGCTTAAGGCCGCTCCCACAGAACAAGACCATATGAGATATTAAGCATAAAGGACTTATCTAACTGCAAGATGTGGTTTAAATGCACAAAAAAAGGGGGCATGCGCCCCCTTTTGAGCCGAACAAGGCTTGATTTGTCAGTTATGAGCTCTTTATCCGGATCTTTTTCTGAGCCTTTTTATCCGAGACAACCTTGGGCAGTGTTATATTCAAGACACCTTTGTTAAAAACAGCCTCGGCCTTATCCGGATCTACATCAGAGGGCATGGAAAGCACCCTGGAAAATGAACCGAAGGATCGCTCCATATAATATGCTTCCTTGTCCTTTTTCTCCGATTCCGTCTTCTTCTCTCCCTTGATAGTCAGGGTATCTCTGCTCAGATTGATCTCTATGTCCTTTTCATCCATACCCGGCAATTCTGCTGTTACCTGAACCGATTTTTCATCCTCGGTCATATCGACCTGAGGACTGAATCCGCCCAGGGATTCCATTTCTTCGGTAAACGGCTTCATACCGAATCCCTTGAAGAAATCATCGAACAGCCGGTTCATTTCCTTCTGGAATATATCGATGGGAGACACTTGTGTTTCCCTGCTGATGGGAACACCTCTATTCCCCCATCTCCACGGTGCCATATATTTCATCGTCATAGCTACACCTCCTTATCGATTATCCTTTGTGGATAGGTATTGTCTTCGGTTTTGCAGCCTCCGCCTTTGGGAGTACGACACAAAGCACCCCGTCCTTTATCTTTGCCTCGATCTTATCGCGATCGATTGCCTGGTTGATGGTAAAGGCACGGGAGTAATCACCAATCCCATATTCCCGGTAAATGAGTTTGTGGCCATGCACTGCCTCAGGGGCTACTGTCGCATCGATCGTAAGCACGTCATTTTCCAGGGTCACCTCTATGTTATCCTCTCCTGCTCCTGGAATATCGGCAAAAATAACCAGATTCTCTTTTGTCTCCGATATATCGACATTGGGAATATAGGTGGCAGAATTTCTTGTCTTCTCTGTAACCACCGAATCTGATGTTTCCTTGGTATTTGTCATGCTTTTCTTTTCACTTGCCATAACAATCACCTCCATTTTCAGACTGTCTTTATTGTTATCTTTTTTGGCTTATCAGCCTCGGCACGAGGCAGTGTAACCTTGAGAACTCCTTTGACGTAATCTGCTTCAACCTTTGTTCCATCCACATTGAACGGGAGAGTCACACTCCGGTAGAAGCTTCCTGTTCCACGCTCTCTGCGATGCCATGTCTGTCCCTCTGCAAGCTCCTGGGGTTTACGGTTGCCTTTGATGGTAAGCGCATCACCGATTACGGTCAGATCAATGTCTGCAGGGTCAATCCCGGGAATCTCAGATGTGATCACCACATCGTCTTCAGAGGAAAACACGTTGATCGGCGGGAATTTAACGGACCGGCCTGAAGATATCCCTGAAAATATGTTTCCCATCTCATTTTCAAGCCTGTCCATCTCACGCCACGGGTTCCATCCGTATAATGACCTTGATGTCCTTAACATATCAATCACCTCCATTGGGTTTTTTTCTCACATTCTAATAGGGCATATCCGATGATTTTCAAGAGGGAGGGTTCTAATTTTTTCATAAAACACTTATGAAAACTTTTCTGTACAGAAAAGCGTTTTGATGTTAATAACGGTCCAACTTCAAGAAAGAGCGTGTACAATATTATGGCGACAAAAGGAAAAATCATTATTGATCAAGGGTTGTGCAAGGCCTGTGAGCTATGCATAACGGTCTGTCCCGAAGAGGCAATACAGCTTTCCGAAGGCCTTAATGAAAAAGGATACCACCCTGCTGAATTCATCAAAGATACATGCAGAGGATGTGGACTGTGCGCTGTCATGTGTCCCGAGGTTTCAATAGAGGTGTACCGTGGATAAAAAGGTTCTCATGAAAGGCACGGATGCACTTGCAGAAGCGGCCATCCAGGCCGGATGCAGATGTTACTTCGGTTATCCCATCACCCCTCAGAATGAGATACCCGAATATATGTCCAGAAGGATGCCGGAGGTGGGGGGTGTCTTTCTTCAGGGTGAAAGCGAGGTAGCATCCATCAATATGGTTCTCGGCGCTGCGGCAACAGGGGCACGGGCCATGACGAGTTCATCGTCTCCCGGTATAAGCCTCAAGCAGGAGGGGCTCTCTTTCCTGGCCGCACTCGAGCTTCCTGCGGTGATTGTCAATATCAACAGGGGCGGCCCAGGCCTGGGCAATATAGCCCCGAGCCAGGGCGACTACTACCAGGCAACCAGAGGAGGAGGCCACGGCGACTACCGGATGCCTGTTTATGCGCCTGCATCGGTCCAGGAACTCTACGATATCACCATGAACACATTCGACGTGGCGGACATATACCGCACCCCGGTCATGATACTCGGAGACGGCATGATGGGGCAGATCGTCGAGCCCATCATCGCCCATGAATACCATAAGCCCGAAGATGAACTTTCCCCTAAGGATTATATCCTCGATGGTGCGCAGGGAAGGCCTTCAAGGATCATAAAGTCTCTGATTCTCGATGTAAGGGACATGGAAGAACACAACTGGAAGCTCAAGCGCAAATACGATCTCATGAAGCAGAAGCTGCCCCAGTGGGAAGAGTTCATGACCCACGATGCGAAAATGAACATCGTTGCCTATGGAACAGCTGCACGCATCGCAAAGGGTGCAGTAAAACGCGCCCGGAGCGAGGGTTTGAAGGTTGGACTGTTCCGGCCTATCACCCTGTGGCCGTTCCCTGACGAGGCAATTATAACTATAGCGAAAAAGAGCAAACTCTTCCTGGTATTCGAGATGAGTACGGGACAGATGATTGATGACGTCCGTCTGGCAGTGCAAGGAAAAATCCCGTGTGAATTCTACGGAAGGCCCGGAGGTATCGTACCCGCCCCGCAGGAACTCGCAAGGATTATCGAACGGCACTGGATTCAGAAGGAGCTATAGATGAAAACCATATATACCAGACCCAAATCCCTCAAACCGGCACCGTTTCACTACTGCCCTGGATGCGGCCATTCCATTATTCACCGGCTGATATGCGAAATAATCGACGAGATGGACCTGCAGGGGAAAATCATCTGTATTCCTCCGGCCGGCTGCGCGGTACTGGCGTACAATTATTTCGACATAGACGTATGCGAGTCTGCCCACGGCAGAGGATGTGCCGTGGCAACAGGTATGAAAAGGGCTGCGCCGGACAAGATCATCTTCACCTACCAGGGAGACGGCGACATGGCGGCCATCGGCACTGCGGAGACCCTTCATGCGGCAAACAGGGGAGAAAAGATCACCAGCATATTCGTAAACAATGCCGTCTACGGCATGACCGGCGGTCAGATGGCGCCTACAACCTTGCTGGGGCAGAAGACCTCTACCTCTCCCTATGGAAGAAACCCGGATGTAGAGGGGCACCCGCTCAAGATCACCGAACTTATAGGGACACTGCCCGGCGCGGCATATGTCACCCGGACCTCCCTGGCCACACCTGCCAAGATCATGGCAACGAAAAAGGCTATAAAAAAGGCGTTAGAGGCACAGATGGCAGGGCTCGGCTACTCATTGGTCGAGGTTCTTTCTCCGTGTCCAACAAACTGGAAGGTATCTTCCAAAGATGCGTTCAGGTATCTGGAAGAAACAATGGAGAAAGAATACCCCATCGGGGTTTTGAAAGACATCACAGCAAAGAAAAAGGATTCCTAGTTATGCTTCTAAAGACTGTCATGAGCGGTATAGGCGGACAGGGCATTCTGTTCTCAGGTCAATGCTTTGCTTGGGCGGCAATGCTTGAAGATCAACACGTCACCTATCTTCCTTCATACGGTGCCGAGATGCGCGGGGGTATCACCTCGTGCACGATCGCCATATCCGATGAGGAAATCGCATCTCCCGTGGCCTCCTCGCCGGACTATCTGGTAATCATGGACACCCTGTCTCTGGGAAGGCTTCAGAATCAGATTGCTGCCGGCGGAGAGCTCTTCATCAACACATCCATCGTTACCGATCGGCCGGTACGGGGCGATATCGAGGTAGTTGAGATACCGGTCAATGATCTCGCCAAGGCCAGTGTCGGAGAGAGATATGCCAACATGATCATGCTCGGGGCCTTTGTAAGCAGGACAAGGCAGGTTAAGCTCTCGACCATTATTGACAACATGGCTGAGATGCTGGGAAAATCCAAAGCCAAATTCACAGATAAAAACATAGAGGCCTTACAAATAGGGTGCGATTTTTATTCGAAGGAGAAGTAGGACATGGCTATCAAACAACTGCGTTTAGAGACCGCAAACGTTTCGGGCAAGCTCTCATATCTAAGTGATGTCCTGGGAAAACACGGTGTCAATATCCGGGCCATCTCGGTAGGGCAGGAGTCTGCCGAGATATCATCTATCTCCATAGTGGTTGATGACCCTAAAAAGGCAAAAAACGCCTTGAGTTCGGAAGAGATCCCTTATATCGAGACAGAGGTGCTGGCTGTCGAGATGCCTGATCATCCCGGCGGCATGAATGCTGTGCTCAAACCGCTTAGGGATGCAAAGATTAATGCCATCACTCTGTATCCCTATATAGGAAGAGCAAGCAATCCCATTGTCATCCTCGAGGTGGACAATGTCAAGACAGCGACAGAGGTACTAAAGAGAAACTGGGTAAAGATCTGGGACAAAGAGATCTACCGGCTCTGATAAAGATTTAAAGCTATTGAGCATCGTCACTCATGCCGACATCCTGCTTTAGTCTGCTCAGATTCTTGAGGGTTAATCGTCCCACGGCAACGATCCTGTCATAGGCATTATATGCGGACATGCCAATACCAAGGCCCACAGGGAGCAGCCGTGAACGTCTTTTAAAGGGCAGTATCCTCCTGACGATCCTATGTAACCCTATGTTCATCACCATGCCGGCATACTTGCGTGGAAGCAGTATAGTCATGATATCATTGCTGATAGTCCTGGTATTCGGATCTGTTCCATAGTCTGCAATCTTGTAGGTCTGACCAATAATCTTTATAATAAAATCTTCAAGGGCTTGATTTTTTTCCTCTACAGGAATGCCTTCAAGCCCGCACAGGGCAAGCACGAGCTTTACGCTTCGATCCAGGAGGAAAAAATCTTCAAGACCTATAAGCCAGAACGAAAGGAAGGTTCCTATCCCCGGGACGATCGAGGGTGAATTGATCAATGCATTCTGCATGGCCTGAGACTGTGCCATATCCTCAATTATGTTCTGTGCAGTCACGGCATTGCCATGATCAGCCATCTCCTTTTTTGCCCTGTGCGCAAAAGATCTGGCATTCCTCTGGTTTCCTCTTATCAGGTTTCTTATGAGAATCCTGAATTGACCGCCCAGTGTTTCACTCACTCTCGGACCTAATTGTCTGTAGCTGTCCATCATGATATCCCATTGACAGATATTCCATCTTGATAATATAAATTTATATTTACTGGGAGAAAGAAAGGTTTGTAAAGGCCTTGATTTATGCAAAAGGCATAACCCCGGCCAAATGATCTTTTTTTTCTTAAAACTGCTGTGAGGTATCATCACTGAGAATACATACAGCACAAGGAGGATACTATGGGTATTACGTCCATTAAAGATCTGGACTTGAAAGCAAAAAGGGTGCTCATCAGGGTGGATTTCAATGTACCGCTCGATAATGACTGCAATATTACCGATGATGCACGCATAAAGGCAGCCCTTCCCACCATCCAATACGCTGTGGAGATGGGAGCAAAAGTTGTTCTTATGTCTCATCTGGGACGCCCCAAGGGAAAAGCTGTAAAAACAATGAGCCTTGTACCGGTTGCACGTAGGCTCTCGGAACTTCTGGGCACAAGTGTGAATATGGCACCCGACTGCATCGGTGAAACCGTAAGATCCATGGTAAATGGCCTGATTCCGGGAGATATTCTGCTCCTGGAGAACCTGCGCTTTCATATAGAGGAAGAAAAGAACGAGCCAGGCTTCGCCAGAGAGCTCGCTGAACTCGGTGATTGTTATGTGAACGATGCCTTTGCTACCGCCCACCGGGCACATGCATCGAATGTCGGCGTCTGCAATCACATTGCTGCAAAGGCTGCCGGTTTTCTCATGATACGCGAAGTGGAACATATCGAAAAGGCACTCAAAGATCCCGGCAGACCTTTTGCTGCGGTAATCGGAGGAGCAAAGGTATCCGGCAAACTCGAAGTCATGGAAAATCTTGTGGACAAGGTGGACAAGATCATAATCGGAGGCGGTATGGCCTTTACCTTTATCAAGGCTTTGGGCCAGGAAATCGGGAATTCCATAGTGGAAGACGATCTCATCGAAACAGCCCTGTCTATTATGGAAAAGGCCCGGGCAAAAGGGGTGAAGCTCTACCTGCCTGTGGACTGCTTCTGTGCCTCTACGGCAAAGGATGGGCAGGAAGTAGTGGTGAAAACGATCCAGGAGATCCCTGCGGATCTGATGGGTCTGGACATAGGGCCGTCATCCATAACATTGTTCAGTGAAGCCCTTGAAGGCTGCAATACCATCGTATGGAACGGACCCATGGGTGTCTTTGAAATCAATGCCTTCTCCAGAGGGACCATGGAGATTGCGAAACAGATAGCATCATCAAAGGCATTGACCATTGTCGGCGGGGGTGATACAGATGCTGCACTGCATGAGAGTGGCGCTATCGACAAGATAGACTTTGTATCAACCGCAGGAGGGGCCTTTCTGGAGATGCTGGGAGGCAAGATCCTGCCGGGCGTAACATCGCTTGAAATATAGGAAGACGTTTATGAGAAAACCGCTGATAGCTGGCAACTGGAAGATGTTCAAAAGCCTCGACCAGGTAGGTACCTTTGCCGATGATTTCATATCGAGGGTATTGGATATCGAGAACACCGACATCCTGCTATGCCCCCCATATGTCTATGTCCAGTCACTGGCTCAGGCGTGTGAGGGAACTCAGGTAATGGTAGGCGCACAGAATGTCTTCTGGGAGGATGAGGGCGCCTATACCGGAGAAATCTCAGCTCTGATGCTGAAAAGTATCGGGGCCGAATATTCCATTATTGGTCATTCGGAGCGCAGACAGTTTTTCCATGAGACAGATGAAACCGTGAACAAGAGGCTTTTCGCCTCTATAAAGGCCGACTTGGTCCCGATCGTATGCGTGGGTGAAACATTGAATGACCGCGAATCCGGCAAAACCTTCGACATTATAGGGTCACAGATCAGACAGGGGCTCGAAGGCCTTGGTTCTGACATGGCAGATACTCTCGTTATCGCCTATGAACCGGTATGGGCAATCGGTACCGGCAAGACTGCAACCCCTCAAATGGCGCAGGAGGTTCACGCCTACATCAGAACAGTCATTACCGGCCTGTTCGGAAAAGAGATAGCACAAAACATGAGGATTCTTTATGGAGGGAGCGTAAAAGGCGACAACATTGATTCCCTCATGGCACAAGATGATATCGACGGGGCCCTGGTAGGCGGAGCAAGCCTCGACGCGGCGTCGTTTGAGAGAATATTACGATTTAAAGGATGATAAAACAATGTATGGATTTTTGTTAGCTGTTCATATTACCGTATCGGTCTTGCTGATCGTTTCCGTTCTCTTGCAGTCAGGCAAGGGCGCTGACATCGGTGCTGTATTCGGAGGATCAGGCTCTCAGGCACTGTTCGGCTCCGCCGGCCCGGCCGATTTTCTGAACAAGGCGACCCGGGTTCTCGTAATTGTATTCATGGTTACCTCGTTGACCCTGGGCTATTTCGCCTTTGAGAAACCGACACAGAGCATCATGGATACACATAAGGTTATTGATACTGTGGTACCTGCGGCACCGGCAATGCCTGCTCAAGACACACAAAGCACAGCACCTGCAGAAATACCTGCTGCACCTGCAGCCGAGAAGTAGTCAAGGATCAGACGTGTGATCCTTGATACGTTTTCCTGCCCAATGGTGCATAAAATGGCTGCGGGAGATGTAGATGCTTTCACCGGGACAACAAAATGGACGGGATTGTCATCACATTGGAAACGGTTTTTTATGTGATCTGAAAAAGCATAACGTTTGCCAGGGGCAATGAACTCTGAGTTTCAGAAAAACGGCAATTTCATCATTGACCAGCACGTTATAACCCGCATTTTGAAGTTGAACGATCTCGCGGCTTATCTTGACCGGATAGGATCATGAGCTTACCTGCACGCCCGACCTTCTGCCTCAAAACCCTTTCACCTTGCATCTCGAGCCAACCTGTTCGTTCCTGTTTGTCCCACCCCTGTACGAATCCAGCATGGAAACTCACACACACGGAATTGGTGCTTTACTGTTACAAGATCCGGGTTGAATACTAATGCATTATTGTTCTTTACTCACGATATTTTTTTCTATACCATCGCGTTGCCTTGAACATATCATAAGGAGAACAACTCATGTCAGACAAACCCATTGAACATGATCAGCAGACCATGGCCGATCTTCTGGATGCATATTCCCCGGAAACAGACTCTGCAATCCAGGTAGGCGACAAGATAAGCGGAACGATCATTTCCATCGGAAGGGAAAGCATCTTCGTTGATACCGGGTGCAAGATTGACGGCGTCGTGGATTCACAGGAACTCATCGATGAGAGCGGCGACCTTCCCTATGCACTCGGAGATACCATCGAATTATACGTGGTCTCCATACGTGAAGGAGAAATAAGGCTTTCACGAGCAATCTCCGGTATAGGCGGACAGAATATGCTGCAGGAGGCCTATGACCACAAACTGCCTGTTGAAGGCAGGGTCTCCGAATCCATAAAAGGCGGTTTCAGCGTAGAG
Organism: Deltaproteobacteria bacterium; assembly: GCA_011372875.1. Taxonomy (GTDB): domain Bacteria; phylum Desulfobacterota; class Desulfomonilia; order UBA1062; family UBA1062; genus DSAD01. Next base: position 11,849 of record DSAD01000285.1, read on the forward strand.
ATTATCAAACGAAGGGCCTTCTGTCCCATAAGCCAGATCGACACTGTGTATGTCGAGCAGCCCGAGGACTATGTGGGAAAAACCTTTCGTTTTCTCATCACCGAGTTCAAGGAGGGGGGAAAGAACATCGTGGTATCCAGAAGGATCCTCCTCGATCAGGAACAGAAAGAGGAAAAGAAGGATTTTCTTGATACCCTCTTAGCGGGTACTGTCCTCAAAGGAAGGGTAAACACGCTTATGCCTTACGGCGCATTCATCGAGCTTATCCCGGGCGTCGAGGGCATGGTTCACATTTCCGAGATGAGCTGGTCCCGGATCAGCAGCCCTGACGAGGTCCTGCAGGCAGGCGATACAGTTACGGTGAAGATCATGGATATACTAACAGATGAAAAAACCGGCGAGAAAAAACTTTCACTTTCCATGAAACAGACAGGTGAAGATCCATGGGAAAGCATAACCGGCAGACTCAAGACCGGTGACAAGATACGCGGCAGGGTAACCAGGTGTATGGACTACGGATGCTTTGTCGAGATCGAACCGGGAATCGAAGGCCTGGTCCATATATCCGAGATGAGCTACACTCGGCGGGTAAACAAACCCCAGGATATCGTTTCAGCTGGAGATACAGTAGACATTATGGTCAAGGAGATCGATCCGGAAAAGAAACGTATCTCGCTGAGCATGAAGGATGCGGAAGGTGATCCATGGATAGGTTCAGCCCAGAAATACAAAGCCGACCAGATCTTCGAGGGGGTCATCGAGAAAAAGGAACGGTTCGGTTTCTTCATAACCCTGGAGCCCGGTATCACAGGACTGATGCCGAAATCCAGGATCAGCAGGTTCCAGGATCCTTCAAGTATAGAGAAGATGTCCCCCGGCGATACCATCATGGTTGTTGTAGAAGAGATCGATCCTGATCAGCGCAGGATCACGCTGGGGCCCTGTGACTCAAGGGATGAGGATGACTGGAAGAGCTTTTCCAGGGAATCGAATCAGGGTGTCAGTTCCCTGGGAGAAAAGCTCTCTCAGGCACTGGCAGATAAAAAGAATAAGGGCCGTTGATACCTCGGAAGCTCTTGTAATCCATGCAAAAGCTCTTGGGCGACTCCATAGAATTTTGCCTTACACTGTGGGGCGGCTTTGGCCGCTCTAACAATATATAACCTTTCTCTGATGCAACATGAGGGGATTCATTACCTTAAGGGCCGGTATTCCTCACGAAATATACAGGTTGTTCGTCGCGAAGTTCGGCTCGCTCGTTACGTTAAGACCCAGCCTGCGCAGTCCTGCCTCATCACCGGGCGTGGGGATATGGGTAATATGAACCTCGCAACCTCTGAGATCCTTGATCTTTTCAAGCGCAAGCCTTGCCGCAGGATTTGATGTAGCGCTGATGCTCAGCGCCACCAGGGCCTCTTCCAGATCAAGACTCACTGATTTTTCATTGAGTATCTCGGTCTTGAAATTCCTCAACGACTCCGTTATATTTGCAGGCAATAATTCTATCTTGTCAGGGATCTCTGCCAGATGTTTTATCGCATGAAGAATCAGGCTCGACGCAGCATGCATCAGCGGAGAATTGCACCCGGTAACTATCGTGCCGTCCTTAAGCTCAAGAGCCGCTCCGCAGTAGATTCCCTCGTTGCCCTTGCCTTCCAGGCTCTGTGCATGGAGTGCCGCCGCCCTGGCCGGCTCCACAA
>DSAD01000197.1 GCA_011372875.1 Deltaproteobacteria bacterium
CGTGAATAGATGTCTATGGTGGGATTAACCATCGAAGGCAGCCATTTTTCTTCCTGTGCGATATTTGCCTGGGCAATGCCGACAACTGTTTGCGGGCCTTCAAGGGTCAACGTCTCCATCCTGAAGTTTCCCCAGACAACAGCAGCCAGAAGTAACGCTGCACTAATGACAAGGGGAAGATATATCTTCTGGGCTGCCTTATAAAGCGCGACATTGACCATGAGAATGATGCCGCTTATGAGATATACCCCGCCGAACTCCGCTATCTGTATGAAGGGTTTCCAGGGAAACTGCGTATAGCCTGCAAGGGCCCACGGAAAACCGGAAAAAGGGACATATGACCTGACCAGTTCCAGAAAAACCCATACCCCGGGAATCGTCAGAAACGCGAACCTGGAACGGATCAGCTTCTGTGAGCCCCAGGCAAAAAGGGCGAAATACAGAGAAAGAAACGAGATCAGCACAAGCAGGAGAAACGCTGCCGGCACCAGGCTCATGCCCCCGAAATTTTCCATGACATAGGCGATCCAGTAGAGTGTCCCTGCCCATGCAACGATCCCTGCTATGATGCCGTAGATAAATATCTCGACAGGACTCTCGACCTCCCTGGCCAGGAAAAAAATCGGGACAGCAAAAAACCATGCAAGGGGCCACAAATCATAGGTGGGAAACGACGCGGTGTAACAAAAGCCTGCCAGGATGGCGAGAAATATCCGTCTCAAGTTTCCTTCCTCAATTGTGCATGCACAATGAGTTTTGATATCCTCTTCTTGTCTGCCGATGCTATCTCAAAGACAACCCCGTTATATTCGAGGGTCTCTCCAGATAAGGGAATACGTTCGAGCTGGCATGTGATAAATCCTCCCAGGGAATCGTAGCTTCCCTGTGGTATATTTACGTCAAAGGCCTCGGTAAAATCATCCAGTGGAAGTCTCGGGTCCACATAATAGACGCCTTCCTCCTTGAGAACGATGTCCTTCTCGTAATACTGGTCGTCCTCGGCGACGATCTCGCCGACGATCTCCTCCATAATGTCCCCCAGGGTGAGCAGGCCGTCGACATTACCGTATTCGTCGATCACAATAGCCATCTTTGTGCGCTTCTCTCTGAACTCGTTGAGCAGATCGATGAGCTTCTTGCCCTCCGGGACAAAATAAGGCGGGTTCATCAGGTCCTTTATCTTTGGCAGATCATTCCTGGAAGACCAGTACCTCAGCACGTCCTTTGCATAGACCACGCCAATGATGTTGTCAGTGGAGTCTTCATAGATAGGAATTCTCGAACAGTTCTCTTTTGTTATGACCTCCACAAGTTCATCCAGAGTTGATGAACTCCTCAGGGCTATCATATCCACCTTGGGAACCATGATCTCGCGGACTGCGGTATCCTTGAGCACGATGATGTTGTGGATCATGTCACCCTGGTCTTCATCGATGAAGCCTTTTTCTTCCACCTCGTCGATGATCTTTTCGATCTCTTCTTTTGAATTTGTTATGATCTTTTCGCTTCTCAGGTAGTACCACAGCCGCTTGAAAAAACTTGTCCTGTCTTGATTATCATCGTTACTGTCCAAACGAGATCTCCTTTAATTAATAAATCAAGTACTCTATATGTAACCCACTGTGCGCAAACAGTCAATCCACGTATTTCACCTGAAACGTCGCATTGGCCTGCCGGAGGATGTTGCTTAAGGCTGTCTTGTCCTGATAAGCCCGGAGACAAGCATTGATTGTAGGATTGAGTTTTGTATGATATGAAGGGGGCAAAATACCGCAACAGGAGCCGGAACATGGGAAATTACACCTTTACGGGCACAGACTCATACGTGCTCGATTATGAGCTTTCAAAGATCGTCAATGCCAGCATTGCACTGGAAATGCCCCTTCTGATAAAAGGCGAACCCGGGACAGGCAAAACCCTGCTGGCACACGCCATAGCAGAGAACCTCAACATGCCGCTTATCGTACTCAATGTAAAATCAAGCATGAAGGCCGTCGAGGCACTGTACCAGTACGATACTCTCACCAGACTCAATGACAGCCGCTTCGGGGATTCCAGCCGTAATGTAAGCAACATAGAAGACTATATCAAGATGGGAAAGATCGGTCAGTCCTTTACAAGCAAAACAAAAGTCGTCCTGCTCATCGACGAGATCGACAAGGCGGACACCGATTTTCAGGATGACCTCTTGGATGTGCTCGACCAGATGTCGTTCGATATCATCGAGATAGACAAGACCATTGAGGCCCTCAACAGGCCCATTATCATCATTACATCCAATGCAAAGAAAGACCTTTCCGATCCCTTCCTGGGAAGATGCGTGTTCCATCACATAGCCTTTCCCGAACAGGACATGATGCACAAGATCGTGCTGGCCCATTTCCCCGACCTGGATAAAAAGATCTCTGAATCATGCATCGATACCTTCTACAGCCTCAGGAATATCCGCGGCATCGAGAAAAAGCCCGCCACCAGGGAACTCATCAACTGGATAAGGATCCTGCTCATGGACAAGAACTTCGATCCCAAGCACCTCTCCAAGAACGAGATCCCCTACCTGGGGGTGCTGTTCAAGAAAAGCGAGGATTACAAGACCCTTCAGAAACAGATGGGAAGCGGATACCGATAAGGAACTCTCATGTTTGTCGATTTCTTCTACATGCTCAGACAGAAGGGTCTGCCGCTTTCGCCCTCAGGGTTCCTGCGACTTCAGGACGCCCTGCACAAGGGGCTCATCCTTTCTCTGGATGACCTGTATTCCATATCCCGCGCAGTAATGGTCAAATCAGAACGTCATTTCGATATATACGACAGGGTATTTGCCCACTATTTCAAGGGCGCCGAACTGGATGATTCGATCAATGAGGAGATCGACCTCGCGATCCAGTCCATGCTCGAAGAGTGGCTGAAAGATCCCGAGATGATGGCCGACTTCCTGGGCATCGACCAGGAAGCGCTGAGCAAACTCACGCCCGAGGAGCTCGAGGAGTATTTCAGGAAAAGGCTCGCCGACCAGACGGAACGGCACGACGGCGGAAACAAGTGGATCGGCACAGGCGGCAGATCGCCGGTCGGGCATTCAGGCTTTCACCCCGGCGGCATGCGCGTAGGAGGTACCTCCCAGCACAAATCAGCGGTCAAGATAGCCATGGAGCGAAGATACAAGGACTATACCGAAGACTCCAGGCTCGGGCCGTCGCAGATATCAGAGGCCATGAGAAGGCTGCGCAGCATGCAGCCGGCCGGGCCGAAAGACAATCTGAACATAGACAAGACCATCTATGAAACCATGAGAAATGCGGGCGAGATCGAGATCGTGTTCGACCGGTCCTTGAAGGACAAGCTGAAAGTGGTTCTCATGATCGACAACGGCGGCTTTTCCATGGACCCGTACATCAATGTGGTCCAGGTACTGTTCAATCATGCAAAGAACCAGTTCAAGGACCTCAAGATATTCTACTTCCACAACACCATCTACGGCTCTGTGTGGCTGGACCCCACCAGACAGTTCAAGATCCATTTCATCGATGACTTTGCCCGCTATGACCCGGATACGAGGCTCATTATCGTGGGCGATGCCTCCATGGCGACCTACGAACTTTTCAGCCGCAACGGAAGCATCTATTATGCTTCCAGGACCGAGTCGAGCATTAAAAGTCTTGAATTTCTTGCAAAAACATTTAAACATAGTGCATGGCTGAATCCAAAATATGCTTATACATGGTCGCACACACAGACCATAGAAGCAATCCGCGAAATCTTCCCGATGTTCGAGATTACGCTTTCCGGACTGGAGAAGGCCGTCGAACACCTGATGAGCAAAAATTGAAACGGTGTGCGTCCGTAGCTCAGTAGGATAGAGCGTAGGCCTCCGGAGCCTAAGGTCGCAGGTTCGATCCCTGTCGGGCGCACCATATTATGATACTGGAATATGATAAATCTACTGGATCTGAATAAAGAAAATCTGGCATCAGTAATTGATGACAAGCCATACCGCGCTGCCCAGATATTCAACTGGGTATTCGGAAAAGGATTGCGCGATATCGAGAAGATGTCCAATATCCCCCGGAAGATACGCCATGATATCTCGCACAGGGCATACATCGGGTATCCGGAAGTGGCACAAATCAAGCGCTCTTCAGACAACACGGAAAAGATCGCCTACGCGCTGGAAGACGGAAATATCATCGAGAGCGTCCTGATTCCCGAAAAAGATCACTGGAGCATCTGCGTATCCTCACAGGCTGGATGCGCCATGGGATGCACATTCTGCTGCACTGCGAGGCTCGGGTTTACCAGAAATCTCTCGCTTGGCGAGATCATCTCCCAGGTGCTCTTTCCGGTTCATACCTACCCGGAAAGGAATTTCCGCAACGTAGTCTTCATGGGCATGGGAGAACCTCTGCTGAATTATGAAAACGTCGTCAAAGCAATTTCCATAATCACGGATCCTGACGGTCCGAGGATCTCGAAAAGAAGAATCACGGTATCCACCTGCGGTATCCTGGAGATGATGCCCTTCCTGTGGAAGGATACAGGGGCAGGGCTCGCAGTCTCTCTGAATGCTACAACCCAGGCCCAGCGCTCAGCAATCATGCCCATTACCCGGAAATACCCCCTGACCGGACTCATCGATGCACTCAGGGCCTATCAGCTGCCCAACCGCAGAAGGATAACCATCGAATATGTCCTGCTCGGCGGCTTCAACGATTCACGAGAAGACGCGCGCCGTCTGATAGGGCTCCTGCACGGACTGAAGGTCAAGGTCAATATTATACCGCTGAACCCATGGCCCGGGTGTCCTTTTAACGCTCCCGATGAAAAGACTGTGCTCGCATTCGAAGAAAGGCTCAAGGACAGCCCGGTTGCGGTAATGCTGCGCAAGGAAAAGGGAAACGATATCTCAGCTGCCTGCGGACAGCTTGCAGGAGGAACACTTAATGTCGACAAAAAAGCTTGTTGATTTCTTACAGACCACGGATGCCTACCCGGACAAGACCAATGGCATACGGCTCGTTCAGACCCATATCTCCTGGGTATTCATAGGGGACGACTATGTCTACAAGGTCAAGAAACCCGTGGATTTCGGCTTTCTTGACTTTTCAACCCTTGAAAAGAGAAGGTTTTTCACCCATGAGGAACTCCGTCTGAACAGACGATTTTCCCCGGATGTCTACCTGGAGGTTGTCCCCATATCCAGATCAGGGGACTCATACCGCCTGGGCGATGGAAAGGATGTTATCGAATATGCCCTGAAGATGAAGCGCATCGATGAAGGCAAGATGCTCTACGAACTGCTGAAAGAAAACCGGGTAAACAAAGACGACATGGTAAGGGTAGGCAGGCATCTCAGCAGCATATACGGAAAGATACAAAGCGATGAAAAGGCCCGCTCCTTCGGCACGCTCGAGACAATCTCCACCAATGTGATCGAAAACTTCGACCAGACCGGAAAGTATGTCGGCGGCCCCATATCAAAAGATAAATTCCATGCCCTTGAATCCTGGAGCAGGGACTTTATGGACGCTAATAAATCCCTGTTCGATGCCAGGATAGAAGGCGGACACATAAAGGACTGCCATGGAGACCTGCACCTTCAGCATATCTGCATGGAGGACTCCGGCATATCCATTTTCGACTGCATAGAGTTCAACGAGCGTTTCCGCTTCGGCGATGTGGCGTCCGACGTGGCCTTTCTGTCCATGGATTTCGATTTCAACTCGCATTCTGATCTCGGTAATGCCTTTGTGGATGCCTATATCGACGCCTCCGGTGACCCGAACATGAGGGATGTCCTTACATTCTACAAGGTGTACCGAGCATATGTCAGGGCAAAGGTCACATCCTTCATGCTCGATGATACAGGGCTAGATGAATCGAAAAAACGCTCGGCACATGAAACCGCGCAGCAATACTATGACCTTGCATACTCCTACATAAACTGATGAAGATCGATCTCCACATCCATTCCAGAAACGGGTCCGACGGCAGGTGGAGCATAGATGAGATCTTTGCAGAAGCCGCAGTGAGAGGGATCGGGCTGATCTCGATTACCGACCACGACGCCATCAGTGCCCAGAAGGATGCGCTAAGACTGGCTCATGAATACGCCATGGCCTGCATAACCGGGATCGAGCTGAATGTGACGCACTCACACCAAGACTATAAAAACGGCAAAGGGGTCTCCCTGGATTTCCTGGGATACCAGATAGACATCTCCTATGCCCCGCTTGTGAAAAAACTCGAGGAACTCAGGGACTATAGACAGATCCGTGCAGACAGGATCATGGCAAACATCAACGAGGAATTCCGCAAAGAGGGCATGAAGGAATTTACCGACGAGGATATGATTGCGATCCTCACGGGCGCTGAAGGGGCACTGGGCCGTCCTCATATCGCAGACTACATGGTAGGAAAAGGGATTGCCTCGGACAAGCAGGAGGCCTTTGACAAATACCTGGTCAGATGCGATGTCCCCAAGATGCCGCTCGGCCTCGAAGAGGCATCCGAACTGGTACACGCATCGGGCGGAAAGCTTATCCTTGCGCACCCGAACGACCCCAACGGGACATCGCTTGTCGCATATACCAGGGATCTTGAAGAGCAGCAGGCCATCATAACCGGGACCATGCTGGAATACATAGACGGCATCGAATGCTGGCACATTCGACATGACAAGAAAACCATCGAGTCATACCTTGGTTTTGCCCGGGGGAAAGGCCTCATGGTAACAGGCGGGTCCGACTGTCATCAGAACCCTGTGCTCATGGGTACACTCGACATACCGGGATATGTGGCAGGGCAGTTCGGATTGTAAAAAAACAGGCCCTGGGCGTTAGGCGCTAGGCATTGGGTGAAGGTATGGGGTATAAGGTTTTAGGGGGGTGAGGGTGAAAACATCTTTATTTCATGCAATTGTGTCACTCTCCCATATAATACCATGACTGTTACATATAAGGAGTGTTTTATGAGAGAACCTTTCAAGGGCTTTGTGGAAAAAGAGATTGTCGATGATGCAGTTTTGATCGCATGCGGCCTGCCTGCCACGAACAAGACCGAGACTACCGAGGTCATAGCTGAAATGAAAGGCTATGAAATGCTCAGGACAGACCTGATACGCAAAGAGGTATTAAAGAACGAGGACATCTTTGATGAAAAGGTGGCATCCAACATGGACAAGAGAAACCTTGTGTACGACAAAATGTTTTCCCTTGCTGACGAACTGGCCTCACAAGGAAAAGGCGTGATCCTCGATGCAACCTTCATCACCCAGTCACTGAGAAGAAGGGCCGCACAGGTCGCTGCAGAAAACAACAGGACTTTCATCATACAGCAGACTCTCTGCCCTGAAAAATACTCGCTGAACAAGATATCAAAGAGGACCAAGGAGAACTACGAGTCCAATGCCCTGACCGCGGATGCATACCTTAACAACAAAAAAAGGTTCGAGCCGGTTGATCTTGACGACCTCAAGACGCTTTATCCCTCATTGAGCATAATGCATCTGATTATCGATACCTCGTCCGACTCCTCGGACAATTGGTTCGTGGTCGGCAAGATAATCCGGTAACACAGACAATATGATTTGATATTTTCCCCTCAGGGGTCGATATACTCAATAAATTATACTATGAGGCATATAATTATGAAACGAATGATCCTATCTGTTTTAATCCTTTTCCTTCTCGTAAGCTGCGCTGCCACGTTCAAGGAAAAGCGTGAACTTTCCAAACCACGGGTAGCCATCGCCATGGAAAAGATCGCAAGCAACGATATTCAAGGGGCACTGCTTGAACTGAGAAGGGCACAGAAAGACAACCCTCAAGACCCTGAAATATATTATGGTTTCGCCCTTGCTTACTGGAGATCGGACAAACCCGAGAGTGCGCTTGAGAATGTCGGGAAGGCCATCGCACTGGGAGACAAACTGGAACTTGACCATCCCGGGCTGAAAAGCGAGGCATATAACCTCAAGGGGTCCATCCTCATAGGCATGGGTTCGTACGAAGAGGCCCTGTCGTCATTTGAAAAGGCTCTTAAAGACGAACTCTACACAACACCCGAATACCCCTGGTATAACATGTCTTTCATACACTTCCAGAAAAAAGACTATGTCAATGCGCAGGAATCGGCCGGCAGGGCACTGGATTATAACCCTCACTATGCACCTGCCTGGGAGATGCTGGGCAGAATATTTCAGGAACAGGGAAGAAATTCACAGGCTATAGAGGCATTCAAGCATGCCATCCTGGAGTTCCCCGAATATACAGATGCCCATTGGGGAATAGCTCAGCTCTATATGCGGCTGGGAGAAAGGCAGCAGGCGATTACCCACTTCAACGAGGTCATTCGTCTTGACGCTGGAGGTATATTCGGCAAAATGGCGGTGGAGAAACTGCAGGAACTTGGGGAAACACCATAGATCAACCAGACGGCCATGGATCAGCATTCCACCATATGGATAACATCTCAAGATGCGCAGGACATCGGCATCAGGGGTAACGAGTTTCCCTGCAAGATCCTCGATCTCAAGACACTGGTATACGAACTACTGAAAACAGGTTCGCCGCAGGACATTGTGGTCTTGCCTTTTTTCAGAAATTTTGCCGAGATTGTAGGCCACATACGCGATCGCAACATTCAAGGCCCTATCATTATCTATACGCAAAGCGAGATCATGCAGATGAATCTTCTGGACTATGCATCCCAGGGGGTTATCTTCATGGATTCATCACGGTTCACGAACCATATGGTAATCGGGTTTATCACCTTTTTACATAACCGCCAGGGTCTTGTAACCACCCGCAACGAAACCGGGCCCGCCCCTTCGAAGTCCTTTCAGAAACCCGCGCACAACCCTGAACAGATACGTGACCTGTTCAAGAAGTTTCTGAAGAGAAGGGCAAAACTCCTGCTTACCTGCCAGTTCAGGGAGGATCTTCCCACATTAAGCGTGACCTGCGAGATCATAAAGATGGTCGGAGAGATAGAAACAAAGCTCGTGCTCGACAACTTCAGCCCGGAAGAGTTTGTAGGCCTTTACAATCAGCTGGGAAAGGGGAAAACCCTCTCTGGTTTTTTCTCTCAGGGAGAGGAGACACTAGGTTTCGACCTTCATGTGGACAGCTGCCGCATGAGCAAGATAACGGCATTTCTTCCTGAGAAAGTCTTTGAACAGAAACGGAAATATTTCCGGGTTGAGCCGGACAAGAAAGAGCCGGTCACCATCTATATTCAGCCCGGCGAGGCACGCACGCTCTCTATCGTTGTCCGGGATGTAAGCGAAGGCGGCATAGGCATGATATCATCGTACGCCGGCCTTGAAGAAGGAACGACCTACCCTGTTGCACTTGCCCTGCCCAAGAATCAGATCATCCTGGGGAATGCAAAGGTCATGTTCAAGGGAAACTTGCCAGGACAAGGGTTCAATTACGGGCTGGAGTTTATTTTCAATCACACAGATCTTCAGTATCTTCAGCACTATGTATACAAAAGGCAGGCTGGAATCCTGGCCGCCATCAGGAACCTGACAATCTGATCCCCATCCTGATCGCCTGTATGCCCGCCGGTGTCATGCCTTCAATGAGGAATGCCTGGCCAAGGGTCTTGGGGCGGATCTCACTCAAGCGTGTCCTGAGTTCGTTGGAAAGCCCTTCTATGCCGTTAAAATCGATATCCTCGGGTATCTTTATCTTCTCCATTTCCTTCAAGCGCCCTATTTCCTGGATCTGCCTGTGAATATAGCCTTCATATTTGATGCCGATCTCGACCTCCATGGCGCAGAACCTTGTAATATCGGGAAGCAGACCATGGTTTCTGAATCCGTCCATGCTTACTTCGGGTCGCTTTAGAAGAGCGGCCATACTGATACGCTCGCTTACCGCCCCTCTCGTTGGTGAAACCTCCGGCATATCATCGGGGATCACCAGGGTTGTCTTTCCAAGATAATCCCTGGCATCTCTGATTTCTTCCTGCATCTGCCCGACACGCTTTATCCTCTCGTCGGATATGAGACCCAGAGAGTATGCGGTCTGTGAAAGCCTGAACAGGGCATTGGTCTCCCTGAGCATCAACCGGTATTCCGCCCGGGACGTGAACATCCTGTACGGCTCGCTCGTTCCGCGGGTAACAAGGTCATCGATCATGACGGCAATGTACGCCTGGGACCGATCGAGAATAAAAGGATCCCTGCCCTGAATCTTCAGCGCCGCGTTGACGGCTGCCATGAGCCCCTGTGCCGCGGCCTCTTCATACCCTGATGTGCCGTTGACCTGGCCGGCCAGATAGAGACCCATGACAGACTTCGTCTCCAGGGTTCTTTGAAGCTGGGTGGGAAAGACATAATCATACTCTATGGCATATGCATTCCTCACAATCTCGGCATGTTCCAGACCAGGCACCGAATGTACGATCTTCCACTGAAGGTCTACTGGCAGCGAGTTCCCCAGACCCGATGCATATACCTCCTTGGTATGTATCCCTTCGGGCTCGATAATCACCTGGTGCCCTCCCCTCTCACCGAAGCGCATAACCTTGTCCTCCAGTGAAGGGCAGTATCTGGCTGGTATCCCGGTGATCGCACCCGAATACAGGGCACTTCGATGAATGTTTTCCCTTATGATACAATGGGTTTCGGGAGTAGTCCTCGTCATGTAGCAGGGCACCTGTTCAAGACCGCTTCCGGCAGAATCGAGAGAGAAAGGCATGAATTCACCCATCGGGTCCTGCCTGGTCAGACCCTCAAAATCGATGCTGTCTGCATGCAGTCTCGGAGGTGTCCCGGTCTTATGCCTGCCCATGGCGAAACCCAGTTTCGCCAGGGACGCTGAAAGCTCGTATGCCCCCTCTTCCCCTGCCCTCCCGGCAGGTATCTTCTTCTCTCCTATGTGGATCGTACCGGACAGGAAGGTGCCGGCAGTGATAATCACGGCTTTAGCTGCATAAAACATCCCTGTCTGATCGATAATACCGGTCACTGTGTTACCATCGACCTCTATCGAATCCACACGCGCCTGACGGAGGTGGATGCCAGATGTTTCAAGACGGGCCTTTACAGCGGCCTCGTAGAGTTTCCTGTCGTTCTGTGTCCTGGTAGACCGTACTGAAGGGCCCTTTTTGGTATTGAGCACCCGGTACTGAATGGCAGTGTCGTCCGCTGCACGGGCCATGATACCACCGAGTGAATCGATCTCCTTTACCAGATGACTCTTGGCAAGCCCCCCGATGGAAGGGCTGCAAGGCATCCTGCCGATCGTATCCATGTTCATGGTAAACAGGGCTGTCGATATCCCGAACTTCGAAGCCGCGTATGCTGCCTCGGCACCGGCATGACCACCGCCGACAACAATGATATCAAAACGTTCCATGCACCCCTGTGTATGGCAAAATCATCTGCTTTTCAAGCACGCATTAGCAGACCCGTCTATTATCAGCGCCTGATCCCTTGACTTCGATCAGCGAAAAACTATTTTTATCGAGTATCGGAAGGATCGTGTTTTTCTGATTTTTGAAGTTTGTTCACATGAATGGCACCTCTGAAATATATTCTTGCATTCCGGTTTCCACATGATACGTTCCGAAATCTCCAGAATAAGGAGTGAGACATGCCTGAGAGCGTATATAAGGTGATCGAACTGGTAGGCACAAGTGATAAATCCTGGGAGGAAGCCGCACTAAAGGCCGTCGAGACGGCCGGTAAGAGCCTCAAGGAACTGCGCATTGCAGAGATAACAAAACTGGACATGAAGATCGAAAATGGAAAGGTCAGCGCCTACCGCGCACGGGTAGCCATTTCCTTCAAGATCGAGAAAAAGGCCATCTTGTAATACTGGCCATCGGACAAGGAGTGAGATGCATCAATGCATCCAGTCTCTCAGGGGACATTCTAAACACAACATCCTCTTAGAAAGACAGAACTCCTTGCCGACAAAGACGAAGTAGGCATGAAGATCCTTGTACACCTCTATACTCGGTGGTAACCCCTGCTGGAACATGCTCTGGATATCGTCATATACCCAGCGGATATCTGCAAGGCCGTGTCTCTGGAGTATCCTTGCTGTGTATGCATCGACTACAAAGGCAAGCTTGTCAGCGGCATAACAGCAGATGCTGTCGGCAGTCTCTTTTCCTATGCCGTTTATCCCCAGCAATATTGTCCGCACCTGATCGAGATCCCGAGACAATAAGGCGTCGAGATCTCCTGCATAACGATCCATTATCACAGAAATGAGGTTCTTCAGGCGCCTTGACTTGACATTGTAGTAACCCGACGGTCTGATAAGGGCTGCAAGCTCTGATAAATCGGCGAGAAAGAGCTTTTCAACATCGAGCATGCCGTATGACTTGAGATTATCTATGGCCTTTTTTACATTGACCCATGCAGTATTCTGGGTGAGGATTGCGCCGACAGCTATCTCTAAAGGACTGTCTCCTGGCCACCATCCGGATGCGCCGTAGTGGCTTGCAAGAATGGCATATATTTCCGAAGGTATACTGTCGTTAAGACTTGTCTTCCTGAGGGTCTGTCTTGTGTTCAATGACATCCTTCATCTTCTCCCGGATATCTCCACGGATATTAAAGAGCATGGCACTCATTTCCAGTTCATATTCAAGGGCAGCCTTTGCATCGAGGCGGCTTACCACATCAAAACTTCTTTTCAGGGCACGGACCACATCGGGAGACCTGGTGGAAAGTTGACGCGCCCATGACCATACCTCTCTCTTGAATTGCTCTGGTGCAACCACCCGGTTTACCAGCCCCATACTATTGGCCTCTCGGGCGCCTATGGGCTCGCCCTTCAAGGTGAGCTCCTTGCTTCGTGCCAGACCTATGCGTGCAACCAGCGGTGTCAGAAGCGGGTTGAACCCGTACTTTATTTCAGGATGCCCGAAGATAGCGCTTTCCGATGCAAGGATAATGTCTCCCATAAGTGCCAGATTGAACCCTCCGCCAAAGGCAATCCCGCTGACTGCGGTAATGAGGATCCTGTCATAGTCCAACAGCATGGAGTAGATATCAACAGCAAGGCTGAAATAGTTTGCCGCTTCTTCACTGGTATAGAATGGGGCCTCTTTCAGGTCTATGCCCGCGGAGAAACATGCATCACCACCTGTAAATATAACGAGCCTGATATCGTTGCCTTCTGTCAGAAAAGAGGCAAACACTTTCTTTATCTCTGAAAGCATCCCTTGAGAAAGGGCATTGAGTTCGCGTTTGCGGTCCATCTCGACCACTGCTATTGCGTCATAAGTAGAAACCTTGACAAACTGATATTCCATACGCTTCTCCCGGGACGTGGTCTATTCATGTTGTACCTTTATGTGACCATGCTGTCAATGTTGTCAATGCTTGATTCCGCTGTATGCTTTCTGTTAATGCTTACACGATGTCCTGTTTATGCGTAAGCCAGCTCAATGAAATGGCCAGAACCGCCCTGGGTGAATGTTTCGGTCCCGAGATATGGGTCA
>DSAD01000132.1 GCA_011372875.1 Deltaproteobacteria bacterium
GAATCCAATTTTACATTATCAGCACAATTCCGAGTTGAATGTCAACTAAATAATAACTCTCTCCGACCCTTTCTTTCAACGCGGGATGCATATCTAGTAGAGAAGATCAGATATGTCAAGATGATAATGCTAACAAAATATATTTTCTTGATTCACCCATTTCGCTATTGCCGGATGCATATGTAATAGAGAAGAGCAGACATGTCAAGGTGATAATGCTAACAAATATATTTTCTTGATTCGCCTTTGTCGCTGACAAGATCAGCATGCTATCTGAAACAATGATACATGCCTGAAAAAGATGTTATCAACTCGTTGCTGATGTCTTCTATTGTTAAAGAGCATGCCACTTCTACGGTAAATTATTTGTTATGTCAAGCATTAAACTAAACCAAATACAATCATCTTAATTTAAAGATTATCATATCGTTAGATACTGACAACAACACCATACTTTAGATCGGCTATCCAAGCTCTACACGCGCAAAACGCCTTTTTCCGACCTTTATAATATACGTCCCTGCTGTCAGTATACAATCCTGGTCGGCAATCTTTTCTTCATTGACTGTAACAGCCCCCTGACCCACAAGTCTTTTCGCTTCGGAGGTGGTCTTGGTCAGGCCTGCCTCCTTGAGGACAGCGCAGATCCAAGGCTTCTCCAGTGCAACGGCAACATTGGGCATGTCATCGGGCAATGCCCTGGACTTGAACACTCTCTTGAATTCGTCTCTTGCAAAATTCGCGCGTTCTTTTCCATGAAACCTTTCAACCATCTCGTGAGCAAGCCTCATCTTTGCATCCATGGGATGCAAAGACCCAATAGACACATCCTGCTTCATCTGATCGATCTGAGGGATCGTCAGAGATGAGAGCAACTCATAATACTTCCACATAAGATCGTCTGATATGGACATGACCTTGCCATACATATCTACAGGTTCATCATCTACTCCCACATAATTGCCGTAAGACTTGCTCATCTTCTGAATGCCATCGGTCCCTTCCAGAAGAGGAAGAGTCATGACAACCTGGGGCTCCTGCCCGTATGCCTTCTGAACCTCTCTGCCCATAAGAAGGTTGAATATCTGATCCGTACCTCCAAGCTCGATATCCGCCTCAAGCGCAACCGAGTCATATCCCTGTATGAACGGATAAAGAAATTCATGAATGCTTATGGGTTGCTGACCTGCAAATCGTTTTTTGAAGTCATCCCTTTCCAGCATACGCGCAACTGTCTGAACAGAGGTCAGCTTGATGAAGTCCGTCACAACCATATTATCCATCCACTGAGAATTGAAGGCCATAATGGTGCGCTGCGGATCCAGGATTTTGATAACCTGCTCCTGATAGGTTCTGGCATTTTCAAGCACTTCTTCCCTTGTAAGGGGCGGACGTGTCGCGCTCCTGCCGGTTGGATCGCCTATCATACCGGTAAAATCACCGATAAGGCAGATCACGTCATGACCTGCATCCTGAAACTGCCTCATCTTCTGAAGCACAACCGTATGCCCCAGGTGAATATCAGGGGCAGTCGGATCAAACCCCACTTTCACCCTGAGAGGCCTGTTCTTCTTCAGCTTTGCAATGAATTCTTCTTCGGATACAATATCCACAATACCACGCTTGAGTTCGCTGAGTTGCTCTATCACCCTATCAGATCCCCTTTGACTCTTTGTTCTTTGCAATTCATTTTGCATATCTTACAGCCCGGGTTTCACGTATCACAACAACCCTGATCTGCCCCGGATAGGTAAGTTTTTCCTCGATCTGCTTGGTTAGATCCTTGGCCAGAAAATCTGCTTCCTCGTCATTGATCTTTTCCACATCGACCATAACCCTAATCTCTCTACCTGCCTGGACCGCATATGCCTTTGAAACACCGTTGATGGCATTTGCAATACCTTCGAGATCCGTAAGCCTTTTAATATAGTTTTCGAGCATCTCACGCCTTGCTCCAGGACGTGCGGCAGAAAGCGAATCTGCAGCCTGAACCAGAAAACCATATACTGAAGTTATCGGCGCCTCATTATGATGTGAAGCTATTGCCTCAACCACCTTAGCCGCCTCTCCATGGCGTTTGGCAATCTCAGCACCGATAATGGCATGCGATCCCTCCACTTCATGATCAACCGCCTTACCTATATCATGCAACAACCCTATTCTCTTGGCAATTTTCTGATTGACCCCAAGTTCTGCGGCAATGATTCCGCACAGGTGTGCAACCTCCAGGGAATGCTGGTAGACATTCTGGGAGAAACTCGTGCGATACTTCAGTTTTCCCACCAGTTTTATCAGCTCCGGGCTGATACCATGCACCCCGACATCAAATGTGGCCTGCTGACCTGCCTCCAGAACACCTTCATTGACCTCTTTGGTGACCTTTTCTACCACCTCTTCTATCCGGGAAGGATGAATCCTGCCGTCTATAACCAGGGTTTCGAGAGAGAGTCTTGCAATCTCTCTCTTAATTGGGTCAAAACTCGAAACGATGACAGCATCGGGGGTATCATCAATAATAAGATCTACACCGGTAACTGCTTCGATTGACCTGATATTTCGCCCTTCCCTGCCGATGATTCTACCTTTCATCTCTTCACCCGGCAGGTTGACTACCGAAACTGTACGGGCGCTGACAACATCTGCCGAATATCTCTGAATAGCAGTTGAAAGGATCCTTTTGGCTTTTTTGTCAGCTTCCGCTTCCGCCTCATCTGTTATCTGCTTCAGGAGCTTTGCGGCTTCGTATCTTGCCTCGCTTTCCAAAGAACGCATGAGCTCCTTTTTCGCCTGCTCCGAATCCATGCCGCTTATCTGTTCGAGCTTTGCAATCTGTTCCTCGCGGGCTTTTTCCACCTCGATCTTCATGTTATCTACATGACGGGCCCTGTCACTCAGAGACTGCTCATTCTTCTTGAGTTCCTGTTCCCTTTTATCGAGAAGGGCCAGCTTATTGTCGAACATCTCTTCTCTTTGATGAATCCTCTTTTCTGCCGCAGATACCTCCTTGAGGCGCTCCTTTGCCTCGGTATCACACTGGGCTTTTGCAGCAAAGATTATCTCCTTTGCCTCCAGTTGTGCATCTGTAATGATATTGGAAGCCTCTTTAGTGGCTTCTTCAATTCTTTTCTGGTAGACATGCTCCGCACTGCTTACTTTTTTCCTGCTGATATAAATATTGATTCCGTATCCGGCTACAAGACCGATGAATACGGCAATAATTATAAAGACCATTTCCATTATCGCACCTCACCTTCGGTTCTATATACACCTGTCTGCGTTACTACCAAGTTCACATTTGCATCCCATGGATCAACAGGTAAACGTTCAACATAGAATTCATCAAAGCATACACCAAGGGTAATTACCCCGGGATTATCATTAATCAATCTATCGTAATAACCTTTACCATACCCCAGACGATAACCACTATGATCGAACACTACGCCGGGTACTATTATCAAATCGATCTCGCGTACATTATATGCAGTTGCACACAAAGGCTCAAGAATACCCAAACATCCCTGTTCAAAATCTTCCCTGTTCTGAGCTGGATAAAAGGCAAGCATATTACCGCAAACCTTTGGAAAAAGGACTGTCTTCTTATACCTGTGCCACAAAGGTAACAGATCAATCTCTCCCTTGATAGGCATATAGAAAGAAACAACGCCGGCATTATGAAAGATTGACATAGAGGCGATGCGTTCTATTATTTGAACTTCATATCGCCTCTTTTCCGACAAATCCATCGCCTGACGTCTTGCAAGCATCTCTGTCCTGATCTTTGCTTTTGTCTCCATCTCACATGTGTCAAGGATTTCAAGGTAAGAATATCGGTATATAAGGATTGCCCCCGATGATGCCGTTCCTTCGTATTCCTTGAGCCTGATATAAATCAAGCCGAACCTGACAGAGCTGCATTTAAGGCTTTTCTCTCTGAGGAGAACATGCTCACAACAGCCCTAAACAGGATCTATTTCTTCATGTGTTGACTCAAAAGGGACTATAAGGTCCGCGAGCACCCCAGGGGCATCTATTTTGTTTCTTCATCGATATAGTTAATTATCTGATCTATCCTGTCTTCTATTTTCTCTTTATACGTCTTTAATTCTGTTTTCGCATTCTCAACATCATCGGCCATGCTCAACATTACAATCGCCACCAACTCCATGGTGGAGATTGCATTTCCACTGTGTTGAACATCAAGCACCTTTTCATTGATATATCTCGATAATGACTGAATGCGATTTTCATCTCCCCCAGCCTTGACCTTATATTCTTGCCCTAATATTCTTATGTTAACTGTATCCTGCAAAATGTCAGAACGTTTCTACACATGATATCAGGTGTGCAACCTTTTGTCTTACCTGTTCTCTCTCTATCAAGAGATTCTCCATCTCCTGCTTAAACCCGTTAACATCTTCCTCCTTTTTTATAAGGGTCATGGTTAACTCCTCATTGTTCTTTTTGAGTGTGTCAACCAGTTCCAACAGCTCTAATATCTTATTCTCCAGAAGATCTAGTTTTTCCAACAAAGACTCCTTTGTCATATATTGATAGATTATACAACTACTTCACCTATCCAAGTCAAGTATCTAATTCAAGGTGAAAACACTTGGCCAGCAGTGATCTATCTTTCTTCCTGATGACTTCAATCAATATCAATGCTTGATAAACAGCCAAAAGAATATGTATAGTTTATAAATCACCCTCTCATCGCCGATATATATAAAAGAAAGAGAAATAATGGACGTTATAATGGACAACACCTACCTTGAGACGCTTTATGATCTTGCCAAAGAACTCAATACTGCCGATGATATACCAGGCATGCTCGACGCAGTCATAAATCATCTGCCAAAGGTTCTTGGCGCACACTACTGCTCCTTGTTTATCCGGAATCCAACATCGGGAGAGCTCGAGATAAAGGCACACAATCACCTTGACATCGGAGACGACCCGTTTATCCATGTCGGATCTGAGCAGGAAAGCGTCATGAACCTGGTGCTTGCACGAAATGCATCTATTATCATCAAGGATATAGAAGAAGAGATCGGTGTTCAAAACAAGGAGAAATACGACACAAAGTCATTTATGTGCATTCTGATCAAACACTCCGGTGAGATGAAAGGCGTACTCAATCTGGCTGATAAGCCAGGCGCAGGCTTCACCAAGGATGATATGATCATTGCCTCGACTATCTCTGAACTTTTAGGAGCTCTTCTTGCACGAACCAACATAAATACCTTATAATACCTCCATGGGCTTTAACTGTGGCATAGTGGGACTCCCGAATGCAGGGAAATCCACTTTATTCAATCTTGTAACAAGGGCCAACGCCCCTGCCGAGAACTATCCCTTCTGCACCATTGACCCCAACATCGGCATCGTTACGGTTCCCGATGATAACCTGAACAGAATCGCCGATATCATAAGACCGGAAAAGATCACACCTACCACCTTAAAACTCTTTGATATTGCCGGGCTTGTAAAGGGAGCATACAAAGGAGAAGGCCTGGGCAACCAGTTCCTGGGACAGATCAGGGGTGTCGACGCTATCATTCATGTTGTCAGATGCTTCACTGATGAGGATATCGCACATGTTTACAATGAGATAAACCCGGTTTCAGATATGGAAATCATCCTGACAGAACTTGTCATGGCAGACCTAGAACTCGTATCAAAACGGATAGATTCCATAAAAAAAGGCCTCAGGGTGGGCAAGAAAGATATCTCGAAGGCCGAAATGGATCTCATCGAAGCGTTTCACACCGCGCTTTCAAACGGTCAGTGCATTTTCGATACCGGGTTATCATACGAACAGGCCCTTATGAAGGCATGGGGTATCCTCACCGCCAAACCCTACGTTGTTGTTGCAAATATCAGCGAAGATGATTTTTCTCAAGGTTCACGTGAACTGGAGGATCTCCAGAGATGGGGGGCCGGTAAGGGGGTGGAAGTAATACCTGTATGCACAAGATTCGAGCTTGAGGCTTCCGAGCTTGAACCTGAAGAGCGCAGTGAATTTCTGGAATCCGTCGGAATCGAAAGGTCCGGAATAGAAACCCTGATCAGCACCTGTTATGAAATGCTGGACCTGCTTACCTTCTATACCCCGGTAGGCAAGGTTCTTACAGCATGGACCCTGAAAAAGGGAAGCACCATGAACGATGCAGCAGGCCTCATTCATACGGATATCCAACAGGGCTTCGTCAAGGCCGACGTGGTATCCTTGAACGATTTTCTCAGCCATAACGGCATACATGAGGCAAAAGAGGCCGGGGCCGTCCTGACAGAGGGAAAAGAGTTCATCATCAGGGACAAGGATGTCATCGTCATACATTTCCGGTAAGGAAACCTGTTCTGTCACGGTATCCCCTTAATGTGGTGTGCCGAATGAAAGACATCCCCCAAATAGATGAATAAACCTGGTATTTAATAATAGCGATCCATTCTTACTGAAAAAGATGATGTTCTTTACTATGGTTGCAGCCCTTTTCTTAATCAATGGCTGCGCAACACCGGTGCCTGTGGGTGTCGTGTACACAGAGCTCAAGCTCCCGATTACAGCAACAGGGGAAAGCGGAAAAAACCTGAAGGTTGGTACTGCTGAATGTATAAGCGTGCTCGGACTAGTTGCTACTGGAGATGCCGGTATTCAGGAGGCAATGGATGATGGTGGGATTACTAAGATCAGTCATGTAGATTGGGAAGTTAAAAACATCTTGGGAATTCTCGGAAGATATAAAGTTGTGGTATATGGACATTAACAGCACAGACATATTGCAAAGTATTTATTTTCAAGCATTCGTCATAAAAAGTCACAGCACGGACGACGGCATTAAACCAGGCCGTGTTGTCAACTCTTATGTGATTATTTAATCGACGGTTCAGAATAAGACCCCGAACACTGCTGAATTCTATGTATTCTTATAAAAACAGTCTTTGCGCCCGGGGTCAGTGGTTCGACCTAAGTTCTATACCTTAAGTGTTACCTGATATAGTTCACATGGGCATCGGCAACCTCTTGAGGTGAAAAATATTTGATCATGTTGTAATCGGCATCGTAGATCCCTACGCCTCCCATAGAATCTTTTGCGGAGGTGTACATAGTATTGCCCAGGTCATCCATGACAATCACACCTTCGTCGGTCCTTGCCATTGTAAATGATGCATTAGTCCCCTGTGGCTTAATCTGTATGGTATCCTCAGCCCTGTTAAAATTCATTTCAGCCTTGTTCTGGCCATTGCTGACAATCGTGTTCGTGTCGCCGCCTGTTGAAGCGATGGGATTGTCTCCTGTCCAGAATTCAATAGAGTTGATTATGACTGCGTCTGCCAACGTTGCAATGCTGTAAATATAAAATACTGCACATACAAGAAAGATCCCTTCATCTACCCATTTGTTCTCCTGTGATCTGTGGAACTCGTGAACCTTCTTGGTAAGGGCAAAAGAACCGGTACAACCCGTCACGAAGAAGCTTAACATAACCAGACATACTGCCAATCTTTTCATACTATCCTCCTCACTTGATTTTTTATTCCATAATAAGTATATGAAAAAAAACTGTAAAGACAACCGCTATTTATTTTTTTTCAGCCGGTTCATCCTGTATACAAATGCCAGGACTTCAGCAACAACACGGTAGAGTTCTTCAGGGATCTCTTCGTTTATTTCGAGACGGTACAATGCATCGAGCAGGGCCTTGTCCTGCTTTATCGGGATATTATTATCTTTCGCGATCGAGAGTATCTTCTCGGCTATCGAGCCTCTGCCCTTTGCGGTGATCTTGGGCGCAGCATCCTGCCCGCGGCTGTAGCTCAACGCTACCGCCTTGTCGGTTCTGTCCTCTTTCTTCTTCTCTTTCATACAAGAACGTCCACACCCTGCACAGTTGTACTGCCGAGTCTTTTGAGAACCACCTCGCACGATCGTACACCGAACGGTTCCAGACTCAGCTTCAGTTCATGAATATTCTCCCTGAGATATTCGACTGTTTCCTTAGACGATGCCCTTATCTCGACATCTATACCGTTATCAATTCTGGCCGTGCATTCTAACGCGCCGAGATTGACCATATCGATCTCGAAATGTATGCAGTATGCATTATCTCCTTCTCGTTCGATGGAAACACGTGCATTTGAATGCGAGTCTTCTTCAACAAGAGGGATAAACAGATATGCAAGAGCCTGGGGATGATGATGTATCTGGTCCATGAGCATGGAGACGAACTGGGAAACCCCTGGATCCTGAGATGACAACTTGCTCATTGCACTTAATATCTCCTGGGCGGTAAATGATCTTATTGACGTCTTGCCCAACGTTCCAACAAGATCTTGCACCATTGTCTTGAGCCCCTTCATCATGACTGAAGAATCCGTCTTCTGTTCAATAGGTTTCAGGACAATCTTCGGACTCAGGGCATGCACCTTTAGATTCAGGATCTGTCCTTTTTGCAGAGGGATCGTTGTTTCCACATATACTCTCCTGCCAAACATAGATACTAGAACAAGACCTCCCTTGGATTTGGACAATACAGTTGCAAGAAGAGAACTCCCTAAATTAAGAGAGGGTATCTTTTCATTTACAATGAAACTGCCCGAATTGATATGGCCTGGCGTTATCTGCATTTCTATCAGGAATTATTCTGATCTCTTAGCTTGATCGTGAGCTGAACCTCGCCAACAGGTATTCCAGTGATCTGAGCAATATCAACCGGGGTAAAACCTCCCCTGAAAAGCCTGAGGACGTCTTCCTGGTTGTACTGTCGTGATTGTCTTGTGACCTCTGTTGTCTTTTCGAGCACCTTCATTACTGATTTGGCATCTTGAATCCGGTTATCCAGTTCATCCATGATCTTTGTGACTATATCGATCTTTTTATCCACCTGTTCATGAAACCTGTCGGATAGTTCCTGGGTCTGCTTGATTACATCCTTGAGTTCGTCTAAGACAGAAGTCGGGACAGCACGTTTTCTTTCAAGCACAATGAAAAAAACAACAAAACCGAGCAGTACTATCTGAACAACTATCTGAACAACGAGCAGAAGCTTGGTAGGATCCAAGATTATACCACCACATCTATGATATGTTTTACACCGTCGGGCTGGTTTTCTTGTTCTGCAGCATTCTTGTCCTGATCTTTGGACTTCTGCCGCTTCTCCAGGTTCTTTCTACTTCTCTCCCGATCCTTTGCAGCTATCTCCTGGCCTTTCTTGGCTTCATTGACTTCCCTGTTCTTCCGGAGCCTTTCCCGTGCTTCCTCTTCCGTGAGGATCTGTTTCGTCACGTCAGACTGCACAAAAGGATTCTGATTGATCTTCTCAATCCTGCCGGCCTGGGATAGTATGGTAGATATATCCGCTGCCCCTGCCATTCATGCACCTCTTACCATCCTTATCGACTTCATTATATAACAACTTAAGCTTGAATTTTCAACCATAGAAATAATTCATGATAGAAATCATTCAGGTAAAGATCTCATGATGATATATAAAAAGGAAACACCCTGAAATGGGTGCTTCCTTTTTATTCCGTGATCATTAATCCTCGATCAAGCTTTTGCTTCAGGATGATTTTATCACCTTCTGTATTGAACCCCTCATGCCTGCATTAAAGAGCCTGCCGCACGATTCAAACAGGATATAACGGGTTCCCAAAAGGGCTATTTGTTTTTCCCTTGCCAGTTTTACAGCATCGTCAGAAGGCCTTTTCCCCCGCACAAAGATTATGGCCCTCAAATCCAGTGTCTCGGCTGTACGGATGACCAGCGGGTTAGTCAAGCCGGTAAGGAGGATTGACCCTTCTTTTGCAAAGGCAAGAACATCGCTCATCAGGTCTGCAGCGAAACCGGCCTCGACTTCCATGCTCAGCAAGTCTTCACCGACGATTACATCTGCATTTAATATGTTTTTGATCTCCGCAAGGGTCATAAGTTCTCCTACCGTACCATAAAAATATTATTTGGACATCACATATTTATGCATTGCCCTTGCAGCTTTGCGACCTGCTCCCATTGCCAGTATAACCGTAGCAGCACCGGTTACGATGTCACCTCCGGCAAAGACACCTTCTCTGGATGTCTGCCCGGTTTCTTCGTCGGCAATGATATAATTCCATTTGTTCGTATCAAGACCGGGTGTAGTGCTCTGTACAAGGGGATTTGAACCTGCACCGATGGCAACGACAACAGTATCGATATCCCAGATAAACTCACTGCCTTTAATCGGCACGGGCCGTCTTCTTCCTGAGTCATCCGGTTCGCCCAGTTCCATGCGCAGACACTCCATTGATGTAACCCACCCTTTATCATTACCAATATATTTAATTGGCGTTGTAAGGAGATTGAGCTGGATGCCCTCTTCCTCCGCATGATGGATCTCTTCGATCCTGGCGGGCATTTCCTGCCTTGACCGGCGGTAAACCAGATAAACATTATCCGCGCCCAGTCTCATTGCTGTACGTGCCGCGTCCATGGCAACATTACCGCCGCCGACTACCGCAACATTCTTACCGTGTACAATAGGTGTATCATATTCGGGGAACAGATATGCCTTCATGAGGTTTGACCTGGTGAGATACTCGTTCGCAGAATACACACCATTGAGATTTTCTCCGGGAATATTCATAAATGTGGGCAGACCAGCACCAGTTCCAAGGAATACCGCATCATATCCTTCTTCGAAGAGTTCGTCTACAGTTGCAACCTTTCCGATAACATTGGAGGTCTCCACCTTTACCCCCATGTTCTTCAGATAATCCACCTCGGATGCAACAATGGCTTTTGGAAGCCTGAATTCGGGAATACCATAAACAAGAACTCCTCCAGCCTTGTGCAGTGCCTCGAAAATGGTTACATCATGACCGAGCTGTACCAGATCTCCCGCTACGGTAAGCCCGGCAGGGCCTGAGCCGACAATCGCAATCCGTTTTCCTGTCGAAGCAGGGATCTTGGGGATGGAAACCTCTCCGGCAGCACGCTCGAAATCAGCAACAAAGCGCTCCAACCTTCCGACAGCAACAGGTTCAGCTTTTTTGCCTCTCACGCACTGAATCTCACACTGAACCTCCTGTGGACATACCCTTCCGCATACTGCGGGCAATGCATTGGTCGATTTGATCTTCTTTGCAGCACCAATGAAATCACCTTCGGCAACAAGGGCGATGAAACCAGGGATATCAACCTCGACAGGACAGCCGTCTACACAAGCCGGTTTTTTGCACTGTATGCAGCGCAAGGCTTCGAGTTTCGCTATTTCCGGTGTATAACCAAGGGGGACCTCATCAAAATTACGCGCACGCACCTTTGGCTCCTGCTCGGGCATCGGCTGACGAGGTATTTTGAGTCTTTCTTTCATTTCCATAGTTATTTAACCCCCTTTCCCTGCTGTTTGCAGGTGCAGTAATGGTCCATACATTCCTTTTCTTCTTTTAAATAAATCCTCTGTCTGTCTATGAGTTCCCTGAAATCCACCTGATGTCCGTCAAATTCCGGACCATCCACGCAGACAAACCTGGTCTTTCCTCCTACAGATACCCGGCAGGCACCACACATGCCGGTAGCATCCACCATGATGGAATTCAAGGAAACAACTGTAGGTACATTATATTTCTTCGTTACATCACATACCGCTCTCATCATGGGAACCGGTCCGATTGCCACGACGAGGTCAATCTTTTTATCCTGAAGGAGATATTTCTCTTCCAGTGCCTGGCTTACGAAACCGTGAAAACCATACGATCCGTCGTCGGTTGTCACGACAATCTCGTCTGATACGGCCTTCATGTCGTCTTCCATGATGATGAGACTCTTATCACGTGCTCCGATGATAGAGATGATGTGGTTGCCGGCATTCTTCATTGCCTCGGTTATCGGATAAACAGGGGCTACCCCAACTCCGCCGCCGATACATGCAACGGTGCCGATCTTTTCAACATGGGTGGGTTTTCCCAGAGGCCCTACAAGATCGAGGAGTTCTTCACCGACATTGAGTTCTGAAAGGTGATTGGTGCTTTTTCCCACTGTCTGAAAGATAATGGTGAGTGTCCCTTTGTCCGCATTCGCATCGGCGATGGTCAACGGTATACGCTCTCCTTCTTCATGGATTCTCAGCACGACAAACTGGCCGGCCTTCCTCTTCTTAGCGATCTTAGGTGCATCTAAGACCAGTCTAAACACGTTTTCTGATAATTGTTCTTTTTCCAAGATCTTGGCTGACATACTTCCTCCGTCCTTTTGATCTATTTTTTCTCTATCGCTGCAAAAACCCCGGTAAGAATGCCAAGTGTCAAGAACGCTCCGGGGGGGAGTATCATGACGAGAATCGGTTCATATCCGCTGCCCAGCAACTGATAACTGAAGATACTGCCATTACCGAAAAGTTCCCTGACGCCTCCCAGAATAACCAGAGCCAGCGTGAATCCTGCACCCATGCCAAGACCGTCTGCTATGGAAAGGAATAACGAATTCTTTGATGCAAAAGCCTCTGCCCGGCCCAGGATGATACAATTCACAACAATAAGCGGGATAAAAAGACCCAGAGAATGATGCAGGCTTCTGAAATAACCGCTCATCACCAGATCCACCACGGTAACAAAGGATGCGATAATAACGATAAATACGGGGATTCTCACCCGGTCCGGGACGATGGAGCGGATAACGGATATAACGATGTTTGAACAGAGCAGAACGAAGGTGGCGGCCAGTCCCATAGCAAGACCATTGGCTGCGGAGGTTGTAACAGCGAGAACCGGGCACATTCCGAGCACTAAGATAAAAACAGGGTTTTCTCTCCAGATCCCTTTTATGAATTCCTTACTGAACGACATCGCTGCCTCCAAGTATCTGCATCTTGTTTTGTTCGTAACCAGTCAGGCCTTCCTTTATCGCACCGATGACTGCCCTTGGGGAAATAGTGGCCCCGGAAATCTGCTCAAAATCACCGCCATCCTTCTTCACAGCCCAGTTTATATTGTTGAGGGTTTTGCCTTTGTACTGGTCTTTGAACCAGTCTTCATCGATCTTGGAACCAAGCCCCGGGGTTTCTTTCTGGGAAAGGATACCTATTGCATGAATCTGACCACTTACATCCACACCCACGATAACCTCGATAAGCCCGCTGTAGCCTTTTTCCGTAGAGGTCTTAAAGGCAACACCGTTGATATCGCCGTCTTTTTTCGCGAGATAATAGGTAATCCCGGAGATATCGACCGTATCCTTGTCAGCCTCGTTATCATGCGCTGGCAGAACCATGTTCAGTGCACCGAGAAGCTCCAGTC
>DSAD01000017.1 GCA_011372875.1 Deltaproteobacteria bacterium
AATATTCGAAATGGGGGTATCTTTATTAATAAAACTGATGATAAAAAAACGTAACTTCCTGATTTACTTTATGCCAATATCGTGATCTGATTTATTTTGGACAATAGTGAATAATGATCGCAAATTCTTGCAAATTGACTTTCTGCGAGACTATCAATGCTATGTTTTCCGATAAACACCTATAATATCAAGCGTATAACCCTGAAATAAAGATATTGCCGGGGACGTTATCCCAAAAGAGCCCCCTGCATAAATGAAGGGGGCTCTTTTCAATCCATGCTGAATCATATATGGGGTTTACAAGATCTTGTCCCTGTTAATGATGATATCATGTTTCTCTCGGGCCTGCTCCATGAATGCCTCAAAGGCCATGCCTCTTTTTCTCGCCAGAAGTTCTTCTCTTATCTTATCGAGTTCTTTCATATCTGCGCTGCCCGCATCTGTATCGCTCTTTTCTTTAAGCCAGACCACATAAACCTTGTCCCTGCCTGTATACATCTTGGGGCTTGCCAGGGTATCGAGGTCATCCTTGACGCCGGAGAGCATGCCGAGGTTCGGTATTGAATATGCCGTACGCTTGAATGGACCCGTGCTCAGTGCACCAAGGCCTGCCAATTCGCTCAGATCGGTTTCAACTAGGGTTCTCGCATGTTCTTTCGCCTTATCCAGTGCCATCTCTGCCGAGATGTCGAT
The DNA here is from genome assembly GCA_011372875.1 of Deltaproteobacteria bacterium. Classification (GTDB taxonomy): domain Bacteria; phylum Desulfobacterota; class Desulfomonilia; order UBA1062; family UBA1062; genus DSAD01. The sequence continues at coordinate 694 of DSAD01000017.1, forward strand.
TATGATCTTGTCGCGTATCTCTGACATGTCCGGGATACGCGAATTGATCTTCTCCTCGACCATGTAGACCATATACCCGGTTTCAATATCCGCAACACTTCCCACCTCTCCCACAGGGAACATGAATGCCTCTTTCAGGATCTCGTTGCCCTGAGCAAACCCGATATTATCATCCTCGGCAAACGGGCCTATCTCTTCGACTTTCAGGTTCTTTGCCCGGGCATAGGCATCAAGATCAGTATTGCCCTGCTCATAAAGCTCAGTAAATGCTGTTTCCGCCTGCTCTTTGGCAAGGCTCTTTGCCCGCTGACGCTTCAGCATATCCACGATAGATGCAGAAACCTCTTCAAAAGGAGAGAGTTTTGATTCCTGTTTTTCTTCGAGTTTCATTACATGAAATCCCAGATAGGTCCTGACCGGTTCTGCGATCTCACCTGCATTCATGGAATAGAGCTTGTCTCCCATGGGCTGGGGCAGGCTGTCTTTTGGCACAAGCCCGATATCGCCGCCGATAAAGTTGGTCCCTGGATCTTCAGAATGCTTCTGGGCGAGAGCGGCAAAGTCAGCCCCTGCAATGATTTCATCGTAGATCTCCTGCGCTATGGCCTTCTTCTCGGAAACGACAGTCTCGTCATCTCCTTCAGAGACCTTTATAAGTATGTGACGTCCGTGAACCTTTGCCTGGGAAGTGTATTCGTCCTGGTGCGAAGCATAGTAGCTGCGAACCTCGTCATCAGTCACCTCAATATCCCTGAGACATGCATCGACCGGAAACTCCAGGTAGGATAGACGGATCTTGGGCGGAATCTTATACGCTTCCTTATGCGTATTATAATAGGATATTATTTCTTCTTCGCCAGGCGATACCACATTCGCAAACCTTTTTGACTCGACGGGAATATAGTAAAGATCGAAGGTGTCGTTTTTCTGTCTGAACGCTGCTTCGATCTCTGAGCGATCAACTATGATGTTTTCCGTAATCATGGAGTAGACCCGCTGCTGAAGTATACGCATCCTCTGTTTTTCCTCGAATTCGCCAGGGGTCATCCTTTCGTATGCAAGGATTCTCTTATAGCTGTCTACATTGAATCCTTTATCATCCGAGAACGCCGGAACCGTCTGGATCAGGAGCTGAAGCTCTTCATCGGAAACCGTAATGCCCATCCTGGAGGCCTGTGCTTTGAGCACATACTCATCAATCAATTGGTCCAGCGCCTTGTTTTTCAAATCTAATCGTTCTATCATTTCCGGAGTGAAAGCATCGCCGAACTGTTGCTGATATAATCTGAGCATATCACTGTATGCCTTGGAGTACTGCTGGAGGGAGATGATATTCCGGTCAATCTTGGCTACCTTGTTTGCCTCTGTTGCCAGGTATGTGCTACCACCCCAAAAGACAAAAACAACGATAATAGCGCCGAATATCACCTTGGTTATCCAGCTCTTGGAACGCCTTCTCATATAAGTCAGCATGGAACTCTCCTTTAACTCCGCTATCGATTTCTGGGCAAGATAAATTAATCTGGGAATTATTGCAAGGGCTTCGTTTTTGTATTCGTTTATCTATGTGTCATTTTTGAGTATTGTTTTTCAAACCCTTTCAAGATACTATGAGGACATGATATCAATTTAGTATCCGGGACGGTCATAAGATGGGCAGAATAACCTTCTTCGCAGGCATAGCAGTTACAACAGGCGGGTTTTGTGTTCTCATTTACCAGGCGCTCATGTACCTTATGCACAATACATGGACCCAGTATACACTGCTGACACTGGTCGAGAACGGCCCGCAATCCCTTCTGGATCTGCTCTATCCATACCCGGTAATCGATACTATGCTGGGTTCATGTCCCTTGTTTCTGTCTCTTATCATACTGGGCCTCGTTCTCCTCCTGATCGGATCGAAGATTCAAAACAGATACAACTGAACCGATTAAGATCAGAACCTCTCCAGCCCGGGATACCCTTTGATGTTTTCTGCCGGAGAAAATGAAGCACCTCGCCGAGAGCTTACGAGGTATCAAGAGCTATTTTATAACTACCCCCTCTCCCCCTTGAAAAAAAGGGGAGAGGTGAAAAAAAAGCCCGCTGCATGCTTATGGGGTATCCTAAATATGAAGGGGCTGCCTAGTCCCGGCTCCATATACCGATGCCGCGGGACTTTGCCTCCTTTTCATACGAGACAAAAAGATCCTTGTACTCGTAATCGAACCTTACATATGCACGTGCCCACCCATCTTTGATAATCCGCCCGTTCAACAGCACATCATCCATATAAACATATGCAAGGGTCCTGCCGTATTTGTCAAATTGCTCTGCTCCGATTTTTATGTATACCTTCTTGCCCAGCAACAGCTTTTCAAGATAGCGCTTGCTTTCCTCGCCGAAGGGCTCCTCTTTGGAGTAGACCGACTTCACCTCCGGTGCGTCTACACCGATAAGCCGGATCTTTCTACCATCATCAAGCTGTATCGTATCACCGTCATATACAGTCCGCACATCATGAAGCTCAAGAGTCTTTGCCCAATGACACAGACCAATCAGTACTATGATCATCACAACAATCAATGGCCAGCGGATATAATCTTTCATCATCTCCCCTTTATTCATAAAAGCTCTGACCCAGATTCTCAAGGACAGCATCTGCATAGATCTCACTGTGCGTGAGTGGAGCCAGGTGTGTGCCGGGAAGAACCGCAAGGGTCCGCTTAACGGGCAATGCACGTATACCGCTGAAATACGTATCCCAGAATCTCAGTATCTGTTCCTCGGTTAATTCTTGCGGGTCCTCGCATCCAAGAATATTCCTTGCATCCATGCAGGTATCCTGATCAGCGAAGATCACCACAAGATGCCCGAGCATGCTTATCCTTAGCGCTGGGCTGTCGCAATATGAGCTGCAATCCCTGATATCCCTGCCTACCCTACACAACTTCGCCGCATGCAGATTGATGACGGCCGATGGGACGGATCGAAGGAAATCTCCGGCAAATCCTCTGGTAAAGCCCCATGCGGAACACAGGCAATCACGCGCATGTCCTTTGAAACCCAAGCCTGATATCTTCCAAGATTCCCGCATGAACCTGAATGTCAGATGCATGGGACTCCAGTGCTCATATCCTGCAGGACATATCTGTGCAAGACCGATAACAGAGCTTTGATATGCATGGGCGAATCTCCTTGCAAGGATGCCTCCGTGGGACCAGCCCACACAGACGATATCGGAGAGAATCCCGCCATGGAGGGAATCAACCCGTACATTGTTTACAAGCACATCACCCTCATAGACCGGGCCATATCCATTTATCTCGATCCCTTCTGACGACAGGGCCCACTTGAGCACCTCCATGAGGACCACATCTTTTCCGCGGTCTCCTCTCCATGCCTCATCACTGCCGTATGGGGTATCGCATACCGGAATTACCACAATACCCGATTTACTCCCTGCAGCGAGCCGGGAGGTAAAGGCATATGCATCGGAAGGCCTCTGTGCATGGCCCTGGAAAAAGACTATTACCGGCCCTGAAAGCCCCTTTCTGTTTCTGTCCCGCTCTTTTTCCCTGCTTGTTCGCGCATCGAGGAGGAGATAATAGGCGTTTATCTTCTCGCTGTTGAAACCGATCCTGAGACAAACCGTATCGGGTTTCTCAAACATGTCCCTTTGCCCTGCCGATGTAACCACCGGCAGCATAAGGGCGACAAACCCCATGATAAAACCCTTGGAAGACATCTGTCTTGACCGGAATCCCTTTCTTATGCCTTTTTCACGCCTGTTCTGTCATGAACCGCTGATCGTATCCTTGCCCACGACAGAGTGCTGAAATAGACGGTTCAGTCACGGATCGAGGAGCCTTTTTCTATATCGATTATAGAATGTCCGCCCGGGTATGTCTTGATTACATAGTTGTGAAGATTGTCCATCTTGCGGATCACATCTCTGATCTTGCGGGATTCTTCGAGGATCTGCTCAGCCATATCTCTTATTGAATCATCTTTGACATCTTTACAGATCCCCTTTGCCTCACCCATAATAACAGTAAGCGGCTGAAAAACCTCATGTGCCGTCGTACTTGCAAGCTGAGTAACCATCTCAAAGAACTTTACCCTCTGCTGTTCGTCACGCAGTGCAATGTAGTCGAAAGCCCTCTTTACCGTGAAACGCAGAAGGTCAGTACCGAAAGGCTTGATGATATAATCATAGGCACCACAGCGAAGGGCATCGATCACACTGTCAATGCTCGCATATCCTGTCAGCACCACGATAAGGGAATTTATCTGCCTCTTGCGGATGAAATCGATGATTGCCATACCGTCGATATCCGGCATCCTCAGATCAGTGATCACAAGGGGAAATTCTCTGCCCGAAAGGATATGAATCCCCTTCTCGCCGCCGATGGCCTTGACCACCTTGATGCCATCCTCACTCAGAATATCTTCTACAAGGCAACAGTCCCCCTCGTCATCATCAATAACAAGAACTACCTTCTCAATCTCTGTCTTGGGCAGATGTATCATATACTATCCCTTAATAAAGAAAAGATGGCCCTTTATCAAGACATTTGGCCCATATTTAATGACACGAAATTATTGAGTGCCTGATTATGTTTTTGATACGTCTCGATATTTTACGAAAAGAGACAGTTCTTTACCGGTCTTGTCATCCTCAATTGTCTATCTGCGTAAGATTGATGTTCCCGAGATACGAGTGAACCATGGCGACAATAGGGGTTACAACCGGATCATGGTGCTCATTGTATTCTACAACGAACCGTTCTCCTGCAAAAAAGATAACTACGGGTCTTACATCGTCCCATTTGTCAAGCAGGTTGTCCTTATACTCCGTAATCGTCATTATTGTCACCTTTCGTATTCGATCTACTTATTATTATCGGTAGATTTTACGATGACTTAAGATAAAATATCACTCAAGGCCGAAGATCATGCCAAAACGTCCGAAACCGGTTTTCAATTCCTGATTGTACGTTCTCAACTCAGGATTTTCCATGATATTTCTACCCACATAAGTGATGCACTGGGAAGGATTGGACCTCGGAGACAGAACGGTCAGGGGTTTTCTCTGCATCTCGGCCTTCTTGAAGTTATCTCTGTCATAGATTATACCGCCGAGATATTCCGGTTTCACGGCAAAGAGGGACTCCATGTTGTTAATCCTTTCGTCTGCGGTCTGGCATATCCGGTTGTACAGGAACAATCCCTGCTTGAGGTTTGAGATCTGATTCATAATGATCCAGGGCTTAAATACCTTTCTGGGCTCGTAGAACTCAACCTTCGCATAGAGCTTCTCTTCAATATGCTTGAACCGCTGAAATGAGGCTTTTATACAGGCATACCCCGCAATGATATCCTGAGGAGTCGTAACCGTTACTATCTCGTCCGAGGCCAGGGCAAAGTCCATCACGACCGAACTGATACCCGCACTGAGATCGAATATGGTATAGTCATAGTTTTTGCTTATCTTTCTGAAACCACGGATGAATTTGGAACGCTGGACATAATTGATATTTGCAAGTTTGAATTCGCCTGAACTCCCGCCGACAAGATCAAAACCGAACGAGGTGTGTTCGATCATATCTTCAAGCGCAACATCACCCATGAGAAAATCATACAGGGTATTGTCAGGAAAAAGTGCGAGCTTGTTCGATATATCCGCATTGCCCAGGTCCGCATCTATGAGCAGAACTTTTTTCCCGGTATCGGCTATGACCTTGGCGATATTGGTGGAGACATGGGTTTTGCCCACCCCGCCCTTGTTGGATATGATGGATATGATCCTGCTCTCATTCTCCATATCTTCCGATTCATTGACCTCTTCATCCTTGGCCGTTGTGGATGAAGGAGTCGAATATACAGTATGGATCGCCTTTTGAATTGCATCTCTGTCGGCCAGCGCAGGATATACCTTTTTTCCCATATGGAATGTGAGGGTTTCGATAAGTTCTTTCTGCGCAGGATCGCCTATGGCCACCAGCACTCCGCCGTTGAGGAACCTCATCGGCAGACTGGTATAGTTCTTTGCAAAGACTTCCTTGAGTAAATCCACACACCTGCGATCAGGGGTCTCGTTCTCAATATCTATGTAGGGCATGCCGCATTTTCGTGCCAGTAATTTCGTGTCAATATCTCTATTCATACAGACCTCTCAAGTATGTTCTTCGGAAAAAAGGATGGGAAGCTTTAATCTGCTTTCAGAATCTTTTCCTTGAGGGCATTGAGAAGATTGAGCGCATCTATAGGGCGAAGACTTTCAATATCTACCTGAATGATCTCCCTAAGGATATCCGGGGCCTTGTCCTCGAACATGCCGACCTGCACCGGCGCATCCAGATTAACCCGGGGGACCTGTCTGGCTTTCTTTCCTATGTTGGCAAGGATTATTCGGGCATTGTCGATAACCTCGTCGGGGATACCGGCAAGACGGGCGACATAAATCCCATAGCTCCTGCCGATAGCGCCTCTTTTAACTTCGCGAAGGAAAACAACGTCGTGCCCGCTTTCTTCAACAGCCATATGGAAATTCTTTATCCCGGTGTGTCTGCGTGCGAGATCGGCGAGTTCGTGGTAATGCGTGGCAAAAAATGTTCTGATCTTCCTGCTGTCAAGGAATTCGACAACAGCCCATGCGAGGGACATCCCGTCATAGGTGGAAGTACCGCGGCCTATCTCGTCAAGGATAACAAGACTCTGTGGTGTTGCACTATTGAGTATCTCTGCAGTCTCGCTCATCTCCACAAGAAAGGTGCTCTGTCCTGCTGACAGGTTGTCCAGTGCACCGACCCTGGTGAAGATTCGGTCGACAATACCGATTTGAGCCTGCCTGGCAGGAACGAACGATCCCATCTGGGCCATAATGGCAATAAGGGCGATCTGCCTCATGAACGTCGATTTGCCTGCCATGTTGGGTCCTGTGATGATATGAACGGTATCCCTGTCTCCGTCGAACATGCATGAGTTCGGCACGAATTCCGCTGTTTTCAGGACCTTCTCCACCACGGGATGTCTGCCTGAATCCATACTGATATCTCTGCCCGATCTGATCTTCGGCCGGGAATAACCGTTCTCGATCGCCAGGCATGCAAGATTTGCCACGGCATCGAGATAGGCAACCGCCTGGATGGTAGCTTTCAGATCAGGGACATGCCCCATGAGAAAATCCCGCATCTCGCCTAATATCCTCATCTCTATCGCGTATATGGCGTCTTGTGCACCAAGGAGCTTTGCCTCATATTCCTTTAGCTCCGGGGTAATGAACCGTTCGGCATTCACAAGGGTCTGTTTACGTATATAGTGCTGCGGGGCTTTGTCGGCATGGGCTTTCGTAATCTCGATATAGTAGCCGAACACCCTGTTGTATCCGATCTTCAGGGTATTTATCCCGGAGGATGCCCTTTCCTCGGTTTCCAGGGAGGCTATCCACTGCCGGGAATCTGTTTTCAGCAGCCTGAGTTCATCGAGTTCCCTGTCAACGCCCGCCGCTATTACATTGCCGTCACCGATCTTGCCGGGGGGCTCCGGCACAATGGTTGTCCGGATTTTTGATCTTACCTCGTCTTGAGGATTCATCCGATCCATGAGTTCTGCAAGGACCCTGGATTCCAGATCCGCTGCAAGGTCTTTTATTTCAGGAACCTGATCAAGGCCGGCTCCCAGCGAGATGATGTCCCTGGGCGATGCCTTTCCTGCGGATATCCTTCCCACAATACGTTCCAGATCAGGGATGCCATCCAGAAGGCCCCTGATCTCATCGAGTGTATCGCGTTTTCCGGCAAGCTCCTCGAGCGCATCATACCTTGCGGATATCTCCCTCTCGTCCATGAGCGGAAAGGACATCCAGTCTGCGAGGGTTCGCGCGCCCATAGGGGTACGGGTACGGTTCATAACGGAAAACAGAGTGTTTGAGGCATTGCCCGATATGGATTCAAAAAGCTCGAGATTCCTCTTGGTATTGGCGCCGAGCATCATATACCTGCCCGTATTGTAGAACCTGAGAGAAATGATATGGCCCAGCACATTTTTCTGGGTTCTTCCTACATAATCCAGAACAATACCCGTTGCCTTCAATGCCTCTTCATGATCCCTGAGACCCAGACCTTCAACCCCCTGGGTCCTGAAATGGGAGGCAAGGATATCCCTTGCCCGTGATGCCTCCATGGGGTCATCCCGCCTAGTCACATAGAATCCCTCGGGAATGTGTTGAGGATCGCAGGTGATGATCTCGCTCGGTGATATCCTGCTGAGTTCGCCTTCAAACTCCTGTCTCGACTTGACCTCGGTAACCCTGAAATCTCCGGTGGAGATATCAATGAAAGCGATCCCGTACAGGTTGCCTTTCGGTTGACAGCTCATTGCCATCAGATAATTTGCCCTGTCTGTGGAAAGATGGTCATCTTCCACCATGAGACCCGGGGTTATAACCTGAACCACCTCGCGGGGAACAAGACCTTTTGCTCCGTCTTTAATCTCTGCCTGTTCACAGACCGCCACCTTGTTGCCGAGCCGTATGAGACGCGAGATGTAAGCGCTTGCAGCATGGCAGGGTACACCGCACATGGGAACCGGGTTTTCCCTGCCCTTGTCGCGTGTCGTCAGTGCAATCCCCAGGATTCTCGAAGCATGGACCGCATCGTCATGGAACATCTCGTAAAAATCGCCCATGCGGTAAAACAAGATGGTGTCCTGATACCCTCTCTTGATATCCAGGTACTGCTGCATCATAGGGGTAAGGTTACCCATTCGCCAGACGTTCCTTCTCCTCTTGGTCCTGAAAGTCCTTGAGCATCTTTGCCTTGAACCGGCTGACAAAATCGAGGTGCTCGAGATACTGCAGATTCGTCGCCAGGTACGAATCCCTCATTTTCGCCTTCTCCTCTTCCACGTCACGCTCGTGCACCGCAGGTTTCTTGAATATGCTGGTAGATCTGAGCTTATCCCCTTTGCAGTATCGCCTGAGCCCTGCATCATCTTCATCGAGATCAACCATCATGGTAAACTCATAATGCACCATATACAGGTCACCGGTAAGGACAGCAGTCCTGTCCTCTACCAGAACCGTTACGCCGTTGTTCAAGATTATCTCTTCCATACAATGAAACAGATAATACGAGCGGCACTATAAAATCAAGAACAAGGTTTACGCCGGATATCTTCCTGAGGTAGGAACCCACCATGGGTTATATGGACCGTTTATACCATCCGAATCACCCCACGCAATGGTCTTGAAATGTGGTCAATCATGTTGACACGCAACTATCCATTTGTTACAAGTGCTGCGGAATTGCGATTATACCTTACAAGAGGGGGGCGTTGTGAAGATATTGGTAAGCGATAAACTGTCAGATAAGGGAGTGGAGATACTGCGCAACGGCGGACTCGACGTTGATGTGAAAACCGGATTGAAGCCCGAAGAACTCAAAGCTGTCATCGGCAATTACGACGGGCTTGTTGTGAGATCCGCTACAAAGGCTACGGAAGAAATAATATCTGCAGCGAAAAACCTCAAGGTAATCGGCAGGGCCGGTGCCGGAGTCGACAACATCGATATCTCGGCAGCCAGCAAGAAGGGCATCGTTGTCATGAATACCCCGGGTGGAAACACTGTCACCACAGGCGAACATTCCATTGCCATGATGATGGCCCTTACCCGGAACATCCCTCAGGCAACCGCAGCCATGAAAGATGGCAGGTGGGAGAAAAAAGCCCTTGAAGGCAGAGAGGTCTTCAACAAGACCATCGGCATCATAGGGCTCGGCAGGGTTGGCTCAATAGTGGCTTCACGGGCACAGGGCCTGAAGATGAATGTCATCGTATACGATCCCTTCATTACCCAGGAGATCGCTGAAAAGCAGGGCTATGAACTGGCGAGCATCGACGACCTCTATGCACGTTCCGACTACATCACCGTGCATATACCCAAATCCAAGGAAACCATGGGCTTCGTAAACAAAGATGCCTTCGCTAAAATGAAAGACGGCGTCATGATCATAAACTGCGCCAGAGGCGGCATCATCGACGAAAAAGATCTTGTAGATGCCCTTGATTCCGGCAAAGTTGCAGGTGCAGCCATTGATGTGTTCGAAAAAGAACCGCCTGAAGACTGGACCCTGGCAAAACACCCCAAGGTCATCTGCACTCCGCATCTCGGTGCATCCACCCATGAGGCTCAGGAAAACGTAGCGCTTGCGATTGCCGAACAGATAGTCGACTATCTGAAGACAGGGGTGATCAGAAACGCGGTAAATGCCCCTTCGGTCGCCCCGGAGATGATGAGCAAGATGAAGCCGTACATAGATCTTTCTGAAAAGATGGGCCGTTTCCTTGGCCAGATTATCGGACAGGCTACATCTGACAGGCTTAACAAGATCACATTCAACTATACCGGTGAGGCATCCGAACTCAACACCGAACCGATCACCATTGCCGGACTCAAAGGTTTTTTTTCTATGATCATGGATGATGTCAATTATGTGAATGCACCGGTTCTCGTGAAAGAACGAGGCATAGACCTGGTCGATTCCCATTCTTCACGAGAAGAGATATTCACCAATACCATCGATATCAGTCTCGAGTTCGATTCTGGGATACGTGCACTAACGGGATCGGTCTTTCATCCTGCTGATCTAAGGATCGTCAAGGTTGACAGCTACTCCATAGAAGTGATCCCAGACGGCCATATGCTCGTCATCTACAACAAGGATCTTCCGGGAACCGTAGGTAATATCGGCACTATCATAGGCGAGTCCGGCATCAACATAGCGAGACTTTTTCTTGGCCGTGACAGGGAACAGGGCACTGCAATAATCATAATCAATGTGGATACCGAGGTTTCAAAAGATACGATAGACAAGATCAGTGATGTACCTAATGCCCTTTCAGTTCGACAGATATTCATCTAAAAAGGGCACAACGAGAGGAGCTTTACTATGGCAAATGTGGTTATTGTAGGTACCCAGTGGGGTGACGAAGGCAAAGGCAAAGTCGTAGATCTACTCACGGAAAGGTCTGACCTTGTTGTTCGCTTTCAGGGCGGTAACAATGCCGGCCACACTCTGGTGGTAGGAGACAAGAAAGTCATACTGCACCTGATACCTTCAGGTATTCTCCACAAAGAAAAGCTGTGCATCATAGGATCAGGCGTGGTCATAGACCCTGAAATACTCCTTGACGAAATCAATGCCCTCCGGCAGAAAGGGTATGTCGTATCTCCTGAAAGCTTTGCCATCAGTGACCGTGCTCACGTAATCATGCCGTATCACAAGATGATCGACCACGCCAGGGATACTACCCAGCGAATTGGGACAACCGGCAGGGGAATCGGGCCGGCCTATGAAGACAAGGCACGCCGCACCGGTATCAGGATGATCGATCTCATTAACGAAGATATGCTCAAAAAAAAGATCGAGAACATATTCGATGAAAAGCAGGAATACCTCTCCACGATATTGAAAATCAAAGGCCTTGATAAAGAGGAGATGCTTGTTAAATTCAAGGATTTGGGTAAACACCTCAAACCCTACGTAAGAGACACGTCCATTGTCATCGACAAGGCATCGAAGCAAGGCAAGAACCTTTTGTTCGAAGGTGCCCAGGGCGGCAACCTCGATATGGACTATGGCACTTACCCATATGTCACGTCTTCAAACACGATCGCCGGACAGGCATGCGTAGGGTCCGGCATAGGCCCGACAATGATCGATATCGTGCTCGGCATCTGCAAGGCCTATACTACCAGGGTAGGCGAAGGACCATTCCCCACGGAACTCAATGACGAAACAGGAGAGAGGCTGCGCGCCTTCGGCGGAGAGTACGGTTCCACCACAGGCAGGCCCCGTCGCTGCGGATGGCTCGACCTTGTAGCCCTGAGACACTCTATCCGCATCTCATCCATATCATACCTTGCCATCACAAAACTCGATGTCCTGTCCGGGCTGAAGACCATCAAAGTTGCCACGGCCTATAAATCAGGAGAGGCCATCATGGAAGACATGCCGGCGGACCTGTGCATGCACCCGAATCTGGAACTTGTCTTCGATGAACTTCCCGGGTGGGAAGAGAATATATCGGACATCAGACAGTACGATGAGCTTCCGGAAAACTGCAAGGCCTATATATCCTATATTGAGAAAAACCTCGGCATTGATGCTGCGATCGTATCGGTTGGACCGAAACGGGAAGAGACTATCATCCCCAAGGAACTGTTCTAAATCTGTTAAAAGGCCCTGACCGGGCCTTCCTTATCTATCCTCAAGTGGATGAGCACGATCTTGATGAGCAGGTTGTACACTCCGACGTGCTTGATGCGGTTATGGAGATCTTCTTCTTGACATTCACACTGCTGCACTGCGGACATTTGGGATTATTTTCTGATGATATTGGCACAAGTTTTTCAAATTCTTTGCCGCATTCCTTACATTTATATTCATATATGGGCATAGTGTCACCTTTTTAGAAAATCTTATTTCATTCTTCAGTAGTGCCGCTGGAAACGATTGTCAAGTATTATCTGGATATTTGATATAAGGGGTGGAATCACAGTGGTATAAGGGTATAGGATTTGGAA
>DSAD01000095.1 GCA_011372875.1 Deltaproteobacteria bacterium
ATTCTTATACCCGCTAAAGGCTCATCTGTCAACAAAACATCGCATCATGTTTTCAAGTAATTACATTATCAAGTCGACGAATACATTTTTGATAACCTATCCTGTCGCAAGGATTGCAGCAAACGGATGCTACCTTTGATTCTCCGTAAAAGCCCTGTCTATAAGAGCCTTGAAGAATATGGTTGTTCTGCCGTCTTGTTTATGAGATTATTAATCGAATTGTATATGATTTATTATGAAAAGGAGGGTATCAATGAAGACATCAGATGGAAAATTAACAACTACCGACGGTTTTTCTCTCTACTGGAAATCATGGCTTCCGGAGGGCAAACCAAAGGCCGTCGTACACTTAATACACGGCTATGCCGAACATATAGATCGGTATATGAATGTTGTCAATAAACTTGTTCCGGCAGGCTATGCAGTATTCGGAAACGATCACAGGGGCCACGGCAGGAGTGACGGCAAGCGCGGCCACATAAACAGCTTCCAGGAATATATTGAAGATGAAAGCCTCTTCCGAAGCGAAGTGATCAAAAGGAAGTTCCCCGATACCCCCTGTTGTATCCTTGGTCATTCAATGGGAAGCCTGATTGCAATGAACCTTGTGGAACAGTATCCTGATGATACCGTATGCCTTGTCCTGTCAGGAACAGGATCAGGACCTGGACCGGAGATAAATTCGGCACTGATTTTCATAACAAAGATCCTCTCCAGACTCCTGCCAGGCATCCATGTCAAGTCCCCTCTCCCACCGGAGTTCATTTCGAGAGACCCTGAGACTGTACAGGCATACAAGGATGATCCGCTGGTATACAATGTAATCACGCCGAGACTTGCGGAACAGATGAACACCTACACCACTATCGGGGCAGAAAATGCCGGGAAAATAAATATTCCGGTGCTTATCCAGTATGGCTCTCTTGACACGGCACTTTCAGGGCAGCAACGGCTCTATGATCTTGTAGGGGCAAGAGATAAAACCATCAAATGCTACGAGGGCTATAAACACGAGGTCTACAACGAGCTCCCGCAAGACAGGGAAGTGGTCCTGGAAGATCTGCGCGAATGGCTGGATAGTCGTTTCAAGTAAGTACTCGCTAGTTCGCTGGAGTATTGGAGTACGGGAGTGTTGATTAACATAAACACTCCGCTTTATTCTGATGTGTTTTTTTAGTGCCTGATGTTTTACATGCCCCTATCCGACTGGTGTCCTTGGATAATCGGCTGGAAGCCCATACAGATAAGCTCATCTGGTCAGGATTATTCTTCGGTTTGATTTTTACCAGGACTCCAACACTCCGTTACTCCAAGCATTATCCCTTAAATCCATACATCTAAAGCATCCTGAACAACAAAAAAGGGCATCCCTTTTGTCAGAGGATGCCCTTGTATTTGTATTCTGTACTTTCTAATCATGCACCTTCTTATCAGTACCGGTAATGGTCAGGCTTGTACGGTCCATCCACCTTTACGCCGATATAGTCTGCCTGTTCCTTGGTCAGCCTGGTCATCTTGACACCGAGTTTTTCTATATGCAGCCTGGCAACTTCCTCATCGAGCTCTTTGGGAAGGGTGGTTACACTTATACCTCGGGGGTTGGCCCATAGATCCATCTGTGCGAGCACCTGATTGGTAAAGGAATTGGACATCACAAAAGACGGATGGCCTGTGGCGCATCCCAGATTTACGAGCCTTCCTTCTGCAAGCATGTAAAGGCAACGGCCGTCAGGGAACGTAAACTTGTCCACCTGGGGTTTAATATTCATCTTGGTAATTCCAGGATACGTCTCGAGCTTTTCAACCTCGATCTCATTATCGAAATGGCCGATGTTGCATACTATCGCCTGATCCAGCATCTTTTCCATATGATCGATGCGGATTACCTTGCAGTTACCCGTTGCAGTGACAAAGATATTCGCCTCTGCAAGGGCATCCTCGAGAGTTGTCACCTCAAAACCTTCCATTGAAGCCTGCAAGGCACAGATGGGGTCGATCTCGGTCACCAGGACCCTTGCACCAAAGCCGCGCATGGACTGGGCACAGCCCTTGCCCACATCGCCGTAGCCGCATACACACACGACCTTTCCCGCCACCATGATATCGGTTGCACGCTTGATGCCGTCGGCAAGGGACTCCCTGCAACCGTAGAGATTGTCGAACTTGCTCTTGGTGACCGAATCATTCACATTGATTGCCGGGAAAAGGAGCGTATTGTTTTCCTTCATCTGGTACAGACGGTGAACCCCGGTTGTGGTCTCTTCTGAAACCCCTTTGATATCCTTGACCATCCTGTGCCAGAAGTCGGGATCTTCCTGATATTTCACCTTGAGAACCGCGTTGATTATCTCAAGCTCCTTGTTCGAGGTAGGCTCATCCAGTATAGAGGGTTTTTCCTCTGCCTGAAAACCTCGATGCACCATGAGCGTCGCATCCCCACCATCGTCAACTATGAGGTTCGGCCCCTTTCCCCCGGGAAAGCTCAGGGCAGCGAGCGTACACATCCAGTAATCTTCGAGAGACTCCCCCTTCCAGGCATATACCGGCGTCCCGCCTTCTGCTATAGCGGATGCTGCATGATCCTGGGTTGAAAAGATATTGCACGATGCCCATCTGACATCAGCGCCCAGGGCCTTCAATGTCTCGATAAGGATAGCCGTCTGGATGGTCATATGCAGAGACCCGGTTATCCGAGCCCCTTTCAGAGGCTTATCCGTACCATATTTTTCCCTCAATGCCATGAGCCCGGGCATCTCATGCTCGCTGATCGCTATCTCCTTGCGACCGAAATCCGCCAGCGAGATATCGGCAACCTTATAGTTCATCATAGAACAGTCCTGGAACTTGAACTTATCGACCTTTACAACCTGTTCAGCCATTATAAACCTGCCTTTTCCTTTAAGGTATCGACCATATCTGTCTTTTCCCAGACAAACTCCGGCAGTTCTCTTCCAAAATGTCCGTATGCAGCGGTCTTCTTGAAGATCGGGCGAAGAAGATCAAGTTTTTCAATGATACCCTTGGGCTTGAGCGGGAATACATCGCGTACGATCTGAGAGAGTTTTTCATCCGAAACCACCCCGGTCCCCTGGGTTTCGATCATAACGGACACAGGTTCTGCAACGCCTATTGCATAGGCAAGCTGAACAGTGCACTTCTTGGCCAGACCCGCGGCAACGATGTTTTTTGCAATATACCGGGTCATATATGCTGCGGAGCGGTCCACCTTGGACGGGTCCTTGCCGGAAAATGCACCGCCGCCATGGCTTGCAAACCCGCCATAGGTATCTACGATGATCTTTCTGCCGGTAAGTCCGCAGTCTGCATGCGGGCCGCCGAGAACAAAACGTCCGGTCGCATTGATATAGTATTTTGTCCTGTCATCGAGCAGCTCGGCAGGGATCTGCTTTTTGACGACCTCTTCCATGATGCCTTCCTTAATGGTTTTGTAGTCGACGTCCTCGTCATGCTGTGACGCTATGACAACGCCGTCAATCCTTGTGGGCCTTCCGTTTTCGTATTGAACCGTAACCTGGGATTTGCCGTCAGGACGCAGAAATTCCAGCACCCCGTTCTTCCTGACATCGGTAAGACCCTGGGAAAGGCGATGGGCATAATAGATCGGGGCAGGCATAAGCACATCGGTCTCGTCGCAGGCAAAGCCGAACATCATCCCCTGATCACCGGCGCCCTGCTCTCCAAAGAGCCCTTCGCCTTCGGCTACACCCTGGTTGATATCCGGAGACTGACGGTCGAGAGTCACCATCACTCCGCAGGTGTTCCAGCTGAACCCCATGATCGCTTCGGTATAACCGATCTCCTTGATAGTCTGGCGTGCTACGCGCTGAACATCGACATGATGGCTTGTGGTTATTTCACCGGAAACAATGACCAGCCCGGTTGTAACCATGGTCTCGCACGCAACATGCGCACTCGTGTCATTTGCAATAATATCATCCAAAATAGCATCGGAGACATGATCCGCGACTTTGTCGGGATGTCCTTCCGTAACAGACTCGGATGAAAATAAAAAGTTTCTGTCACCCATTAATCGTTCCTCCTGGTTTCGTTATTCGCATCATATGAGACAATACCTCCGGAGATGATGAGCTTGAATGCCTCTTCAACCGGTATACCCAGAGGTATGATACTGCTTTGCGGTACAATGAGAAAATATCCGGATGTGGGATTCGGCGTTGTAGGCAGAAACACATGGACCATTGCCTCTTCATCCGGAATATACGGGCTCTTATGCCTGTCTTTGGTTACAAAAGCAACCGAATATATCCCCTTGCGCGGGTACTCGATAAGCACTGCCTTGCGAAAGGCAAGTGATTTTTTCTGCATCAGGGCTTCCATGATCTGCTTCGTCGCAGTATAGAGCGTACCGGCAATAGGTATCTTTTTCAATATCCCGGCAAGCCAGTCCATGACCTTGGTACCAATAGCATGCTGGGTTATGAATCCTGCTATAAAAACGAGTGTAAGTGCGATGAAAATCCCGATAATGTCGGAAATCATACCATGGCCAAACCCTGCATGCCGGGCCACGAAGGTCACAATGACAACAACCACGTAGACGGATATGAAAAGCGGCACCATGACCAGGGCGCCGGTAATCAAATATGTCTTCAGTTTCTTCCAGAGCTCGGCTGCCTGCATGGAGCTAATCCTTTTTCTTCAGTCCCAGGAATTGAGCAATTGTTGTCGCCCTTGCTTCCAGCAGGATCGGCTTGTTCTTGAGTTCGTCCTTAGTCTGAATCCCGTATCCTGAATCAAACGTGTCATCAAAATACATCTGCTGAAAAGACGAGAATTTGAGCTGATGTGATGTCGAATCCACCACAAACCTTTTTGTATCGAGAACAACATGATTCTTCAAGGCCTTTTTCAGCCCGGCAACAGATTCACCACCCTGAGTACAGACCACATGTCCATGACGGTTTGCCGTGAGCATACCCTCCATAATCTCAGACTCGCTCACAGATACGACAAAGAACCTGCCGTCGAAATATTCGCTGACGAGCTGCCTGACCTTCGGAAAGGATACCGGATCTCCTATCATTGCAGCCTGGGCAACCGATGGACTCACCTTTACCGGCACATAATCACCGGTTGAATGCCAGCGGGATACCGGGTCCGCATGATGGCTCTGCACCCCTAATATACACGGAAGCTCGTCAATGATGCCTAAAGATTGAAGGTCCACAAACCCCTCCATGACCGCCGTAATATTACCGGCATTCCCGATGGGTACCACGACAACAAGTTCTGTCGTATCCCAACCGAGCTGCTGGGCGATCTCATAGGCATACGACTTCTGGCCCAGGATACGTACCGGGTTCTTGGAATTCAGGAGAAAGACATTGTATTTCTGGGCCAGTTCTTCGACGATCCGCATACAGTCATCAAAAACACCCGGCATCTCTATGACCCTTGCACCGGAGCCCAGGGGCTGAGAAAGCTGCTGCGGTGTCACCTTGCCCTGCGGCAGAAGGACCACTGCGCTCACCTTTGATTTCGGCAGATAGCTCAGATAAAGGGCTGCGGCTGCGGATGTATCTCCTGTAGATGCACAGATCCCTAGAACATTATCCAGATTCTTAACCCGGATGACATGATTCAGAAAACTTATGGCAGAAGCCATTCCGCGGTCCTTGAAACTTGCCGAGGGATTGAGCCCGTCGTTCTTCACTGAAAAAGGGGCGCCGACCCATGCACTCAGTTCCGGATTGGCCCTTACAATCGGAGTCTGAGCTTCTCCAAGGTAAATAATATCCTGCATGGTGACAACAGGCAGGATCAATTCATGAAACCTGAAGACCCCGGAGAGTTCCGGAAGCAAGGTGTTCCTCCTTGAATCAAAGATCTCTTTCCACTTCTCAGCAGGGATCTGCTTGAACTGGTCGAACTCTGTATTGTGTATCTTCAGTAAAGATCCGCATTCCAGACAGATATAGACAAACTCGTAAATATCGTAAACCTGCCCGCATCCGATACACTTGTAGACCAGACTCCCTTTTACTTCAGGCATATTAACATCTGACATTATTGCCTCATTATCCAATATCTGCTCGTTCATCAAGAAAGAGCGCCTGCTCTCATACGTATTAAGGCGAGTTAATGTATAATAGCCTATTGACTTTTTCAATACTTTTTTGGCATCTTGTCTCCTTATTTCATGCAAAGGAGAGAATATGGAGATCCTGGTCGATTATACAGTCTCTTCAGGGAACAAGGTCGGCAGCGGAAAGGTCCGGGAGATATTTGAGGCTGACCCCGAGCACCTTCTTATCGTGACGACCGACAGGATATCCGCCTTTGACGTGGTCCTGCCAGATCCCATTCCGCTCAAGGGGCATGTCCTGAATCAGCTCTCACTGTTCTGGTTCGAAAAGGCATCTTCGATTATTGCAAACCATGTTGTAAGCTCTGATATAAACGACTATCCTGCCCCATTCAGGGGCGATCAGCGGCTCAAGGGCAGGTCCATACTCGTGAAAAAGGCACGCCCCCTTCCGGTGGAGTGTATCGTACGCGGCTACATATCCGGCTCAGGGTGGAAGGAATACAAAAAGCAAGGGTCCATCTCCGGCATCAAGCTGCCAGGCAACCTGATCGAATCCCAGAAACTGCGGGAACCGATCTTCTCCCCGTCGACCAAGGCCGAACATGGCAAGCACGACGAAAATATAAGTTTTGAAAAGGCCGCGGGTCTCATGGGCAGGGATCTTATCGAGAAGGTACGCAGGATATCGATCGAGATCTACACAATGGCGGCAACCCATGCCCTTAACAGGGGGATTATCATCGCAGACACGAAATTCGAGTTCGGCCTCATCGACGATGAACTCATTATCATCGACGAAGCTATCACACCTGACTCATCGAGATTCTGGCCAAAGGACGGCTATAAACCAGGCACCGGGCAGCCAAGCTTTGACAAGCAGTTTGTCAGAGACTATCTGGAAACCCTCACCTGGGACAAACAAGCCCCAGGGCCACGACTGACGGACGAGATCATACATGAGACATCAAAAAAATATCAGGCTGCATACAGGGTGTTGACAGAACAGGAACTTATCATTGATTAGTACTGCCGGAGATGCCGGAGATATCGAAATTCCAGTCTTGTACGGCTTCTTTTTTTTATTCAGTTAACACTGATGTGTGGTTAGCCCCCCAAGGTATCCGGTTTTTCGAATATCCCAGCTCTTCTCCATACTTATATCTATCGGCTAAATCCTGAATCGCTTAAGCCCATCCTATTCGATATTATTCACCTGGTATGTGGCTTGCTTTGACACAACCTCTTCAACCCAGGAACGCACATGAGCAGACACCTTTGTAAAGGCCACGGTACGCCCGGCAACAAGATCGATGAAATGCTTGAGCATGCGAGCGGTTGCTCCCCACACAACACCTCCATCTATCTCAAGGAAGTAAATATTGATATCTCTTCCCATGAAGGTAGTCTTTTCCGCCATCCACACAGTATCCTTAAGCGCATGCTTCAGCGGCACATGAAGCAGGGTTTTCGATTCAGCGTTTATTTTGAGATTATATGGGAAGGGTATTGTCCCTACAACAGGGGTTATATGAAAACCCATTATGGAGATATGATCATCGAGAAGACCCAGAACATCGACATCATCGGGCATAAGGCCGATCTCCTCATATGCCTCGCGCAAGGCAGTATACACGAGACCGTCATCTTCGGGTTCCGACCTGCCGCCGGGAAAGGATATCTCTCCTTTGTGATGCTCCACATTCATTGATCTCTCTGTTACAACAATGCCCGGTCCGCTCCTGCTGAAACAGATCGGTATGAGTACGGCAGATTCCCGCAGATTTTCCTTTGGTATGATCCGCCTTGTTCTGCCTGCCAACACAGCCCTGATATGCTCTTTCAGCCCTTGCTCTTGTGTCATCAGATCTTCTATTGATAAACTTTGCATAAATATCTGATACCATAAATGAACGGACTTGACCATCTGCCTTTTTGCTGTGTATTATACGCACGCATGAAATTAAACAGAGGTAACAAAAATCATATGATCCTATTACAAGACCTGCTCGATGAAGTGAACTCTCTGCTTCTGGACAATAGTCAGCACGATTCAGTGCTCGACTGGAAAGACAAGGCCGACTTAACGCTTAGCCGGATCCTGGGAGAAGATCACCCTTATGTTAAAGAGTTCTGCAGCATAGAATTCAGCACATCATTTGTCGAGGATTGCCGGGAAATAGTCATTGAAGACACCTACAGACTGGGTCTTGAAGATACAAAATCCTTCCTCATTTCACTCATCGACGAGCTTGAATCAGAACACTCGAGTTCGCCGGGTCTGATGGATATGGAAACGATGTTTGCCGAGATGAACCGGTATGTTTCCGTATATGTAAAAGATCCTCGCATGAAGAACACCCTCCATCACAGGATCACCTGTCTTCGAGACGGCATGATATCCGGCGACATATCAGACGCGGAAGTGAAGAGCCATGTCGAAAATATCGGATTTCTCGATTCCGGGCTCTTTGAACGGATAGTGCCTCTTCTGACATGGTTTTATATTCAAAGAGTGGGAGTTAAAGGGGTAAACAACAACTAGCCCTTATCACCATTTTTATTATATCTCATTATTCTTAGAAAGGAGCAGCTATGCCAAAGATAGAAAGGGCATTGGTAAGTGTTACCGATAAAGGGGGGCTTGTTGACTTTATCAAAGAATTACGTTCCTTCGGCGTGGAGATCATCTCCACCGGAGGGACAGCGCGCGTTCTTAAAGAAAGCGGTATCGATGTTGTCGATATCTCCGACTACACCGGTTTCCCCGAAATGATGGACGGCCGTCTCAAGACTCTGCACCCCAAGGTACACGGTGGGTTTCTGGCCATCAGGGATAACGCATCACATGTGGAATCCATGAAAAAGGAAGGCATAAAGCCGATCGACATGCTTGTTGTAAACCTTTACCGGTTTGAAGACACGATTGCAAAAGGCGCCTCTCTCGAGGAAGCCATAGAGAATATAGACATCGGAGGCCCTGCCATGGTAAGGGCTGCATCGAAGAATTATCCTTATGTCAGTGTTGTTACAGACCCTGCGGATTACAGCGCCATCATTGAAGAGATGAAGGCCTCCGGCGGATCGGTAAGCGCAAAGACAAATTTCGAGCTTGCCCGAAATGCATTTTCTCTGACAGCCAGGTATGACGCGGCAATCTCGAATTACCTGCAGAGCATCGATGTGGAAGAAAGCGAATTTCCGCTGACCTATACGGTCCAGTATAAACGCTCTCAGATTATGCGCTATGGTGAAAACCCCCACCAGAAGGCTGCATTCTACAGCGACCTGACCATTGACCAGCCATCCATATCAACAGCCGAGCAGCTCTGGGGCAAGGAGCTTTCCTACAACAACATCATGGACTCCGATGCTGCTCTCGATCTAATCATGGAGTTCGAGAAGCCGGCATGCGTAATCCTCAAGCATTCTAACCCGTGCGGTGCAGCACAGTCCGAGTCATCACTTGCAGATGCATACAATAATGCGTTTGCCGTTGATTCGACATCCGCATTCGGCGGGATCGTCGGCCTGAACAGGACCCTCGACGCACAAACCGCCCAGGCCATAGGCGATGTTTTCACCGAGGTGGTCATTGCCCCTGATTATACACAGGAGGCCCTCGACATCCTCACAAAGAAAAAGAATATCCGCCTGCTCAAGGTCCCCGAGATCATGCAGGGCAGCAAGGCAAAGAAACAGTTCTCATCCACCCGCCGGGTTACCGGAGGGCTTCTGCTTCAGGACCGCGACCTCGGCGAGATCGATTTTGATAATGCCCAGGTTGTGACGAAACGCAAGCCTACACCCGAAGAGATGGAGGCGCTCAAGTTTGCATGGAAGATCGTGAAATACGTCAAATCAAACGCCATTGTCTATGCCAACAAGAACCAGATCCTCGGTGTGGGTGCCGGCCAGATGAGCAGGGTGGATTCCTCCAAGATCGCCATCATGAAGGCAGGCAATGCGGGTCTGTCTCTTACAGGATCGGTCATTGCATCGGACGCCTTCTTTCCGTTCAGAGACGGCATCGACGAGGCAGCAAAGGCAGGTGCCACTGCAGCTGTCCAGCCGGGCGGCTCGGTGAGGGACCAGGAGGTCATCGATGCTGCAAACGAGCACAACATGGCCATGATATTCACCGGCATGCGCCATTTCAGGCACTAGAGATTCTCTCATGAAGGTGCTCGTCATCGGTTCCGGAGGAAGAGAACATACCCTGTGCTGGAAGATCGCCCAGAGCCCGGCTGTTGACGAAGTCTTCTGCGCACCCGGCAATGGCGGGATTGCCGGCGATGCGATCTGCATCGATATTGCAGGAGACGATATCCCTTCCCTCATCCGGTTCGTCAGGGATAACGGCATAGATCTGAGTGTCGTAGGCCCCGAGGCACCTCTCGTGGGTGGAATCGTGGATGCATTTACTTCAGAGAACCTTGCCGTCTTCGGCCCGGACAGCCGTGCCGCAGCACTGGAAGGGTCCAAGATTTTTGCCAAGACTGCGATGCACGACTGCGCCATCCCAACGGCACGGTTCGAGAGCTTCACTGATGCAAGAAAGGCCGTGTCATTCATCCGCGGAGCCGATTTCCCAATCGTGGTCAAGGCAGACGGTCTTGCAGCAGGCAAGGGAGTGATCGTCACTTCGAGCATGGATGAAGCAATCCAGGCTGCCCAGGACATCATGGTGAAGAGGGAATTCGGCAATGCCGGGTCATCTGTCGTGCTTGAAGAAAAACTCCTGGGCGAAGAGGCATCGTTCATTGCCATCTGTGACGGCGAGCACATTGTTCCCCTTGCGTCGTCCCAGGACCACAAGCCTGCCTATGACAACGACCAGGGCCCGAACACCGGCGGCATGGGGGCCTATTCTCCTGCCCCTGTCCTGGATGAGAACACCTATGCACATGTGCTCGACACCATCTTATACCCGCTAGTTCATGGACTCAGGAAACAGGGAATCACCTACCGCGGCGTGATCTATGCCGGCCTCATGATAACAGATGACGGTCCCAAGGTGCTGGAATTCAACGTGCGTATGGGCGATCCCGAAACACAGCCGCTGCTCATGAGGCTCAAGAGCGATATCGTGCCGGTCCTTACAGAGGTGGCACATGGCGGGAGCATAAAAAACATGAAGCTTGAATGGGAATCCGGCCCAAGCGTGTGTGTAGTACTCGCATCCGGCGGGTACCCCGGAACCTATGAAAAGGGCAAGATCATAACCGGGATCGATGCGGCCAATGCCATTGAGGGGATCAAGGTGTTTCACGCAGGAACTCAGCTTCAGGGCAAGTCTCTGGTTACCTCAGGAGGCAGGGTCCTTGGAGTAACCGCTCTCGGAGACGATCTGAAAACAACAATAGAAAAGGCATACCTGGCTGTCTCTAAGATCTCGTTCGAACAGATGTTCTTTCGCAAAGATATCGGCCATAGGGCATTAAAGAGGTTGTCATGAAGATAGCTATTGTTATGGGAAGCAAATCCGACCTTTCCATCATGGAAGAATGCTCGGGCATACTGCGGCAGTTCGGCATACCCTATGAAATGCGTATCCTTTCTGCGCACA
This sequence comes from Deltaproteobacteria bacterium, assembly GCA_011372875.1. Taxonomy (GTDB): domain Bacteria; phylum Desulfobacterota; class Desulfomonilia; order UBA1062; family UBA1062; genus DSAD01. The sequence continues at coordinate 11,637 of DSAD01000095.1, forward strand.
GGACCCCTGAAGAGGTGGCTGCATTCAGCAAAAACGCCAGGAAAGACGGTTTTTCCATCATCATTGCAGGGGCAGGCATGGCAGCGCATCTTGCAGGGGTTATATCTGCCTTTACAACACTGCCTGTAATCGGCGTGCCCCTGGATGCATCGCTCCAGGGCATGGATGCACTGTTCTCCATGGTGCAGATGCCGCCTGGTGTTCCTGTCGCCACCATGGGTGTGGGCAAGGCAGGGGCAAAAAACGCAGCCCTGCTCGCAGTGGAGATCCTGTCCCTTGCAGACGATTCGCTTCAGGCAAAACTCGAGCAGTACCGCCAGGATATGAAAAAGAACGTGCTGGATGCGGACGAGAGCATAAAGAAGCTCTAGAGATGTTCGTAACAAAGGATGTATCTTCAATTGCATCCCTGCTTAAAGACAATACAGGCTCTGTCGTGGCCTACCCTACCGAGACCTTCTACGGCCTGGGCGCCCTCATCACGGATCACGCAGCCATTGAGCGCATCATCTCCATAAAAGGCAGGGACGCGGCAAAGGGCATGATCATACTTGCCTCTGATATGGACATGGTTTATCGGATTGCCGACGTGGACCTGCGGCAGAAAAAACTCCTGAAGCGTTTCTGGCCCGGACCTCTAAGTGCTGTGCTGAAGGTAAAGCCTGGCATTGATTCTTTCCTGGCACCCAGCGGAAAGGTAGCGATACGCATCTCTCCGGATGTAACAGCGCTTTTCCTGATCAGGGAAGCCGGGCCCATCACCTCCACGTCAGCCAATATCTCTGGCAGGCCTGCCTCCTGCTCGCCTGAAGATATTAAAGCCCAGAACCTCGATGTCGACGCAATCCTGGATGGGGGCATGACACCCGGAGGGAAACCCTCGACCCTTATCGACCTTACTGTATGGCCTCCCAAATGCCTGCGGGATGGAGCGATTGCCTTTGAAACCATTCTGGATGCGTTATAATAAGTTATCCTCAGGGTGGAATATGAATTGCGCTGTCAAGATG
>DSAD01000173.1 GCA_011372875.1 Deltaproteobacteria bacterium
GTCCTAATTGAGTGAATACAGATATTATATATATGCTGCGGATTTTGTGACCCGGTGACAAAGAAGATATTCCCGATCCTACCACATCAGGACATGTCTTCCCTGTGATGCCAGGTAAGCCCCGATATCACGATCGATTGAACGCAGCAGGATAATGGCATCTCTCACTTTCAGTGCCGGCAATTCCATCTCCGACCTGCCCTCGGCGATAACCACCTTTACAGGAGGACCTTCAATCTCCACAGCAAGGATCTTGAGTATATCCTCCAGCGGGGCCTTGGCGGTATGAATCACGGTATATCTCCTGCTCCTGAGCAGATCGAGCATGGTATCATCAGGCAGATCTTTCGTTAGTATGGCATCGCCTACAATAATCGGGGCCTTGTACGTTATCTTTATCGCCTCAACAGCGACAAGATCCAGTATCTTGTCCGATTCATAGGCAATACCTGTTTCATCAAACAACATCTGATAGGAATGCCCCAGGCTTTTTATATCATAGGACCCGACATATTCCCTGTCTTCCTTTCTGCCGCCCAGTTCTATCATGTCTATGCCGAACCTGGAGGCATAGCGCCGTATCGTCTCCGGTGTTCGTTGATCTTTTTCAGACAGGATGTTCACGACAAACACATTATGCCGGGTATAATCCTTATACACGATCCACTTGCCGGAAAACCGCACCTTTTCCTCTTCTCCCACGAGCAGCGGCGATGCGTTCTTATTGATGGAAAAATACCCTGAAACATTGAGGACCCTGTCCATCAGAGATTCTATGTCGCCCGAAGGGCCGGACAAGATAGTGCACGAAGGAAAGGTCTTTTCCAGCAGATCCTTGACATGATCAGAGATCTTGTTGTTTACATCCATGATGATGCGCCTTCCCGTGTCGAGTTCCATGACAGGGACTTCGCTTGTATCGATCGAGATACTGCTTCCGCCTGACATTGGCATGAAATAGGTCCCCTGATCTTTTTGCCGGCCGCCCATACTTGTCAATGCAGGCATGAGGGTATTTCTTACCAGACGTGTGGCGAGCTGACGCTTTTCTTCATCTATTGTGGCTTCTCCGAGTGTGCCCCGCTTCGATACTTCTTTCGGTTCAGATTGAATAACCTCTGCCGCGGCTGTCTTTTCCTCTTTCTCATGGAAGGTCTCCTTTTGCGGCACCTCTTTCTTTTCGGTTTTTACGACCTCCGCAGGAGCCGACTTTACCGCCGCTTGCGGATCGGATTCCGCAATGGGTTCCATTTTCATGGAGACAACCTGGTCGGTTGTGGATTCAACCTCGGCATCAGGGATATCCTCGACAACATCTATCTTCATCTCTTCAGGCTGTTCTTTGATCACGACCTCTTCGACCAGTTCAGGCCCTGTGGACATGGCTTCTTCAAGAGGCTCGTCTTGAGATGCTTCTACACTATCTATTATCTGGGCCTTCTTGGGCATGACAGGTATTTCAGGCATGATTTCCCGGGCCGTATCGTGCTTTTTTTCCAGCCTCTCGACAGCGCTTACGATATCATCCTTCTTTGGCATCCTGATCGCCTGACCAGGCTCTACAAGATTGATATCTTCTATCCCGGGATTCAGCTCTTTGATAAGATCCAGGTATTCATTAAAGATAAGATCATCGGACAGACCGTAGACCTCCCGTAGAACCATGGCAAGATGCTGTCCTTTCTTGATGACATAGATATCATCAGAAGCTGCCTTAACTGAAAGCCCTTTGCCCTGCTCGGGCATACGGGGTATCACAAGCTTCTGGCCTGCAAGGATACGGTTAAGATCCTTCACCCTTGGATTGAGCTCCCTGAACTTCTTGTAGAGATAGGGCATATCTTCTTTCTTCGCCTCAAAACTTTTCAGAAAGATCTTCCAGAGTGTATCTCCCTTCTGCACCGTATATCGCGCGGTCTCAATGGATTCCACACGCCTGGCATACTTGACCAGGGTAATGTCTTGAGTGAATCCGGAAAGAGGAATGAGAATCAATGCCGCTACGAGGATTGCCCTTTTCTTCCCCATCAATAGACCTCCTTGAGCAAAAGATCGTCATAACCGGACTGCTCTTTCGGCGGCAGGGTGTTTTCCTTGAAACATTCAAACCGCACATTGTCTGATCTTTCACCGGCAAGCTTGCCGGTTCTTGCATCTATCCTTGCAAATACAATCCCGTCGGGCACCCTGAAATCCTTGACCGGCCGGTCATTGAGAACAACATCCATAAAATCGACAAATATGGGACATGCCGCCCTGCTCCCGGTCTCGTGTTCCCCCAGAGGGATCATGTCATCATAGCCGACCCAGACACCGCAGATGATATCCGGGGTATAACCGACAAACCATGCATCACGGTTATCATCGCTTGTGCCGGTCTTTCCTGCAACCGGCCTCTTGAGTGCCCGGGCTCGCCATCCTGTCCCCTCCTGTACCACATCAGAAAGGATGTTGGTGATAATGTAGGCGGTCTGTTCCGATATCAATCTCCCACCATCACCTGAACCGGAAAGCTCTCCCTTCATACGGTCGTTTCTTGCCGTAAAGATCGGACCGACACCATCCTGCGCGATATAATCTATGATATGCGGATCAAATTGCTGGCCATAGACAGAAAACACTGCATATGCCTTGACAAGGTTATACGGGGTTATTACACCGGAACCCAGCGCGAGGGAGAGATCCCTGGGCAGGTCGGCACCCAGATCGAACCTTTGAAGATATGACAACGCGTAACCCAGAGAGATATCATTGAGTATCTTTATGGTTACTACATTTCGCGAAAGCACAAGACCGGTCCTCAGCATGGTAGGACCATAGAACTTGTCTTCGTAATTCTTGGGCTTCCATGTCTCTTCGTCTTCCTCTGATTTATAGGTTATCGGGGTATCGAAGATTATGGTGGCAGGGGTAAGGCCTTTGTCAATGGCTGCTGAATAGATAAAGGGCTTTATTGCCGAACCGCTCTGCCTTTTTGCATGTATGGCCCGGTTGAATTGACTCTGCGAATAGTCAAACCCCCCCACCAGAGCAAGGATCGTGGAATTCTCAAGGTCAAAGGCCACTAAGGCAGCCTGAACCCTCGGATTCTGAGATATCACAAACCCTTTTTGCGTATGACACAGCCTGATCACATCTCCTATGGCAAATGCCTCCTGCGGATTCCAGCTGCCTTTAGGATTTATCCAGGCATAACTCTCGGGATCAAGTTCTACTGTTTTATCACCAATGTTTACAACCAGAGGGGAAAGACTTGTTATCTCTGCCCAATAGAGATCATAGGGCATGAGCCCTTTCCACGCCATCCTGTTCTTCTGAGAGGAGAACACCCGCTCCTTCTGTGTGAGGCTGATCCCCTTCTCTGGTCCACGGTAAATACCCTGTCTCATTTCGAGATCTATGATGCCCTTTTTCATCGAGAGTATTGCAGCATCCTGGTACTGTGGTGAAACTGTTGTCTGTACAGTGATACCCTTGTCGAATATCGATTCACCGTATCGTTGAGCAATCAGAACTTTTATATAATCGGAAACATAGGGATACTGTGTAAACAGGGCGACCGATTCTCCGGTTATCTTCATCGGATCCCTATAGGCATCGGTTGCCTCGGCCTCGGTTATATATCCTTCCTGAACCATTCTGGAAAGCACATACCACTGCCTCGTTCTCGCAGCGCCAAAATCGTTCAAGGGCGAATACCTTGCAGGGGCAGGCGCAAGCCCGGCAATCAAGGACATTTCGGACAGGGTCAGATCCCTGCACTCCTTTCCGAAATACCTCAATGCCGCCGCACCGACACCATAGGCACCGCTGCCGAGATATAGACGGTCGAGATAGAGATTTAGTATCTGATCCTTGGAAAGGGCCTTTTCTATCCTCAATGCAAGGACAGCCTCTTTAAGCTTCCTGGTTATGGTCTTCTTGCGGCTCAGGAGATATGACCGCACAACCTGCTGAGTGATTGTAGAGGCCCCCTGAACAAAGGATACCGCACGGACATCAGCTACAAAGGCGCTGAAGATCCTTTTCATGTCCAGGCCTGCGTGTGTGTGGAATGTAGCATCTTCAGCTGCGATGAATGCATGCTTCAACCTGAGAGGAATATCGCTGCCCTCAAGGACAACCCTTCCTTCAGGCGGGAAATATGCTATGGTATTGCCGTTGGATGCAATTACCTTGCTGAGTTTTGTCGGGGTAATGTTCTTCAGTTCATGAACAGAGGGAAGGCCCTGAAGAATAAAGAAATATATGCTCACAGCCCCTGCAAGAACAAGGGATGTCAAAATACCTGCCATGATTTTGAGCCATCTCATATGCTACACATACATATCAATATGGTCATGAATTGCAAGGAGAAATGCTCGCGACGTGTTCGGCAACTCAACCTGGCCGTATGACGGAGACAATACCTGCATTCATATGAACCATACAGGAACAATCTTTCAACACCATACTGGACTACTCATGAGATGATATGTTAATGATTCATCCAACAGATAGCAGGAGGAGAACATGAGTACGGACTATAACCCGGGGTCTATTGAATCCAAATGGCAGAAACGATGGGATGAGATCAATCTGTTCAAAGTAGATGCTGATCGCAGCAAACCGAAATATTACCTGCTTGAGATGTTCCCCTATCCATCCGGACGTATACACATGGGGCATGTACGGAACTATACGATCGGTGATGTTGTAGCCAGATACAAAAGAATGAAAGGATTCAACGTACTGCATCCTATGGGATGGGATGCCTTCGGAATGCCTGCGGAAAACGCGGCTATCGCAAGCAAGATCCACCCGAAGAAATGGACCTATGAAAATATCGAATACATGGAAAACCAGCTGAAAAAACTGGGTTTCAGCTATGACTGGAGCAGGGAATTCGCTACGTGCGCTCCTGAGTACTACCGGTGGGAACAGCTCTTTTTCATTGAGATGTTTGAAAAAGGTCTTGTGTATAAGGACCGCACATTCCTGAACTGGTGCGATCAATGCAAAACGGTCCTGGCAAATGAACAGGTCGAAGGTGGAATGTGCTGGCGGTGCGGATCACAGGTTTTCCTCAAGGAACACGACCAATGGTTCTTCAGGATCACCCGGTATGCCGAAAAACTCCTGGATAATATCGAGACGCTGAGACAGGGATGGCCCGAGCGTGTACTCAGCATGCAGCGCAACTGGATAGGCAGGAGCACGGGCACGCTGATCCGCTTCCAGATCGAGGATACATCGAATGATATAGAGGTATTCACTACAAGGCCGGATACCCTTTTCGGCGCGACATTCATGAGCCTCGCACCTGAGCATCCTTTGTCAAAAACCCTCTCTAGAGGAACCGCACAGGAAGATGCCGTACAAAGATTCGTCACCAAGACCCTCCAGGTGGATACCCTGACCCGCACATCAGACCTGTATGAAAAAGAAGGCGTCTTTACCGGGAAATACTGCATAAACCCGGTGACAGGGACCAGGATGCCCATCTATATCGCCAACTTTGTCCTGTATGATTACGGCACAGGGGCGGTTATGGCTGTCCCTTCCCACGACCAGAGAGACTTTGAATTTGCAAGAAAATACGACCTGCCCATTATCGTGGTCATCCAGCCCGAAGGAGAGACCCTTGACGGAGAAACCCTTCAGTGCGCTTATGAGGGCGAGGGGTTGCTTGTCAACTCGGACAAGTTCAACGGCATGCCCAATGTCAAGGCCATCGATGAAGTAACATCCTACCTCAACGAGATAGACAGAGGCTCTGCCACGGTAAATTTCCGTCTACGGGACTGGGGCATATCCAGACAGCGCTACTGGGGGGCACCCATTCCCATGGTACACTGCGAAAAATGCGGGACCGTGCCGGTAAAAAAAGAGGATCTTCCTATTGTACTGCCTGAGGATATCGAAATATCCGGAACAGGCATCTCGCCCATTGCACAGTCAGATTCCTTTGTGAACACAACCTGTCCTGTCTGCGGTGGCAAGGCAAAGAGAGAGACTGACACCTTGGATACGTTTGTGGAGTCCTCCTGGTATTTCATCCGATACTGCAGCCCGAATCACAAAGACAGGCCTTTTGACAAAAGCGAGGTCGACTATTGGATGCCTGTCGACCAGTATATCGGCGGTATAGAACATGCCATCCTGCATCTGCTGTATGCCCGCTTTTTTACCATGGTTCTGCGCGATCTTGGCTATATAGACCTGGAAGAGCCTTTTGCTAATCTGCTCACCCAGGGCATGGTAATCAAAGACGGTGCCAAGATGTCCAAATCAAAAGGCAACGTCGTGGACCCCGAAAAACTCATCGGCACTTATGGCGCGGACGCAACCAGGCTGTTCTGCCTGTTTGCCGCCCCGCCTGAAAAGGACATGGACTGGAGTGACAAGGGAATTGAAGGCTCATACAGGTTCCTGGGAAGACTCTGGAGGCTGGTGAGCGATTCAAAAGATCATCTCCTGGCAGCAGACACATCAGGGAGCGAACCTCCTGAGAGTATGCATTCACTGAAAAGAAAACTCCATCAGACCATCAGGAAGGTAACTGACGATATCGACAAGCGTTTCCGTTTCAATACAGCCATTGCGGCCATGATGGAACTGGTCAATGATCTCTACAGGGCCAGAGAATCGGCATCGTCTGAAGACTTCGGTGTTATCAGAGAAGCTGTCAATACTTTGATAATCATGCTCTCCCCTTTCGTGCCGCACATTGCAGAAGAATTATGGGCACTGATGGGAAACAAAGAGATGCTCTTGAATACCGCTTGGCCGGAATATGACCCTCAATGGTGCGAACAGATTGAGACAACCGTTGCCGTCCAGATCAATGGAAAGCTCAGAGCGACCATCACCGTAGCCAAGGATGAAGGCCAGGCCGAAGTGGAAAGAATGGCTATGTCAGAATCTAATGTCAAGCGGTTTCTGGAGGAGGCATCCATAAAAAGGATTATCTATGTCCCTAATAAGATTATTAATATTATCGCTGTTCCTCTTTAGCATATTCGGATGCGGATATTCTTTTGTTCTGGACAAGGGCTCTTATGCAATAAAGGTCTCTTTAGATCCAAGCCACAATCAGACAGTACTGAGAGAGGCCGGGATGATACTGGACTCCAATCTGGAGACAGCCCTCGATTCAATGGGCATGCTTTCATCAAAAGGCTCCGAGCATACACTTCAATGTACCCTTGTTTCCACCTCGAAGCAGATCACTACATCATCATCACTGTCATCCGATGACCGCTACAGGCTCAACATCTCGGTTTCGGCAATACTCATGGACACACAGGGCAAGAAGGTATGGTCATCGACCTTTACGGACGATGGAACATATTCCGAAGGCGGTCAACCTGAAGATGCACTCGATGAGGCATGCTTAAAGGTCTCTAACCAGATTGCCCGTGCCATTGCATCGTTGAGTCTATGAGCGCACAAAATACACTCCTGAAAAACACCTATCTGTACGTGGGGGAAGAAACCTTCCTTATCGAGGAGAACCTTGCCGCTCTTGCCGCCTCGCTCGGAGAAAATGCCTCCATGAACTACGCATCTTTCAATGCCGAAGACTCCAAAACCATCGACAATGTCATAAGCCTTTGCAATACCATGCCTTTTCTGGCAGACACAAGGCTCATAGTGCTCAGGAACATGAACAAGCTTCCGGCCGGTCAACGCAAACGGGTTCTCGAATATGCAGCAAATCCGTCGGAATCAACTACACTTATCATGACCATAGAAGGGACCAAAGAGGATAAGAAGCTCATGGGGGACCTTCCAACAAACGTCAGAGTCATACGGTTCGATCCCCTCAAAGGGGCTGGTCTCATAGACTGGATACAGAAAAGGGTCATGATTTACAACAAGAAGATGGATAAGGATGCCGCATTCCTTCTCACTGACATCACAGGAGGGAATACCTGGTTCATCGCATCCGAGATAGAAAAGCTCTCGCTTTATGCGGGATCGAGGACGGTGATAACGATTAAGGACGTGGAATTTCTCGTTATGCGTTCTCATGAGCCATCGGTATTTGCATTCATGGATTCCCTTTTTGACAGAAAAAAGGATGCCATCTTGAAACTCTGTGAGATCGAGACCTTCGGAATCCCGGACCTGGAGATCATATCACGCATCGAAAATCAGACCATACAGCACTATCAGATACTTTTCAGGAATCAGGGGAAAAAGGCCAAGATACATCCATTTGTAGAGAAAAAGATCTCTTCAAGGAAATCTTTGTGGAAGGCTCATCAACTCAAGGATCTCCTGAGACAGACCAGATTGCTTGAACATGACGTCAAGACAGGCAGATCATTTCATGTATGGGTTGCCCTGAGTGAAATCATAGCACAATTTAACATTTCACACAGGGCGAAGTAGAACCGGCATCTTTGCGATGCCGGAATCGGATTAGGAACTCAGTGAATTGACCTTCTTTGTCAGCCTGGAGATCCTTCGTGATGCCGTGTTTCTGTGAAGGATTCCCTTGGTCACCGCACTGTCGATACGGGCAATGGCCTGCTTGTAATACAGCTGGATTCCATCGTTATCTTTTTCCTCGACTGATGAGAATATCTTCTTTACCGTTGTGTTGATAGTGGACCGGCAACTCTTGTTTCTCAGTCTCCGCTTCTTGTCCTGTCTCTGCCTCTTAATGGCTGAGGGATGATTTGCCATGTATTTTTTCTTCCTCCTTTATTGCTTTTCCAAGGTGATTCTTATTAGCCACGCCCGGTTCATATGTCAAGTTATTTGTAAGATGAAGAAGATCCTCTTTGTTGACTCGTACCATGAGGGGTATGCCTGGAGCGATGGAATTGCTGCAGGGATCAAGGAGATACTCTCAGGAACAGGCGTCGAACTGAATATCTTCCATATGGACACAAAACGCAACGGCACTGAAGACGCCAAGATAGAGGCGCAGGATATGCAATCGGCTGACAAGATACTACGGTAAGAAGGGCCTTGCAGGCAACTGTCTTCATGCTGCCCCTTTCAAGGGGGCGTGCATGTGGCAGGCTACAAAGTGTCTGGCTTCTTTTTCAACAAGGTCGGGCTTTTCCTGCATGCACACCGCTTCTCTGTATGGGCAGAATCCGCTGTATGTACACCCGCAAGGAGAGGATTCGATTTCATCCATATCAGGTATCAGGCGGTCCATCTTCGATTTCAAACCTGGTACAGGCTCAGGAACCGCTGCCATCAGGCAGCGGGTATACGGATGCATCGGATTGTCAAACAGGTCCTGCGCATCAGCGAGTTCAACTATCTGCCCGCGATACATGACAGCAATACGGTGCGATATATACCCTATCACGGAGAGATCGTGAGATATGAAAATATAGGAAAGCTTCAGCTCTTTCTGAAGATCTACCAGGAGATTGATAACCTGCGCCTGGATCGAGACATCCAGGGCGGAGACCGGTTCATCGCAGATCAGAAGTCTGGGGTTTACTGCAAGCGCCCTGGCTATGCAGATCCTTTGGCGCTGCCCGCCGGAGAATTCATGAGGATACCTGGTAAGCATATCCTCACTGAGCCCTACCATGTTCAGGAGTTCCACGCAGCGCGAAATTCTCTGCTTTCTCGATCCTGTCTTATGGATAATCATGGGTTCGGAAATGATCGATGAGATCCTTTTCCTCGGATTAAGAGACCCGAAAGGATCCTGAAAAATCACCTGAATCCCTCTTCGAATCTGCGCAAGCGTCTGTCCTTTTGCCTCATGTATGTCGGCTCCATCAAAAACCACGTTGCCGGCATCGGGTTTTTCGAGCGCAAGGATGATTTTTGCCATTGTGGTCTTTCCGCAGCCTGATTCTCCTACAAGGCCGAGTGTCTCGTTGGGGTACACATCGAGATCCACATCATCGAGGACATTGACATACCCGGTAATCTTTCTGAATACGCCGGACCTGATGGCAAATGATTTCCTCAGCCTTCTGATCTCAAGGAGGTTTTCCATCAGTTCGCAGACCTCCAGCATCTCACCATATGATCGGCCTTTGGCCTGAATACCGGTGGATATTCACCCCGGCAGATATCCATAACCTCTGGACACCTGTTGTTGAACGTACAGCCTTTGGGTATATCCCTTAATGTGGGTACATTCCCGGCTATGGCCTGCAGGCTCTCGCCCGATCGAAGCCCTCCGATCCTGGGGATAGCCCTCAGCAGGCCCCTTGTATAGGGATGAAGAGGTGAGGAAAAGATATCCTCCACAGAGGCAGACTCCACTATATTGCCCGTATACATGACCGCAACCTCATGGCATGACTGCGCAACCACACCGAGATCATGGGTGACCAGGAGGATCGAGGTATCTATCTCTTCACGGAGGCCTTTCATGAGATTCAGGATCTGCGCCTGGGTCGTTACATCCAGGGCTGTGGTCGGTTCATCGGCTATCATGAGTGCCGGTCTGCAGGCAAGGGCCATGGCAATCATGACACGCTGACACATTCCGCCGCTTAACTGGTGAGGATAGTCGTTGATCCTGCTTTCCGGTGAAGCGATACCAACTATCTTCAACATATCCATGGCCACATCGAGAGCCTGTTTTTTCGTTGCAGCCCTTTTATGCTGGTGAAGAAGTACCACCTCGGCTATCTGTGACCCGATGGTGAAAACTGGATTCAGAGATGTCATGGGTTCCTGGAATATCATCGATATCTTGTTCCCTCGCACATCCCGTATTGCCCGCTCGTCAAGACTCAGCAGGTCTATCCCTTCAAATAGTATCTCTCCCTTTACAATCCGGCCGGGGGGATCTGGTATCAGCCGAAGGATGGAAAGCGCAAGAACAGTCTTTCCGCAACCCGATTCCCCTACCAGCCCGAGGGTTTTCCCCTTTGGCAGACGCAGATCCACGCCGTCCAGGGCCCTTAAAACACCATCGGGAGTGAAAAAATGGGTGTGCAGGTCCCGAATTACCAGCAGATCCGAATCCTTATTGTAGATAGGCATTTTCTGATTGTGGGTTGCCGGTCCTTTTTCTTTATCCATATGAAACGCACTGTCCTTTTTTTCTCAATGCTCGTCATATTAGACGTTCTGTGAGCATGGTATATCTTTGAGCTTTTGTTATGCCCGAGGCTGCAATGGCGATCGCCTTTGTATTTCCAACCACAACCACCAGAGACTTCCCCCTCGTTATTGCGGTATATAACAGATTTCTTTGAAGCATGATATAGTGTTGCGTATGCATTATAATTACCACAGCAGGATATTCATTACCCTGAGATTTGTGAATCGAACAGGCATACGCAAGCATCAGTTCATCGAGATCCTCTCTTTCATATCTGATCCGTTTATCGTCAAAATCGACATCAAGGGTCTTCTTTTCAGGATCAACAAGGACAATCCTGCCCAGGTCACCGTTGAACACTCCCATATCGTAATTATTCCGGATCTGCATCACCTTGTCTCCCTTGTTAAGCCTCTGCGACCCTTTTAAGAGGCCCTTGTCCGAGGGATTGAGGAGTCTCTGCAGTTCGGAATTGATATTTGAGACACCCAGAAGACCCCGATGCATGGGCGAGAGAACCTGAATGTCGGCAAAAGGATCGAATCCGAATCTGGCAGGAATCCTTATTGCTACCATGTCCTTGACTACTTCAAGGACATGGTCCGGGGTTTGTCGTTTAATGAAAAAATAATCTGCAAGTGTTTCCTGAACTTTTTCAAAGGGCATCAGCCCTTTATTTATCCGGTGGGCATTGATCACGATCAGGCTCTTTTGTGACTGCCTGAATATCCGTTCCAGACGTATTGTCTTTACGAGACCTGATCTGATAATATCATGAAGCACATTCCCGGGACCGACAGAGGGAAGCTGATCTGCGTCACCCACAAGGACAAGCCGTGCATGAAGGGGAAGACCTCTAAGAACATGACCAAAGAGTACGGTATCCATCATGGATACCTCATCTATGATGAGCAAATCGGTCTCAAGTTCCCGCTCCCGGCAATACTCATCAGCCATGCATGAAGGATAGAGCTCGAAAAGACGATGTATGGTCTTTGCCTCAAGGCCTGTTGCCTCACTCATGCGTTTCGCAGCCCTGCCGGTCGGGGCACACAGATGAATGCGGGCCCGTTTTTTCTCAAATATCTTAATTATACCTTTTATAAGCGTTGTCTTTCCTGTTCCCGGCCCACCTGTGACAATCAGTGCCTTCTTGACTATTGCGCTTGCAATGGCATCTCTCTGTTCAGGAGCAAGTATGATACTCTCTCCCGACTCGAACCAGGAAAGGGCACTGTCCGTATCCATGACAATTGAAAGCATATCGGCATTCACAAAGGCCTTGAGCAATCTGGCTGCCTCTTTTTCCGCATCATGGAGTCTCTTAAGATATACAAAGCTCCTGCCCTCTTTCTCCTCAAAAACAAGATGTCCCTGTGCACTGAGAATCTCAAGCGCGTCTTGTATGGCAACCCTTGATATTGACAGAATACTTTGTGTTTCCTTAACAAGATCTTCGCTGGGATAACACATATGTCCCTTGTGTGAGACTGTCTCCAGAATATAAAGTAAACCGGCCCTTGCACGGACAGGAGACTCAGGATCCATCCCCAGATGTGCGGCTATACGGTCTGCTGTCTTGAATCCGATACCGAAGATATCGAAACACAGACGGTA
>DSAD01000178.1 GCA_011372875.1 Deltaproteobacteria bacterium
AACAGGATATGGGGTTAAACCTACCTTTTGCACAGAAAAATGAATGAACTCTGATGAATGAACTCTGATGAATGAACTCTGTGGGAGCGGCTTCAGCCGCGATTACGAGACAACACAGGAAAAACCAATCGCGGCTGAAGCCGCTCCCACAGAGCAGGAATTTATTCGGATATTATAGACCATTAACTTATTCAACTGCTAAATGCTGTTTTTAGGTCAAAGATGTACGGTACAGGTAAAAACCGAGGAGACAATAATGTATGTGAAAAGAAATATCAGAACCCTGGCAGGCCTGGCCGGAGCAGGAATTGTCCGTTCGGCACTTAAAAAACTGAAGAATATCCCGTTCATAAAGAAACGCATTGAAAGGGAATATGCCGGAATCATGGAAAGACTTGAAACCACGCTCAAACCCTACAGAAACGATTACGAAACCTATGCGGCAATGCCTGAACAGGGCGTGAGCAGGCAGGAGATCATCTCGGACATGGAAAGGCTCAAATCCGCTGAAGAGGAGAGATGGAAAGACGGCTATGTATCGGGCGCTGTCTACCATGGCGATCAGGGGCATATTGACTTTCTCAATACCGTCTATGCCATCAGCTCGCAGAGCAATCCCCTGCACAGCGATATCTGGCCTTCCATAACCAAGTTCGAGTCCGAGATCGTCTCCATGACTGCATGCATGCTCGGTGCACTCAATACCGAAGATCCCTGTGAGATATGCGGAACGGTATCGTCGGGCGGGACAGAGAGCATCCTGCTGGCCATGAAGACCTACCGGGACCGTGCCAGAGAAGAATTCAGGATCACAAGACCCGAGATAATAGCCCCGGTAACCGCCCATGCAGCCTTTGACAAGGCAGCTCAGTATTTCGGGATAAGACTCATCCATATCCCGGTGGACTCAGAATTCCGGGCGGACGTAAAGGCAGCGCAAAAGGCCATCACAAAAAACACCATCGCCCTTGTCGGGTCTGCACCGAGCTTTCCCCACGGCGTGGTGGACCCCATAGAGAAGCTCTCCGAACTGGCTCGCAGCCGAGGTATCGGGTTCCACACGGATGCCTGCCTGGGCGGCTTTATCCTGCCATGGGCAAAAAGGCTGGGCTACGATGTCCCTGCCTTCGACTTCTCACTGCCCGGGGTTACCTCTATCTCCGCGGATACCCACAAATACGGATATGCGGCAAAGGGAACCTCGGTTATCCTGTACCGCGGAAAGGATCTGCGCCGCTACCAGTACTTTACCACAACCGACTGGCCGGGAGGCCTCTACTTCTCGCCCACCTTTGCCGGGAGCAGGCCCGGAGCGCTCAGTGCAGCGTGCTGGGCAGCCATGGTCTCGATGGGAGAAAAGGGATACCTTGACGCTGCAAAGCGCATATTGAAAACAGCGCAGACCATAAAAGACGGTATCGGGCAGATACCGGAACTCAGAATCTTCGGCGATCCGCTGTGGGTCATCGCCTTCGGCTCCGACAGGCTGAACATATACCGTGTCATGGATTACATGACCGGCAGGAACTGGGGCCTCAACGGCCTTCACAAGCCGTCGTGCATCCATATCTGCGTGACGCTTAGGCACACGCAAAGAGGCGTTGCCGGGCGGTTCCTTGAAGACCTGCGCTCAGCGGTGAATTACGTGAAGGCCCACCCCGATGAAAAGGGCTCCATGGCCCCTGTATACGGTATGGCTGCAACAATGCCTGACAGGAGCATCGTGGGCGACATGCTCAAAGGATATATCGACCTGCTCTACAAGGTATAACAATGGCTGTTCATCCTACACTATGTGTCATAGAAGGAGTTTCTTAAAATGGAGAATCGAGAGATCAAAGATGCCCCTGCACCGTGGGCGCTCATGGGATCGGGATACATTATCCTTTTGAGATTACCGAAAGGTCTTGTGGAAACCGGCGGCTTTGTGCCGGAACCCCTCATAGGATCGTTCGCCGGGGGCTTCGGCACTGTAATGTATGTCGACTACAGCTATAGCGATGCGGGCCCGTATCGGGAACTTCTGTTCATACCGGGCATGTTCTCCTTTACGCAAGGAAGGTTTTTCTCCATCACAAAGATCTTCGTCTCAACCATGGACAGTGTCGTCAACGGTCAGAAGAACTGGGGCATCCCCAAAGAGCTTGCAGGCTTTGAACATGAAGTAAAGGATAAATCGACCGAATGCATCCGCATCGTCAAGGACGGCGCGACAGCTGCCGAGTTTACCTTCCGCTCAAGTGCCATGAGCTTGCCCGTGACAACGGGCATTATTCCTCGTTCCTGGCATACGCTTGCACACATTCATGATGAAAAGACATATCTCACTTTGCTGATGGCAAGGGGTTTCATTTCACCTGCGCGCCTTGTGGATTTCAAGTCAACAGAGTCGCTGTTTCCGGATCTCACAAAGGGCAGGATAATATCCGCCTTCAGGGTGCCCCGATTCTTTATGGTCTTTCCCAAGGCACGGATTATCCAGACTTCAACAACAGGAGAATAAGGGACTAATAAAGCACCTCGCCGCAAGCAGCTTGCGTATCACCCGAACGAACCCATATTATGCAAAATATAAGACATAATCCCTGTGGGAGCGGCTTTAAGCCGCGATTTTCCGCAACTCATACGAAATAATATCGCGGCTGAAAGCCGCTCCCACAATTCGTCAGGGGTTGACGAATTGGACAATCGCAGATTGCCCGAAGGGCGAGGGGCATGGATGGCCCGAGTCACAAAATAAGCGATGTACATCAATTAGATCAAAGAAAATGCTTCTACCGCAAAATATGGGGATAAAACACGGAAAGGGTGGTATCTTTGCCGCACACAATTACCATATACAATAATGAGGAGGTTATCAGAAATGGAGATCCCCATTTATCAGATCGACGCCTTTACACAGAGTGTTTTCACGGGAAACCCCGCAGCGGTGTGCCCTCTCGAGGCATGGCTCGATGATGCGACCCTGAAGTCCATAGCCCGGGAAAATAATCTTTTTGAGACTGCATTTTTTCTCAGCAAGGAAAATGGATATCATATACGCTGGTTCACCCCGGAAGCAGAGGTTGACCTGTGCGGTCATGCAACCCTTGCCAGTGCGTTTGTTCTCTTTACACAGATTGACCCGTCATGCGGTTTTGTCACCTTCGAATCCAAAAGCGGGCCCTTGAGTGTGGAGAAGAAAGCAGACAGACTGTGCATGAATTTTCCGTCCCAGCCCCCGGTTCCTTGTGCTGCACCGGAAGAGCTGATCGCGGGACTGGGAAAGATCCCGTCTTCGGTTCTTAAAAGCGAGGATTATTTCGTTGTTTTTGAAACCGAAGCAGATATAACAGGCCTGAAGCCGAAGATGGACCTGCTGAAAAATCTTGACCTGCGGGGAGTAATCGTCACAGCGCCGGGCAGCAGCGTTGATTTTGTATCCCGTTTCTTTGCCCCGGCCCTCGGCATAGACGAAGACCCTGTTACCGGATCGGCCCACTGTGCGCTCATACCCTACTGGTCGAAAAGGCTGAACAAAAAGAATCTCCATGCGTATCAGGTATCCAGCCGGGGCGGTGAACTGTTCTGCGAGGATCTCAATGACAGGGTCGAGATTTCCGGGACAGCCGTGCAGTACATGCATGGCAAAATCATTCTACAGGAGGAATCATGAAACCAACCGGGCATTATGATCATCGACTGTGGTCAGTTTCTCTTCTGTGCGCCTTGATCGTCCTGAGCGGATGCACCGGGATGCTCGACCGTCACTTTGCAGATACCCTCTGCCCCATGGAAGGAGAGATCGTCATACATGGGCTGAAAGAGGATGTGACTGTCAGGCGCGATGACATGGGCATCCCTTATATCGATGCCCGGTCCATGGAAGACCTCGCCTTTGCCATCGGATATGTGCATGCATCGGACAGGCTGAACCAGATGATCGGCCTGAAAATGATATCCCGCGGCAGGCTCTCCGAAATGGCGGGCAGGACAACTATTGACCTCGACACCTACATCCGCACCTTGAACCTTGTCAGGGCGGCCGACATCCTGTACAGCGAGATCTCCGAAGAGAGAAAGGCCCTGCTGGGACATTACTGCAACGGGGTCAATGCCTATATGGAACAGTATCAAGACGCACTCCCGCCCGGCCTTGCGCTCAGCGGATATGTACCTGAACGGTGGGAACCCATCGATTCCATTTCCATCTTCGTATTCGTAAATCTGGCGCTTTCATTCAACCTCCATGAGGAGGTCAATGTCCTCAATATAGCTCAGGCAGCAGGGCATGAAAAAACGGCATGGTTCTTCCCCGTCCATCCTGATGAAGATGTACCCCTGGCAGAGGCGCGCAAGCTTGCAGGCATTGACCTGAAAGACACGGTCCCTTCCCTTGCCCTTACGCTCAGAGTGCATGAGACCCTCAAGGACCTGGGCATGATCAGTGTGGCTGCGTCGAACAACTGGGCCGTATCAGGACAGCGTACCGTCAGCGGAAAAAGCATCCTGGCCAATGATACGCATCTCATGCTCGGCCTGCCTTCGCTGTGGAACCTGATGCACATACGATGCAACGACCTCGAGGCCGCAGGTGTGTGTGTCGCGGGAGTGCCGAGCATCGTCGCCGGGTACAACGGTCATATCGCATGGGGAATGACCATGGTCATGGCGGACAACCAGGACATCTTTCTCGAAAAGCTTCAGAGAAGACACAACGGACTTCACTATCTGTACAAGGGGGAATGGATACCGGCCGTAAAAAGAGAAGAGGTCTTGAGGATCAGGGGAGAAGAACCGCTCACAATCACCGTATACGAGACCATACATGGCCCACTGCTCAACGAGGTGTTATCGGAATCGCCAAAGAACATCTTCCAGCCTCCAAAAACAGATCTTCCTGTGGGGCTGTCCCTGAGCTGGGCTGTGTTCGAGCCCGGAGACAAGAGCATAGACGCATTCTTCAATCTCAACACAAGCCGCAGCGTTGAGGAGGCGCTTTTCAATGCCAGGCAGATACGCGGCATTTCTCTCAATATGGTGATCGCAGACCGCGACAATATCGCCTGGCAGGTGACCGGCAGATATCCCTTGAGGAAAAAAGGCCGCGGTCTCATGCCCTCACCCGGATGGGACGGCGAGTATGACTGGACAGGGTTCCTCGATGCCTCCTTGCACCCCTGGTCACTGAATCCTCCCGAAGGGTTCATCGGTACGGCAAACAACCGCACCGTGCCTGCAGATTTCCCCCACATCCTCTCGTCGTCGTGGTACTGGCCCGAAAGAGCTGAACGCATAGAGCAGATCATCACCTCGACAGACAGGGTTTCACTGGAGACCTGCATGGACATGCAGCGTGACATCTTCTCCCTGTACGTCCCTGAGCTGCACGACACCATGAATGATACGGATCTGAGAAAAGGGATCGAAGATGAGATAGACTCCTGGAAAGACAGCTCGCGGCAGATAAAAGCCAGGGAGGCACTGGAAATGCTCATGAGTCTTGACGGCATCATGAGCGTTGAATCAACCAAGGCATGTATTTCAGGCGCTCTTCTTCATGCTGTAACACACAATGCATTTTACGACGAGCTTGGCCCGGGAGATTCCGCCGCATGGAAAAGCCTCCTGTCAGATGCTGTTCACGGCTACTGCGCTCCATCGGACCACCTGAGCGTACGCGGCGACGAGAGCCCGTTGTGGGACAACATCGAAACCCCACAGAAGGAGACAAAGGCCCGGATACTGGCCAAGTCGCTAGCAGACTCCATAGAACTTCTAGAAAAAGATCTGGGCAAAGACCGTGAAAAATGGAACTGGGGAAGACTCCACACCTATTATTTTGAGACTGAGGAATCAAAGATGGCCTCGAACATGGGATTTGTCCAGAGAACAGGCATGAAGCTCCTGTCTCCCTACTTCAACAGGGGTCCTTTCCCGGCCCCGGGGGACCACACAACGCTCAATGTCTCCGCATACAGCATGGCAAAAGACTTTGACACCTGGCTGATCCCTGCGATGCGCATGATCGTGGATTTCAGCCTGGCTGAACCCCTGTTCCTTGTAAACAGCACCGGCCAGTCAGACAACCCTGCCAGCCCCCACTATGATGACGGCATTCACGAATGGCTCGACGGAAACTACCGGTCCATGCCGTTTCAGAGGAAGAACATCGAAAAACACTATACCAGGGTCCTGGTGCTGAAACCGTCTGAGCAGCCGGCAGAGGATGAGCTGGATCAGTGAAGTGATGCAGGGGCAAGATACTGGAAAAATGTGTATTGGTCGCGACTTTATCGGACACCAAGTGGTAGCCAGGGTTAACCTTTCTGAAGTTCTGCAAAGACTCAAGAAAGGAGGATGGGGGTATGAAAGCCCTCACGGAGAAAAGCAAGCTCATGCCGGACCTTAAAAACCGCATACCTTAAGATGTCGAGGAAGCGATCCTGAACCTCACAGAATCGGGCGCATCTTCGTGCGTCCGATTCGGCTTTCCTGCCGCGATCTTTTTTTAGAACAATGCACAAAAACAATATCGCGCCATATAGCCGCTCTCCTGAGGGACTGTTCTGACTTCAATGCACACTGCGGGATAAAACTACTAATTGACAACTACAGGGAGAAGTCTGGTATAAATAGCCGCTGCACAATAATGCAGGCCATTACGTCACTAAAAAGAGGAGTAAAGCCATGATTCACAAGAATGTCATCACGGATTTCTGTCAGAATGAGTATATGCCGCAGATCGATCCGAGCGCATATATCCATCCGCTTTCAACGGCCATAGGTCATGTCTTCATCGGCCGCAGGGTTCTGGTCTCTCCGTTTGCCTCCATCCGCGGCGATGAAGGCCAGCCTATCAATGTAGGCGACGAATCGAACGTGCAGGACGGGGTTATCCTCCATGCTCTCGAGACGGAACATGACGGCCATCCCATAGAGGCGAACCTTGTCGAGGCTGACGGGAAAAAGTTCTCTGTCTATGTGGGCAAAAGGGTATCTCTCGCCCACCAGGTACAGATCCACGGACCTGCCTATGTGGGTGACGACACCTTTGTGGGCATGAAGACGCTGGTGTTCAGGGCCAAGGTCGCAGACAACTGCGTGGTAGAACCCGGCTGCATAATCATGGGCGTGAGCATACCCACAGGCAGGTATGTACCTGCGGGCACGGTACTCAAGAGCCAGAAAGACGCAGACAATCTTCCCGAGATAACCGATGACTATCCCCTGAAGGATCTCAACAAAGGGGTAGTCCATGTAAATACCCATCTTGCAGACGGATACAACAAGATCGACCTCGGCTGAGGTTGGCCGGGACAATGAAAGAGAAGGCACCTACATCATGAATTATGAAAATATCGCCCTGCACGTCCCTGAGATTCTCCTGCCCGGAAAGGGAACGGATCTGACCAGATGGGCTGTCGTGGCATGCGATCAGTACACCTCGCAGCCCAAGTACTGGGAAAGGGTCAGAGACCTGGTGAACGGCAGTCCTTCCACTCTCAGCCTCATCGTGCCCGAGGCATACCTTGAAGAGATAGACCATGAAAAGACAGCTCACGCAATAAGGACCCGCATGGAAACCTACCTCAGCGATGGGACGCTGTGCCCCATGAAGCCCGGATTCATCCTTGTAGACAGACAGACATCCCGGACACCTTCAAGAAAAGGCCTGATCGTGGCCCTTGATCTTGAAAAATACGATTTCAGTGAAGGCTCAACGAGCCTTATCCGCGCAACCGAGGGAACCGTCATCGACAGACTGCCGCCAAGGGTCAAGATCCGCGCTCATGCACCGCTTGAACTGCCGCACATCATGGTGCTCATCGATGATCCTGACAAGACCGTTATCGAACCATTGTTCCACAAGACCCTCGAAAAGGTCTACGATTTCGAACTGATGATGGGCGGCGGCCATATTAAAGGATACATGATCGACAAGAAAGAGATCATGGACGAGATAGCAATAAACCTTGCAAAACTTGCCGATCCCGAGACCTTTTCGAAAAAATACCGGGTAACCGGCAAAGATGTCCTTCTGTATGCAATGGGAGACGGCAACCATTCTCTTGCAACGGCCAAGTCCGTATGGGAACAGATAAAAAACAGCGCTGAAGACAAGGACTCCGTCATGGAACACCCTGCCAGACACTCTCTCGTGGAGCTCGTGAATGTTCACGATGCAGGCCTCGTATTCGAGCCCATACACAGGGTTGTCTTCAACGTACCGGTCCTCGATCTTCTTGAAAAGATGAATGCATTCCTGAAAAAACAGGGCCAGTCATTCTCATACAGCCAGTGCAGCCTGCAGGAGCTGAACCTCTTTCCAGGCAAGGGCTCTGGTATTCACAAGATCCCCTTTGTCTCGGAGAAGGTCTGCGGAACAATACACATAGACAACCCGTCATTGAACCTCGAAGCAGGGACCCTGCAGACATTTCTGGATGCATTCATCCGCATCAGTCCCGGGGCAAAGATCGACTATATCCACGGGGACGACATCGTCACAGCCCTGGGCACAAAACCGGGCAACATGGGTTTTTTCCTCCCTGCCATATCAAAGCACGACCTGTTCAGGACGATTCTCCTTGACGGGGCCCTGCCGAGAAAGACCTTTTCCATGGGAAATGCCGATGAGAAACGCTTCTATCTGGAGTGCAGAAAGATGTCTCATTGAATTCAGACAATCTTCGATCAGAGAATTCGCCCGCAGGAAAGCTTCGTGGAAGATCATCAAGTTAAGGCATTGGATCTGGCGATTACAGTTTCATGCAAAATGAGGAGCAGAAGATACCTCATGTTCTTAATGCCTGTGAGCGATGACATGATCGATCGGATCCATGCATCCACAGTAAAGATCACAAACCGGGATCCGGCCGATTATACTTCAGAGCAGATTCCTTCCAAACAGGTAAACTCCGGCACGCCGGATACCGATGAGAGGATATACGGAGGTCGATATGCAGGAATCATCATATCTGAAAGACCGTGACGACATCATGGAAAGCATCAAGAAGATCCCGTTTCTCGAGTCCTATGAAGACAGGTTTATCAGGAAGATTCTGGAACTGAGCAAACTGCGCAGGTATGAAAAAGACGAGGTGATCACCCGTGAGGGCGAATATGACTGCTGGCTTTACGTTATCCTCAAAGGCCAGGTAAAGGTCATCAAGGATGAGGAAGAGATAGCCAGGCTCGATGCCCGGGGCGGGACCTTCGGCGAACTGGCTGTGATCGACGGTGAGGCACGATCGGCCTCGGTATATGCCTCCACAGACACCACCTGCCTCGCCATTGACGGGTCATTCCTGGACAGGCTCGAACCAAAGGAAAAGATCGAGTTCGAGGCTGTCTATTACAGGCTTCTCTCAGAGATACTTGCCCACCGCCTGAGAATCACATCAGCCGAACTCTCCCGCATGAAACAGGAGATGGAATTCCTCAACCGGGAATAAATACATATAAGAATGAAAAACTTCTAATAATCTTATCCCGCACAGTCGATGTTTTATAAAGAGAAACATTACAGGCAAGGCTTTATGACAAATACACATGTACATACCGCATCGGCAGAGACCGGGACATACATCGGCAGATCCCGGGGCCTCTTCGTATCTGCGGTCATGTTGCTCCTTTTGGTCACGGTCATCTTCCTTTTTGGTCAATCCTTCCTCTATGCAGCAGAAACACAGGAACAACATACCTTCGAACAGGCAAAACGAGACCTTGAAAACAGGGATTTCGACAAGGCATACCAGGGCCTCTACGAGCTGTTCAAGCATGATCCTGAAAACCCGGATATCAATTTCCTGCTTGGCCGGGCTGCATTCGAAAGCAGAGATTATGAGGCCGCGGTCATGGCATTCGAGCGCGTACTCATTGCCAGGCCCGACGCAATAAGGGTAAAGCTGGAGATGGCACGCAGTCTCTACAATCTCGGTTCTGTCGAGACAGCCAGACAATACTTCGATGAGGTGCTTGCAACCGATCCTCCTGAAAACGTGAAGAAAAACATCGAGCTCTATCTAAACGCCATCAGCTTATCCATAAAGGAGCACTTCTTGTCCGGAAGGATCAGCCTCGGCGTCGACTGGGACGATAATGCAAATATCGCCCCGGCAAGCTCCGAGGTGGAGATATCAACCGCACTGGGAGATCTGATACCGGTCAGTGTAGACCGGGCAGCAAGAGACCAGATACGCAGCAGCCTGTTCAACCTCAACTACCTGTACAAGCCTTCCGAGAGCATCGCCTCATGGAATATTTCTATTCTTGATTACAATGCGGCCTACCGCTACAGTGAAAACCTCGATATCAATCTGCTCGATTTAAAGGCAGGACTGTCTCTTAAGGCCAAGGCCCTGTCCATGGACATCTACGGAACAGCCAATCAGCTGAGCCTGGATTCCAAACGGTATCAACGCTCGTACGGGGCCGGCACATCCATAAGCATGGCACTCAGACCCGAGATCCTTCTGAAGGCTGATGCCAGATACAGGAAAAAGAACTTCGAGAACACCTTTGAGAGGGACTCTATCACAACGAGCCTCGGTTTCGGCCCTGTCTTGACATTCGGTCCCAACCGCGTTACCACCAGCCTGGGCTGGGAATATGAAAATGCAAAAGAGGATATGAATTCCTATACCCGCATCAGCACAGTCGCGAGCTATGATTGCCGGCTTCCCTGGGGATTCATTTTCCTTGCGAACCACTGTTATCAGGGAAGCAACTACAAGGAGACAAACACGCTGTTCAACAAAAAGAGAAGGGACGATGTCCAGTACTACACCCTCGGCATGGCAAAATCCCTGTGGCAATCAGGATCATCAAACACCACCGTCATTCTCAATGCAGGATATACCTATACCAGAGCCCGTTCAAACATAGAACTGTACACCTATACAAAAAACGTCAATTCCTGCAGTGTGTCTTTTGTCTTCTAGGCTTTGCCTTAACTATCCCCCTTAAGTTGAACAAGTTCATAATGTTGCACATAGCCTTGTTCTGCGGGAGAGGTTTCAAGCCGCGGAATTATCTCTTATGGTTGTCGCCAAATCGCGGCATAAAGGCTCTCCCATAGTGTTTGTTCCTTCTCCGGCACAAGATGTTGCATAAGAATCTCCGGGACAATAAGCATGCATGGGATCCTCCCATTACAGTTCAACAAATCTTTTCTTTGTGCCGATCTATCCTGCAGAGACTCGTATAAAAACCGGGGGGCATGACTGATTATGCATACAGGACTTTTTATGAAGCAGAAAATATTTATCGGCATCTTTACCCTGGCATTGTTCATTCTCGGTTCATCTCTGCTTCCGGCACAGGAAACACAGGATCAGGCAGGTTTCGTGGTTGCGATACGCGGCAGAGCAACAGCATTTGACACGCAGGGCGCTACCCGCACCCTTGCCATAAAAAGCCCGGTGTTTATTAATGATGTACTCAAGACAGGACCGAAAGGCCGCCTTCAGATACTCTTTACCGACAACACTATCATCAGTATCGGACGTGCAAGCGAAATCGAGATCACTCAATATCACTGGAATCCCGATGAGAAAACAGGGGCAATGAAGACAAGGGTGAAGGAAGGGGTCTTCAGGGTAATGGGCGGTGCCATCACCAGGGAGAACTCTCAGGAATTCATCACCGAGACCCCGGCGGCCACTATCGGGATCAGGGGATCCATGTATGCGGGCAAGGTTTCAGGGAAACAGCTCATCGTGGTATTTGAAGGCGGAAAGGGTATCGATGTCATGAACAACGCCGGCAGCGTGGCCATCACAAAGGCTGGCTTCGGCACCCGCATCCTCTCCCCTGACACGCCTCCCCAACCGCCCCGACGATTCAGCACTGATGAACTCTCGGACATCGATGAAAACATGGGCTCTGATTCCGATCAGGAAGATTCAAGCGAGGAAGAGACCTCAGGAGATGAGCCTGAAGAGGAAGAGGCCGGGGAAGATGAATCAGGAGGTGACCAGGAGCAGACATCCGATAAAACCGGGGAAGAAAGCTCAGATGAGGCATCCGATAATGAAGAGACTCAACCGCATGATGAAGATGCCTCGACAGAAACAGATGATTCACAGGATTCCGGCCAGACAGGTGACCAGGGCGATACAGCTGTCGAAACGACAGAAGGCGCCGATGAGTCAGTCACGGACTCGGTGGATGCAGGGCTTGACACGGACAGTGAAACAGACCCCTCACAGGACTCTGCTGATTACTCTCAGGAGGGCTCCTCTTTCGATGAAGGTTTTTCTGCAGATACCGACCTGTCCCAGGCACCCCAGACAAATCAGGACCCTGTGGAAACCTCCTTTTTACCAATGACGCAGGAGGTTACACAAACAACAACTAGCGCTTCCCAGGAAATCCTCGACAACACGGTCACTGAAACCTCTCAAAGCGGAATAACTATCGAAGGGGCATTTCTGGA
>DSAD01000054.1 GCA_011372875.1 Deltaproteobacteria bacterium
TCGAGGAACTTGATCTGTTTGTCCCATTCAAGATCTTTAATTATGCGGGAGAATGCGTCTATCCGATCGATGCTTTGTGTTACCTGGTCGAGCTGTTCAATCGTTGAAAAATCAGTATCTTTGTACAGGGGTCTTTTCACTAAGAGCCCGTCTACGTACTCGTTCATGCTCTCAGGTATCATGGATATGTCTATGTCCATGAGGATGGTCTTGAGCCTTTGCTGCTGTTTGCTCACGAGATTGTATCCCAGAGAAAATAATGTCTCGGCGTTTACATCCTCCAGAACGTTATCGATGCCGGATTTGTTTTCTTTCATGATAACTGCCAGGCCCAGGGATGCAATCGAAGTGGCCTTATCTATGCTTTTCCTGATCTCGTTGATATCATTTAGCGAGCAATAATCTGCCATAATGATCTTGTTCGACAGGTAGATCGTTTCATAGATAAAACGGTCTCTTGTCAGAGGATCGGAATTCTCCAGTGCCTTTACAATAAGCCCTTTGTTTTCAGAGATATGGTCCATATAAAGTGAAGGCAGAACGCTTTCAGAGATATCCATGAGAGGGACCTTCTCCTTGCGGATTCCTGCCTTGAGCAGTCTCTCCGGAGGTGTACGTCTGTATATGCTCATGGCCTCGTCAGGAGGCGGGAACCCCATTTCCATGAGCCTGAATGTCCGTCTTTCGAATATATTCTCTTCCATGGAGCTTTTGAGTTGCCACATCACACCTTCCATTATGCCGTAAAAGATGTTCTGATAATGGCTGAACAGAAGGCTCAGCATGTCTTTTAGGAGCTGAATCTTTTCATCGTCGCAGGTAAAGCGGAAAAAGTACACATCGTCATAACTTTCATACCCTTGAGCGAGGATATCGGAGATATCTTCATCTGTGGGAACAACCTGTATTACCTCCATGTTTGTCTGGAAGAGCAGGATTATGAGGTCAAGGTCGATGACATTCAATGTTTCCTGCAGGGTCTCTGCAGAGGCATTGTAGATTTCCAGGAGCCATTCCATGACGTTTTCGATGGACAGGCTGTCCTTTTCCCAGCAGTCGAGGTCTATAAGTTGGCATACAGTCTCGGGAGGGATATATTGAAGCAGGATCTGGCTGTCCGATCCCCAGGAATCCTTGACAATCATATACGCCTCCTGCGCGGAAAGCTGTGCAAGTATCTCTTTGGTGTATGGAGAATCGATGATGCTGCGTACACGCTCGGATGGCGAACATTCAAGTATCTTTGAGAGTTCATTTTTCAATAGCGGTTTGTTATTCATGAACCTTGGTTAGCACACTTGACGATGCTCTATCAAGCGTGGTCTATTCTCTGTCCACGATGATTATGGGTGCCTTTCTGCGAAGGGCCTGGGAGATTGAATCGAAGATCGAATATGCGCTGGGTACGACAAACAGGGTGAGCACCATAGAAAAGAGAAGGCCGAATGCAATGGAAACAGCCATGGGCGATCTCATCTCGGCACCTTCCGATTGAGAAAAGGCCATGGGGAGCATGGCAGTTATCGTTGTGATCGAGGTGATGAGAATGGGGCGCAGCCTGATACTTGCACCCTGTACGATGGCCGAAGTCTTTTCCATGCCGGCCTTTCTCAGGTGGTTTATGTAGTCGATCATGACGATCCCGTTGTTTACAACGATCCCCATGAGTATGATAAGCCCCATTAAGGAGGGAACGGATAACGATTTCCCGGTAATGAAAAGACCCAGGATCATGCCGACGTATGCCAGTGGCAGTGAGAACATTATGATCAGCGGTTGTGTGAATGATTCGAACTGGGCCGCCATGACCATGTAGATAAGGAGGATTGCCACGATAAATGCCTTGCCCAGTTCATTGAACGAGCTCTGCATGTCCTCATAGGTTCCGCCGATATCATAGAAGTATCCCTCGGGCATGCTGATGGATTTCATGGTCGTGCTGATATCCCTGCTTATGCTTCCGAGATCTCTGCCGAACGTGGAGCCAGTAATGGTCACTACCCGGTTCTGATTCTTCCTGTTTATCGTTATGGGGCCCAGGCTTTCCTCGAGATCGGCTACCTGCCATAAAGGAAGACTGAATCCCAGGGGGGATGGGATGTGAATGTTCTTCAGTGCGTCCTGCGTTTCCCTGAACTTCTCGGCAAATCTCACTCTGATGTCATACTCGTCGCCTGCATCCTGGTATCTGCTGACGACCTTTCCCAGCATGGCAGTCTCTACCGTGGAGGCGATCCTGCTGACGTCGAGCCCCATCCTTGATGCCTTTTCCCGGTCGATCATTACATGCAGTTCGGGTTTGCTTTTTTTAAGCGACTTGTCTATGTCCTTGAATCCTTGTATGGATAAGAGTTTTGACACAGACTCGGTACTTATCCTGTCGAGCTGGTCGAGATCGGAACCATAGATGTTTATCTCGATCGGGGAACTGCCGGTTCCGTACATGCTCCCGGCAAGATCTTCAAAGGTAAATTCTACACCTTCGAGTTGGGGAAAAGTGCCGCGCACCTCGTTGATGACCGTATCGGATGATTTTTCCCGATCCTTTTTATCACAGAGCCGGGCAAAGATCCGTGCCTTGTTGACCCCAGATGTCGTGTCTCCCTGTGCCGCTGCATATTTTGCATCCACGGTAATGCCGACCATGCTCCCGCAGGTGATCACCTCTTGCCTTGACAGGAGGATATCCTCTATCTGACGGGCCAGATGATCGGTCTCCGATAATACCATCCCTACAGGAAGGGTCAGGTCGACCACGGCAATGGGAAAATCCTGTTTCGGCATGAATTCAGTGCCGAGAAACCTCGTCAGGACAATAGCTCCAACCAGGAGAAAAAGAGCCCCTGCGATTACGTAAACTCTCCGGTTCAATGCACTCGAGAGAATCTTCGAGTATCTCAGCCGAAGGCTTTGCGTCCAGCCGGCTCCCTCAATACGCTCGTATTCTCCTTTGCCCTTCTTGAATATGGTTGCAGCTATAGCCGGGATAATGGATGTCGCTACGAAAAGAGATGAGAGCAGAGCAATGCAGACGGTAAGCGAAAGAGGTCTGGCGAGCTTGCCGGCAATACTCTGGGAAAGACTCATGGGGAGAAATACCGCAACCGTGGTGAATGTACTGGCTGTAATGGCCATCCCCACCTCTGTTGCTCCCTTTATCGCTGCCTCTGCCCGGGATGCGCCTCCTTCGAGGTGCCTGAAAGTGTTTTCTATGACCACGACGGCATTGTCCACAAGAAGTCCCACACCCAGGGCTATCCCTCCGAGAGTCATGATATTGAATGTATATCCCAGTGCATTCATGCCGATAAACGTGGCAATAATGGAAAGGGGTATAGCCAGGGCAATTACGAGGGTAGGGCGGAAAGAGCGAAGGAACAGCAGCATGACTCCGATGGCGATCAGGCCGCCCATAAGGGCATTGGAACCGGTTGCTGAGATGGATCTGTCGATGAGCCGGCCCTGATCCAGGATCATGTGAAGAGAGACGTCTTCGGGCATGATCTTTTCCAGTGCAGCCAGCTCCTCTTTGACGCGGTTGACCGCCTTGAGCGTGTTGACCCCCGACTGCTTCATGATCGCTATTATGACGGAAGGCTTTGTGTTTGTGCGTTCAAAACCCCTGGTTTCCTTGAAGGTGTCTTCGACCATTGCCACGTCGGATAGGCGTACGGGTTTTCCCTGTCCGGAAATGGAAATGATGGTGTTTCTGATCTCGTCCATGCTTGCAAAGTATCCTTTCGTACGGATCAGATATTCCTTTTTCAGTATTTCCACATGGCCGCCCGAAAGATTCAGGTTGCCAGCCCTTACTCCCATGATCACCTGGTCTATGGATGTCCCGGTTGCTTTGAGTCTCTGAGGATCTACCATGATCTGAATCTCCCGCTGTTTTCCGCCGAAGATAAAGACAGAGGCTATGCCTTCGAGTTTTTCCAGACGCGGCTTCATTACATCATCTATGTATTGTCTAAGTTTGAAGGTGTTCTCCATGCCGATGACCCCGTATTCAAGGATAGGCATGTCCGAGACATTGAATTTCAACACCATTGGCGAGTCTGCATCTTCAGGGAGAAAATCGGTAATCCAGCTTATCTTTTCCCGGACATCCTGTGCGGCAAAATCAAGGTTGGTGCCCCATTGGAATTCACAATATATGCTCGATATGCCCTCCACGGTTACCGAGGTGACCTTTTTTATGCCCTCGACCGTACTGACGGATTCTTCAATCGGTTTTGTAATAAGGGTCTCGATCTCTTCAGAGCCTACACCCTCATAGGTTGTGATGACAGAAACAAAAGGAAATTCCAGATCGGGAAGCAGATCGAGACCAAGATCCGATACAGATATCACCCCGAACAGGGCGATTATCAGGACAAGCATGGAAATGGTGATGCGTCTTCTGACCGAGAATTCAGGAATATTCATAGCCTATTCCCTTAGATCGGGTGTCTCTTGAACGGTTACCTTCATGTTGTCTCTCAACCCTGCCAGGCCTGTTGTGACGACCTGATCTCCGAGTGAAATGCCGCTGGTTATCTCAAAGAGCGCATCTCCCTCGATGCCTAGTGTCACAACCTTTTTTTTCACGGTATCGGCCATGACCGTATAGATGAAATATCCTTGTTCCCCCTTAATTACGGCGGATTTGGGTACCGAAAGGGTGCGATCTCGTGTCTTTTCAACTACGCCGATCCTTGCTGTCATGCCTGAGCGCAGATCGAGCCCGGGGTTTTTCAGGATGATCCTGATTTTGAAGGTGCGGCTTACAGGATCGATGGTTGGGTAAATCTTGGTAATCTTGCCGGTGTATGATTTGACCGGGATGGCATCGAAGGTTATCATCCCTGTACCGCCTTGTTTGAGTGAACCGTAGATCTCCTCGGGAAGATCAGCTTCCACCTTTACCGTATCCATGTTCATGATTACGAATGCGAGCTGTGCTGGGCTGGCAAGCTCTCCGACATTGACGAACTTCTGGGTTGCGATGCCGGATATGGGTGATCTCACAGAGCATTCCCGCAGCTTGCTTCGGGCGAGGGCTTCGGCGCTTATGGCCTGGTCATATTGATATCTTGCCAGGTCGTAGGAGGTTAGCATTTCCTGGTAAACCTGTTCCGATATGGAGTTGTTATTATACAGGGCCTGCATACGCGACAGATCCCTTGCGATGCGATCAAGGGAGGCCTTTGCCTGGTTTGCTATAGCCGTGGTTTTCTCGAGTGCTTTTTCATAATCAAAGGTATCGATGAGCATGAGCAGTTGATCTTTATCAACGGGGTCACCCTCTTCGACGGCGATGATCTCGATCCTGCCTTCAACTCTCGGCATTATCCTGGCGATGTCCTCCGGTCCAACGCTTCCCACAGAGGTGTAGGTCTTATAGACTGGCCCTTCGATAACATCCTGGATGATTACCCTGGGGACCATAGCAGATGACGGCATATTTTCCGCGGCAGGGGGGACAGTGTCGTTGCTGCATGAAAGTGCGCCTATGGACAGGAGCAGGATATAAAAATGTAAAACCGGCACTTTCATGGCCATTCCTTTTATAAGGTTCCCATTGCAGCATGGAGTGACGCAAGGCCCTTTGCATAGCTTGCCCGTGCGAAGATATAGTTCTTCATGGACTGATCGAGCATGGACTGTGCATCGAGAACCTCGGTCGTGGTTGCTACCTGGAGGTTGTAGCGGTCCTTCTGTATCCTCAGGTTTTCTTTTGCCTGGTCAATTGCTTTTTCCGCCACGGTTGTTCTCGCTTTTGCCTCGCGTGTAGAGAGATAGGCGTTTTTGACCTCGAGCGATATCATGTTCTGTAGGTTTGTAAGGAGATATCCCAGCTTGCTGCTGAGGGACTTTGCCTTCGAGACCTCATAGTAGTCCGAACCCCCCTTGAAAAGATTCCAGCTCATTCCCACCCCTATTGACCATGAATCATCTTCGACATCAGGGTGAGCCCCGGTTCTCTCATAGATGCAGTTTGCAGCGATGCTCGGGAGATAGCCTGCCCTGGATATGGTGACCGCCTTGTTGGCGTTTTCTATTTGAAGCATGAGCGTCTTGACCTCCTGCCTTGCTGTCAGAGCGGTCTCGGTAGATGCATCAAGGGACTCTACCATCTCTGCCATGGGTATCTCAGTGTCTATGACGACGGGTTCCGAAAGCGATCTTCCCAGAAGAAGATTCAGTTTGGATTCGGAAAGTTTTATTGCATTTTCCGCCATGATAAGATTCTGCTCGCTCTGTGCGTACCTAACCTGTGCCTCTAAAAGATCGTTTTTAGGGATCATACCCTGCTTGTAGAAGGCATTGGCCACATCAAGGTGTGCCTTGATAGAAGAAACGCCGCTGAGAGCGACATCGTAGACCTGCCGCGCCTCGATAACGCCATAGTATGCATCGATTACCTCCTTTTTCAGGTCCCTGACAAAGCTCTGCCTGTCGAGGTCTGCTGCAAGATAATTGTTTTTCGCTATCCTGTAGCTGTTATACAGGGTTCCGCCCGCAAACAGAGGCTGTGTCGCCTCGATGGAAAAGGCATAGTTGTCTCTCGTACCGATTGGGACCTTGCTTCCCGGAGAGGCTGGTGTATAGGCATATAAGGATTCGCTTCCGGTGGGTTGTGTGCCTTTTCCGGTTACAACCGGCCGCCAGGTTTCAAATTGAGGAGAAGTAGACATGGCCGGTTCCTCATTGAGCCTCGCATACCCGTAGCTGAGCGTAACACTCGGCAGCATGCTGCCGAATCTGGAGCGCTGATCCAGGTTCTTGCTCATGACTTCCTGGTCCTGTGCCTTGATGGCCGGGTTGTTCTGAATCGCCTCTTTTATGGAATCTTCAAGGGTCATGTAATCCGAAGCGTTGGCCTGGCCGATGAAAAAAAATACAGAACCGATTAGTATTAAAATTATACCTCTATTCACTGATTTCCCCTCCTGTAATAACCCGCAAAATGCCTTGAATATAGTTTGACGGCGTTTTGTTGAGCAAATTCATAAACCATGTGTCTCCGATAACATGTAACATGCCCAGGATCATCAATGACATGAGATCAGGGTCAAACCGCTCATTGTTTCTGTTCGCATGGGCAAAGATGTTTTGAAGCAATCCCATGGTTTCCTTGTGGATGTCTTTGTATATCTCGAAGATATGGGGTGCAAGATCCGGTATGGGAGAGTAGAATATTTCATAGATGAGGCGGTGAAACTCGGGATTTTTTTCAATCCATTCAAGCTGATAGGAAACAAATGCCCTGAGCTGATCCAGCCAGGATGATTTCTCCGCTACAGCGTCCCTTAATCCCTGCTTGAACTGTTCTATGCCGGTAATGATCACCTCTGCAAAGAGAGTCTGTTTGCCGGGGAAGAACTGATAGAGCGTTCCTACCCCGAACTCGGCCTTGGCCGCAATCTGGGCCATGGTGGCGTTGAAATAGCCCTCACTTTCGAAAATCTGCCTTGCGGCAAGAAGGATACCCTCTTTACGCAGTGCTGTTTCCCTCTCTTTCCTGCTCATTTGATCAGAGCTGGCATTCTTGTTTCGAACCATAATTCGAAATATGAAGATACATTCAGAAGAAGTCAAGTTCAATCTGTGGTAGACACATCATATCGGTGCAAGATATCCAGGAGTTGCGTGACCTCCTTCTTTGGCGCTGAAAAGGAAAATAACCTGTGAGGGGGCTTTAGCCGCGATTACTCCACCTTCAGAAGGAATCCGATCGCGGCTGAAAGCCGCCCCTGCAGAGCAAGGCTATATCCGAATATTATTCAGCATGAAGATGTTCAACTGCAAAATGTTGAATAAATCACTGATGTAAGGTGCGCCTTGCCCTGGCCTGTGTACGTATGGATTATTCGAGAGAATGGAATACCAACCCAGCCGGCGCCTTTGGGTGGAAGCATGTGGACTTCTGAGGTATTAGGAGGTCGGCCTCAGCGATTTCCAGGATCTCGTCGATGGTATTTGGATTGAGAAGAAAGGCAATGTCCGCCTTTTCCCGAGACACCATATTGAGCGCCTCTTCCGGATTGTTCGTATACATAATCCGTTTGTCTGCCAGCGCGGGAATGATTCCTAGAATAGGTTCCAGAATGCATTCATGAAGGAGGGTTACATCCATGTTTTTCAACAGGGGATGGGTGTGTCTCGGGACGTACCGGTCAATATCCGAACTCCCTGAGAACTCCAGAAGATAGTACCTGGGGATACCCCGTACATACAGTCCGATCGAACCGCGTCCTCTTTTTGACAGGGCATTAAGGAAGGCCTTTCTGTTGTCGTGGGGGATCATGTTGAAGATTTCCTTGATCCGGTATTCCAGATCCACGAGCCCGACTCCCATACTGTCGGTTATTACCCTGTGTGTGGGTAGGATGTTGATGCCCTCATCCTTGTTGATCAGGTACATCTGTATGTAATCAAAGCTCTGATTTCCATCTTTTTTGCCTGTTGCCGCCCTCATACGGTCCCTGTAGATCCTGGCTGTCTCATAGCGATGATGTCCATCGGCAATGAGTATTTTTTTATGCTGCATCATCTTTTTTATCTGTTCGATCATTGATGGATCCTGAATTGTCCAGAGCCTGTGAGAATCTTCCGGGTCGTCAAATTCCGCCAGCGGTGATGAGAGACTGGGCCGGATATGTGTTTCTATTAGTTTTTTAGGGTCCGAATATATGCCGAAGATCGAGCTGAAGTTCGTGCGTACTTTGTTCATCAAGCGCAAACGATCAAGTTTGGGGCCTTTCTGGGTATAGGCATGAGGCCGGATGGATTTTTTATCGTCATCATCAAGGTGCGCTGATGCAATAAAGCCTTTTCTGGTAAACGTAGAATCTTTATGGGAATAGGTGTGTTCATGATAGTAGAGCGAAGGTACCTTGTCTTGAATCAGGATTCCCTCTTCAAGCCACTGCCGGAAAAACCCTCTTGCCCTGGAGTAACGGTTGTCCTCTTTCGTATCTATTGGCAGCTGCTTGCCGAGGACGAGCCGTATAGCGTTGTAGGGGGATCTGTCATAATATTCATCTATCTTTTCAGGCTTGATCACATCATAAGGCGGACATAGGATATTGCCAAGATCCACTAAATCAGGGTTGTACCTTATACCCTTAAATGATCGTATTCTCGGCATTTAGCGGCTCCTTTCTCGTTGGTCGTATTCTATAATTACACAAACTGAGCTGTATATATGGATTGGTGGAAAAAAACAATAATATTCTCAATAATATTCTCAATAATTGTCAATGATACTACCATGATCAAGTGGAAGGTCTTTACCCCCTCAGGGTTTTTACAAGCTCGCGTATGAGTCGCACGGCCTTTGTGGGAAGCCACCATGAACTGAGCGTATTTCCCAGGTCAAGAAGCTTTTTTTCCCGAGGGGTTAGAAGATCGGGGGCAAGCTTTTTTTTGACCTTTGCAAATCCCATCCAGTCTATGATCGAAAGGAGGTTTTTCAAGCTCTTTGGAAAAGGCAGGTAGATGCTCGATGCAAAATCCACAAGGTATGGATTCCCAGCATCGTCCATGCCGTAGTTTCTTCTGTTGCGCAGATCCAGGTGTACGACCCCGCTGGCATGCATTTCCCTGATCAGCCTGGTCAGGTCGTCAAAATATTCCTTGCCGGGTGGCATCTTTGTATCCCTGAGGTTATCCCCTCCCATGTATCTGGTGATGAGTGTATACCTGTCAGGACTTTTCATGAGTCCCGGGATCCCTTTGATTCCCTGAATCTTCAAATAGATGAATCGTTCCCAGAAGACCAGGATGATGCCGAGGATGCGGACAGGCAATCCCCTGTTTCTGTAAGTTTTTTCAACCAACATGGTAACACCCGAGGATACCATTTTTACATCGGGGCCGTAGAGCCGCTTTTTTTTCAGGGATTTTATCATTTGACCGGATTGCCTTGAGGGCTGCCATTTTCTATCAGTTCAAACTTGAATGCGGAAAAGGGTACCGGCGCCTTGACTCCATGTATTATGGCCATACCGCTTATGTGGTTTGATTCGGGGTTTATGCCGCCTTCCATGCGTATCAGATCATTTTCCATTTTTACAGAACCTTGTTTATTTACGGATGTTTT
The DNA here is from genome assembly GCA_011372875.1 of Deltaproteobacteria bacterium. Classification (GTDB taxonomy): domain Bacteria; phylum Desulfobacterota; class Desulfomonilia; order UBA1062; family UBA1062; genus DSAD01. The sequence goes on from DSAD01000054.1 coordinate 10,091, forward strand.
CAGATCATTGATCACGGCCTTGTCTCTGCTTGATGTCTTGCCGTGGTCATCTATGAAAATATTTACGGTGGCTGTTTTGTCGGGATAGTGGAGAAAAAGTACCCAGTTTCCGATAAGGGTCTCGCCCGAATAGAGGTCTCCGGGGAGATCGCTTATCAAAACGGTCTTCTTGGTCCTCTTCGTAAGCGATGCCCCCATGTCCTTGTTGAATATTTCTTTCCCGAAGTGGAGAAACACAAGGGTCAGAAAAACAATAACCAATGAGAGTGCAGCTAATATTTTCATCTCTTTTTTTACACAATAATCCGAATATGGGATGCGGTTAAATCATCGCCTTATCCTCTATCATTGCATGGTCAAATATGCAATGATACCTTTTCTTTGCCCGGGGTTGAATGATTACGATGAAGATAATGGGAAAGCTCAGCTGGAATCCGAAAGGATATGCCTTTGTAGAACCTGCAAGCGGAGAAGACGTCTTTGTGCCGCAAGAATCCCTTCTGGGCGCTATCGACGGGGATATCGTGAATGTGTGGGCATACAGAGACAGGAAGGGCATGCGCGGAGAGGTTCTCGGTATTCATAAAAGGACCAAGCCTCTGGTGAGCGGAAGATTTTGGACCATGAAAAAATGGGGAATGCTCGAGCCGTTTGATTCTTTTCCCTATACCATTATTATTCCTTTTGGTTCTCATGGAGACGCAAAGAATGGAGATGTGGCCCTTGCGGCCATTGATCTGCCCAAGCGGCTCCAAAAGACCACGAGTGTAACAGGCAGAATAGAGCGCCTTTTAGATATACCAGCTGACATAGCTGACGATTTGCGGTTTGTGGCCTACAAGCATGGGATTTCCTGGCGGTTTTCCGATGAGGTTGAAAGACAGGCTGAACTCGTGTCCCGGATCGATCTTGCCAGGGAAATCCCCGGACGTAAGGATCTGCGAGACCGGGTCCTTTTTACCATAGACGGCATTACAGCAAAGGATTTTGATGATGCAGTTGGTATAGAAAGGCTTCAAGACTCTACATTTGTGCTGACCGTGGCCATTGCCGATGTGGCCCATGTGGTAAGGCGGGGGACCCTTCTCGATGCAGAGGCCTTTGCCCGTTCCTTCAGTGTCTATTTCCCCGAGGCAGCCATCCCCATGCTTCCTGAGATCCTGTCAAATGGTATCATGAGCCTCAAGCCCGATGCCGAAAGACTGGCCCTGGCAGTGGAGATACATCTCGGTCCGAGGGGAAGGATTATAGGATATGAATGTTTCGAGGCTGTTATCAGGTCGCGTGCCAGGCTCACCTATGAAGAGGTAAACCCGTTTCTTTCCGGTGCAGACCCTCTTGCAGGTGTGGATAAGGATATCAGGAACAGGCTGATGATGCTGCACAAGATGGCAATGAACCTTTACAGAATCCGCAGGAAAAGGGGATGCCTGGACTTTGATATCCCTGAAGTAGGGATTACCATCGGTCATGACGGAGATGTGGACAGGGTATACCGGATAAAAAGAGGCCCGGCTGAAAGGCTTATCGAAGAATGTATGCTGCTGGCGAACCAGGTTGTCTGTTCTTTCCTCGAAAAGCATCAGATGCCGGTTTTATACCGGATACATGAAGAGCCGAAGACCGAGGATCTTCTGGCACTTGCAACGACGCTGAAGGAGATCGGGTTTGACAAGGGCATGCATGCCCGTCTTTTCAGTGCAATACGTACAGGCAGTCGTATTCCGGCCATTCTGCAGGACCTGACCCAGTATTATAAGGGCAGTCCTCTCGAAGGGTTTGTCAATCAGCATATCTTAAGGGCCCTGATGAGGGCCAGATACTCTCATGAAGATCTGGGGCATTTTGGTCTTGCAACAACAGGGTATCTCCATTTCACGTCTCCAATCAGGCGGTATCCTGATATCATCATCCACAGAATGGTAAAGCTGGTCCTGCAATCACGCATGCCTTCTCAAAAAAAGCAAAGGGATAAACTTCTCAAGTATATGAAGTTCGCAGGAAACGAGACATCGATGAAAGAACAGAAAACCAATGATGCCATGTTCGAGGTTATCCGGCTGAAAACATCATCATTTATGATGAAGCATGTGGGAGAGGTGTTCGATGGGATTATAACGAGTATCCTCGATTTCGGGATGTTTGTAGAGATATTTGACCCGCCCGTAGACGGGCTCATAATAGCACAAGATCAGGGAAAAGCACGGATGAGAAGGAAAAAAA
>DSAD01000111.1 GCA_011372875.1 Deltaproteobacteria bacterium
ATATGATCTCTGATGAATGATGATACGTGCTCTATGTCCCTTTTCGTCTTCTGTGGGATCGGGATGTGATCGAAATGCTGGGGTTTTCCGATCCGTATTTTTACCGGCACTCGCTTTATGGAAGAGGTCCATCGCGGCATGAGTTCGTATGCCCCGGAAATCCCTACAGGGATTAAGGGTTTGCCCAGGGCCAGGACAAGCCTCATGGTGCCGTATCTGAAAGGGAGCAGCCTGCCGTCCCACGTGCGTTCACCCTCCGGGAATATTCCGAGTATGTGCCCTTGCTCGACGATTCGGATTGCATTCCTTAAGGCCTGTACGTCGGTTGTATATCTGCGTACCGGGAATGCCCGTGCCCGTTTCAGCGCCCAGGTCAACAGGGAATTCTTGTATTCAGAATTTTTTGCCATAAACCAGATGTTGCGTGCCGGAAACACACCCAGGATTATGGAATCCAGAAATGAGGTGTGATTCGCCAGGACAACAGCGCCGCCATGTTCCGGTATATTATCGGTGCCCGAGATATCAACGCGGAAAAAGGTCTTGATGACGGGTTTGGCGATTGACCGAACCGCGGCGAAGATAGGACTGTAATCACGTTTGTACCATCTTCTTACCGGGACATGAAGGTGCTTGTGCCCTTTTGAGGATGAGGGACGTTCCCTCAGATCGTTTTCCAGGCGGATGCGGGGATAAAATTCCACGATATTGTTGCCTGAGAAATAGCGTATCAGTATCTTACGAATGCAGTCTTCCCATTTTTTACCAGATTCTTCCAGGAAATCAAGAAACAGCGCTCCATGATCTCTGGATATCAGGATGATGGTATTCGATTCGATGGTAACGCCAAGTATTCTGCCGAAATCAATGGTTATGGATTGCGAGCCCCCGGTAAAAAGCAGGGCATTCTCTTTGAGAGAAAGAATCCCTTCGTCTGCATAAGCTCTTGTATATTGGGTTGCGATGACACCAGAGAAGCCTTTATAGACATCTTTTTCTACTTCTTTGGAAAGTCTTACCCGTCTGCTCTTCATGATGATGCCTCCTGCCGGGGCGGGAAGATCAAACCCAAGAACCTTGTCGTACCAATAGGCTATCGAGCGAGGCTGATTGTTAATCGATATCTCTGAACGTGAAAGGATATCAATCGATGCCGAGCATAAAGCGCACCGTGAATCCGTCAGCCAGTCAAAACCTCCACACAGGGGACATCTATAGAGAATATCAGTTATCATTTCACCAGGAGTATAGCCCAGTTTGACTCTCTTGTATACCTCTTCCATGAGCGAGAGGGCATACAAGTGCTGAAGGTGCAGAGGTTTCTCGAGAAATAATGCTTTCCACAAAAGCGAGACATGGCACATTCTCTTACATAACTCTTTGTGATATGTCAAAGTCTCGAATATGAGGTGATATGATTAAAACAAAGGTGATATCGGCGGAAATCAGGATCTTTTCGTCAGGATATCCATGAGATCAAGCATCATTTCTTCCCTGGTGGAAATGGCGCAAAGGGTTGCCTCGAAACCGGTCTTGGCCCGGATCATATCGCAGAATTCCTGAGGAAGCTCGACATTGGAACTGTAATGTCCATCATCAACAGGAGCGCCCGGGGCAGTGGTTCTGGAAGTGATTGCCCTGACATTATTGTTGGTATCGGAAACAAGGGTTGTTCTGATGGACTGATAATCCCGTGTATTCATATTCGCTACATTGGATGATGCGTTTGCAAGAAGGGTGCTGTTTGCAACAAGCGAAGATAGTGGATCAGCCATAAACTCTCCCTTGCTCATTTATCGGTTAAATGTCTATAATCTTTAGTATGACAAAGCGGGGGCTTTTTGAAAAGCTGATAATTGCATATGCTGTCTTCATTGTAGTACTGTTAGGGCTTACAGTTGCACTGATATATGTCTCCTCGCGAATCAGCAGCATTACCTCGGATGTTTATCTGGTGGATTTCAGGAAAAAAGAGATTACCGACACCCTCATAGAAGATCTCATATCCCTTGAAGAGACCGGCAAGCAGTTCTTTCTTCTCAGAAAGGAATCCTACAGGGCTCTCATTGATGAGAAGGAGCGCGATATTTTCCGTGCCTGGGAGCACCTTTGTCTTGACAGTTTCTGTTATGATGAACAGGAAGAAAAGGTGGTTGATCAAGGGTTTAAGATATGGCAGGGCTTTGTGGAAAGATTTCATTCCCAGATTGACGACCTCCCCGGAAACACGATCGATATTGAGCTTGTGTTCAGAGACAACAGTCAGGATCTGGATACCCTTGTAGGACTGGCGCGGTATATCAATGGAAGGGCAGTAAAGTCCCTTGACGGGAAGATCATCTTTCTCAAGGGGCTTGGTGATCAGGTCAAGGCATTCACCTGGTGGGCACTGGGTCTGGCAATCAGCATCGGTCTTGTTGTTCCGCTCATTATCTATCGGAGCATTACCCAGGATCTTGCCACTATCCGTACCGGCATAAAGCACATAGCCCAGGGGGATTTCTCATACAAGATCCCGCTGCATACCAAGGATGAGCTGGGGATGCTTGCAGAATCTTTCAATAACATGGCTATTCGTCTGAAAGAACTCGACGACATGAAATCGGAATTTGTTTCCATTGTGTCTCATGAGCTCAGGACCCCTCTGACATCCATGAAAGAAGCGGCCAATCTTCTCATGGAAGGGGTTGGAGGAGCCCTGGACAATAAGCAAGAAAGGCTTGTCACGATTATGCAGCAGGGGATCAACCGTTTGCTCCTGACCATAACAGAGCTTATGGAGATGTCGAAGCTTGAAAGCGGCCTGGTTCAACTGCAACGGGAGACGCATGAGATTAACGATATCGTGTCACTGTTCATTTCAGAGATTAAACCTTATGCAGATACCAGCGGTATACTTGTTCAGGCAAGCTATCTGGCCAGGGGCTGCGCTATGTCGATTGACAAGAATAAAATCCTTCAGGTATTGACAAATCTTACCCATAATGCAATCAAATACTCTCACGAAGGTTCGCAGGTGGATGTGAGAATCAAAGATCAAAATGGTGATATCGTCGTTGAGATCGAAGATTATGGCAAGGGAATACCGCAAGAAGATATCCCGCTCATTTTTGAGAAATTCTATCAGTCGAAGACAACAAGGGGACATAGCGGGATCGGGCTGGGGTTGGCAATCTCCAGGAGCATTGTTAAAGCTCACGGGGGGCAAATATATGCAAAAAGCTCTTTGGGCAAGGGGAGTGTCTTTACTTTTTCTTTGCCTGTTGTTCATTGATCTTTTTCTGTCAGGATGTTCCTACCGGATGTTTCTGGGAAAGATGGATGCCGCAGAACAGGAGCTTTCACACGGTAAATCCATGAGTATCGACCTTGGTGATATTCCGCTTATGGTTCCGCCATCGGTTATTGCACGTCACAAGATCGCCATAGCTGTTGACTCGATTATAGATGGCCGGTTTAACTATAAGAAACTTTCAGAATCCCTGACAGAAATCAGAAACGATCCCTATGTTCCGAGGTATCTGAAGGTTGAAGCAGGCTATGTGCTGGTTCTTATGGAAAGAATAGAGCGTGCGGGAGATGACCTCGAAAGTATGTCAAAGAAGAACGATGCATGTGAGCGTGCGCAAGAACAGATGAGAGGTGAGCTGGAAGAAATGAAATATAAACTGGATAAGATAGAGGAAATTCATATAGACTCTCAGAAAAGAAGGGGTATGCAATGACCTGCAAGGCAAGGATCATTGTGCTGGATGATGAGCCCAATATTGTGGAGGTGATCATCACCAGGCTCGAATCCAGCGGGTATTGTGCAAATGGATTTACCAAGCCGGAGACTGCCCTGGACGCATTGAGAAAAGATGAATACCATGTTCTTATAACGGACATGAAGATGCCCGACATGGATGGCATGGAGGTGTTGCAGCGTGCGAAGCAGATCGATCCTGATATCGAGGTGATCATCTTTACTGCATACGGTTCCATTGACGGGGCTGTTATGGCGATGAAGAAGGGTGCACATGATTATCTGGTGAAACCGTTTGAGCCCATTGAGCTGGTGGCAAAGATCGACAGTGCCATAGATAAGCGGGAACTAAAGCAGAGGGTCCGCTATCTCGAACAGGAGGTTTCCGACAGGATAGAGCACCATATTTATGCAGAGAGTTCTGCGATGAAAAAGGTACTGTCTCTTGTCCGGCAGGTAAGCAAATCGGATGCGAACGTATTGATCCTGGGAGAATCCGGTACCGGTAAAGAGCTTGTTGCCAAGATGCTCCACTATGAGAGTAATCGCAAAGACCGGAAGTTCGTTATCATGGATTGCGGTGCAACGCAGGCTACCCTGATAGAGGCTGAGCTGTTCGGTTATACAAAAGGGGCATACACCGGCGCAGTTAAAGATAAGAGGGGGATCATAGAGGAGGCTGATACCGGGACCCTGTTCCTTGACGAGATAGGCAATATCTCTTCCGAGATGCAGACCCGTCTGCTGAGGGTCCTGGAGTCTGGGGATTTCAGACGTATCGGTGATCTTGATCAGAGACACGTGGATATCCGCGTTATCGCCGCAACAAATTCAGACCTGAAAGCCAGGGTGGATGAGGGGAATTTCAGAGAGGACCTCTATTACAGGCTCAAGGTAATAACCATCAATCTTCCTTCTTTGAGAGAGAGGAAAGAGGATATTGTCGGATTGTCACAGATCTTTCTCACCGAATTCAGCAACAAGACCGGAAAGAAGGTTGCCGGGATCAGCAAGGATGCCATGGATATGCTTTTGTCATACCACTGGCCGGGCAATGTGCGCGAACTGAAAAATAGTATCGAGTCAGCCGTTGTCATGAGTTCATCTGAGTTGATCGTGCCCGAGGATCTAAAACCTTCAGGGGTTTTCGATAATGACAAAAGCACTGTCGACAGCGGGCTCAATACCCTCGAAGCGCAGGAAAAGGCAATGGTTCTTAAGGCATTGAACAAGGCGAGATGGGTGCAGAAGGACGCTGCTGATATTCTCGGAATCACCCGAAGGGTGATGCACTACAAGATCAGAAAGTACAATATCAATATCGATAAGAATCCAATGTAGCAGCTTCATGTACATTAATCCCGCGGTGATCCCGGGAGTAAGCTCAAGGTGAACGCAAATGGGCTCACCTCGGTGTATAGGCGTTTTCCTTACTGTTTCCAGAAAATATATACCCCCCCCTTTTTTATTATTTTGTGATTTCGTCCCTTATGTCAGATATCCACAATGCTTTAGATTGCTCTAAATTGCCTTGACACCAAATGGATCATCCGATATAGATTCTTTCTCTTAAGAAAGTTTGACAAAGAGAGGGGGTGTTCTTTCGTCGTATGCCCGGTATAAAGATTAGAGATACTGAGCCTTTTGAGGGCGCATTGAAGCGCTTCAAAAAGCAGGTGGAGAAGGCTGGTGTTCTCTCCGATGTTCGTAAACGCGAGTTTTATGAAAAGCCGAGTGTCAAGAAAAAGAGGAAGGCTATAGCTTCGCGCAAACGGGCCATGAAGAGGATGAATAAGGTTAGGACATACTACTGATGTTGCTTGACACCCTCAAGGCGGATCTGGGAGTAGCAATGAAGGGCGGAGACAAGGACAGGACAACTTGTCTCCGCCTGGTTATATCTGCTGCAAAATATAAAGAAGTGGCCTTGAAAAAGGTTCTCGATGATTCCGAGATCCTGCAGGTGATTCGAACCCAGATAAAGCAGTCAGCCGAATCGCATGAACAATACAAAATCGGCGGTCGAGATGATCTCGCCGATAAAGAAGAGAAGAATCTCGCCATATTGAAATCATATCTGCCGCAGGAATTGGGAGAAGATGAGGTAGCAGCTATTGTCCGGCAGATCATTTCCGAACAGGGTGCCACGAAGAAGGACTTTGGAAAGGTCATGAAGCTTGTTATGGCGAAGCTTTCCGGTCAGGCTGAAGGAAAAATGGTCAGCAGTATCGTATCGAGACTGCTGCAGTGACTTCATAATATTCTATATTCAGGGTGTATTGCTGCCCCGGCCACTACATTCATGAGAGAAGATCTTTTAGAGTTTTCTGCTCTTAAAGAGCATATACAGAACTTTGTTGCCTCTGATGCAGGGATGAGTGCCCTCGAAGGGCTCGGACCTTTTCGTTCGTGGGACGAGGCGAAAAGGCGTTGGGAGATGCTGGAAGAGATGATGGATGTAATGTCTTCCAGTGAGCCGCTTGTGATCTCGGCCATTCCCGACATTCATGAGATGCTCGGGATTCATGAAGGGGCCATTCTGGAGGGGCAGGATATCATTACGATCTCGCATGTTCTCAAATCATCAGCCCGGCTCAAGCATGCAGTGGAAAAGACAGGGGTGTATCTCGCCCGGATATCTGCAGGGATAGACCCTCTTGAAGACCTGTCAACCGAGATAGATGCCATGCTTGATCCGACAGGGGAGATATCCGAGACGGCCAGCCCGCTATTGAGGGAGATGAGGACTCAGTATAAATCTGCAAGGACTTCTGTCCTGGCCAAGCTCGAAGGTATAATCGATTCGCTGCGGACCAAGTCTGTGCTGATGGATGATATCATTACCAAACGCAACGACAGATATGTTATCTGCATGAGGCATGACCATCCCGGACAGATGAAGGGGATTACCCACGATTATTCCCGCACCAACAAAACGGCGTATGTCGAGCCTCTCTCGATAATCGACGAAAATAATGAGCTCAACCAGCTCAAGGCCGATATTGTTGAAGAAGAAAACAGGATCCTCAAGGGGCTGACCCTGCTGATTCTTTCCTCGGCAGGGCTTATCCTGAACAATCTGAGAATATATGGCATGCTCGATCTGCTCAGGGCATGTGCTGTATGGGCCATAAAAAATCATGCGGTAATCCCCCGGCTCGGCACTGAAGGCATAAACCTTATGGGAGCACGGCATCCGCTCCTGCTTGAGAGACTTGGCGATCTGACCGTGCCTTTGGATATTAAGATGCCCGAAGGAAAAGACACGCTGATTATAACCGGGCCTAATGCAGGCGGGAAAACCGTTGCACTCAAGACACTGGGTCTTCTGATCAGCATGGCTAAAAGCGGGCTTGCCATCCCTGTGAAACCGGATTCACTGATTGCCCCTGTCGGAAACATATGGGTCGAGATGGACACAAATCAGGATATTCAGCACGATCTCTCCTCGTTCACTGCACATGCCCTTGCTCTAAAGCATATCTATGAAAATGTAACCCAAGGGGACCTGGTTCTCCTTGATGAACCAGGCAGCGGGACGGATCCTCAACAGGGAGGGGCAATTGCGGTATCATGCATAGATGCACTCAGGAAGAAGGGCGCCTGTGTTGTCGCAACTTCCCATTCAGATCTGATCAAACTCTACGGCATGTCCTGCCCTGGGGTGGAAAATGCGGCAACCGCCTTTGACGATACAGGGATGAAACCTCTGTTTCATCTTCAGTACGGGGTAATAGGGCAGAGCAGGGCCTTTGAAATACTCGAATCAATTGATTTCCCCGGTAATATAATCAAAGAGGCGAGTGCTGTTGTCTCCCGCGATGCAGGTTCAGCCCTTTCGAGGGCCATGGAGGATATATCCCATGCCGGCGAAATGAGAAGACAGGCTGCCTGCGAGATGGAACAGGCAGCTCTTTTAAAAGAGAAGGCCGGCATCGAGCTCAAGGAGATTGAACAGATAAAGATCAGGAATGCGATGAAATATAAGCGGCTCATAGACAAGGTTGAGGCCCTCGCAAACAGACCCAAGGCCAAGGATTCAGCAAAAGAGGTCAAAGAGGTCCGTTCATCGGAAATTGCCCTGGAGCTTGAACAGATATTCAAGGAGTCTGATCCTGGTGAAACATTGAGCATACACAAGGGTTCAAGCGTGAGGTTCAAGGGAACGGAAACCACAGGAGAAGTGCTGCAGATGTATCATGATACCGTTGATGTTCTCTTCGGAGATAAACGGATGAAAGTGGGACTTGAGCAGATAGAAGGGATCAAGCCGTCTGCCGGGAAACCCACCCGGAAGAAGATGCTCAGGGTTTCGGCTTCCCAACAGATTGTACTGCCCATAAAGGTTGTTGGTATGAGGGTCGATGAGGCCCTGCCTGTTGTGGAGAAGGCCATAGATCAGGCCGTGTTGTCCGGCCAGCCAAGCCTGGAGATCATTCACGGTACCGGAACAGGCGCCCTGAAAAAGGCAATCAGGGTATATCTCAAGGGATTGCCTCATGTAAAAGTGATCTCCGATGGTTCTGTAGGCGAAGGCGGAGGGAACAAGACCATTGCGGTCTTTGATGTGAGATAATGGACAGAACCGAAGTAGAGAAGATAAAGGCTCAGATCGATATCGTAAGCGTGATATCCGAATATGTCGCCCTCAAGCAGCGGGGTAAGACGTGTATCGGTCTGTGCCCTTTTCACAAGGAAAAGACGCCGTCGTTCAATGTCGACCCGGTCAAACAGATATATAAGTGCTTCGGGTGCGGCAAGGGCGGAGATGTGATCAACTTTGTCATGGATAAGAAGGGGCTGAATTTTCCGGAAGCCCTTGAGGAGCTTGCGACGCGTTTCCATATACCTGTGGAGAAGACAAGGAACAGAAAAAGATCCGAGAACAAGGTGTTTTTTGAAACAAACAGGTATGCAATGGAATTTTATCAGCGCAACCTGTTTGCCCCTCAAGGCGAACGCGCCCTTGAATATCTCCAGTCAAGGGGGATAACCAGAGAGACGATGGAGGCATTTCACATCGGCTATGCACCGGATTCATGGGACGGGCTGACCGCGGAGCTTGGGAAAAAGAACATGTCACTGCAGGGTGCTTTTACCTGCGGACTTCTTGTAAAGCGTCCCAGCGGAGGCTATTATGACAGATTCAGAGACAGGGTGATGTTCCCCATACAGGATCTGTCTTCAGAGGTGATAGGATTCGGGGGGCGCAGTATCGGGCCTGGTGAACCCAAGTATATCAACACGCCGGAGTCGCCGGTATTCATGAAGAGAAAGGTTCTGTACAACCTCTGTGCTGCAAAGGCCAGGATACGTGAAGGCGGCGTTGCTGTTGTAGAGGGGTATATGGATGTGATTTCACTGAGCAATTCCGGTTTTCACAATGCGGTCGCTACCCTGGGGACAGCCCTGGGAGATGATCATGTGAATCTGCTGAGCAGATTCACCGATACGGTCTTCCTGGTTTTTGATGGGGATTCCGCAGGCAAGAGCGCCATGCTCAGGGCTGTGGAGCCTTTTCTCAATAACGATGTTACACCCAAAGTAGCGGTCCTTCCTGCAGGAAAGGATCCCGATGATATAGTCAGGTCCGACTCTCTGTTGTGGGATCGCCTTCTTGGCGATGCCCGCTCCATATGGGAATTTATTTTCGATGAATCTTTTTCCAGGCGCGATCCATCAAAACTTGAGGATCAGAACGCTATTATGAAAGAACTCGTTCCCTTGATTTCCCGGATGAAGGATCAGATGATGAAGGATCTCCTTGCTCAAAGACTTTCGGTAAGGCTAGGTGTCTCCGCAGAGATTGTTCTTCATCAGATAAAACCCGATGCCGGGTCGCATCTGCTCGATCGGGAACAGCACTACAGTGATACCGCAGGTACTGAAGATATTATGGCAGGCCTCATGCTTTACGATGATGATGCGATAAGAGCGGTAAAGGAACTCGGGCTGGAGAGCAGCTTCGAGAAGGCAGATTCATCGGAACTTGCCGCATATCTCATACGGCACAGCGCCGAAGGACTTGACGACAGCGAGTGTCCGGACAGGATAAGGCTTTATGCTCAACGGATAAAGGCGGCCGGTGAATTCCCCGGAGATAGAAAAAAGGCCTTGCTTGATATACTTTGCCGGTTTAAGACACTGTCCATCGAAAAAGATATACGCAGGATACACCAGGAGCTGATGCAGACCGAGATGAGGGATGATAAAGCCAGACGAAACGAATTGCTCAAGGAAAGGCAGGAAAAGATGCTGGAAAAGAAACATGTCCGCAACGATATAATGGAGGTATTACAGGGGAAATGAATGAAAAAAAAGCCTATTCAAAAGAGGTCCAGAAGCTGATTGCTGTGGGCAAGTCCAAGGGTTACCTCACCTATGACGAGGTCAATGATGCTTTGCCGGAAGATGTGATCACCCCTGATGATCTCGAAGATGTGATGGATCTTTTTACGGAAAAGGATATCCAGCTTGTAGATAACGAAGATGATTACGAAGAAAGTGACGACAGTATCGACATCCATGATGACGGGTCTTTAAGATCTCCGGATCCGGTAAAGATGTACCTGCACGAGATGGGGTCGGTCTCGTTGCTGTCCAGAGAGGATGAGACCGAGATCGCCAAGAGGATCGAGGCAGGGCAGCGCCAGATACTCAATGTCATTATCAATTCCCCTGTGACCGTCAAAGAGGTCCTTATGATCGGAGAGGCCCTGCAGGCAGGGGAGATACGGCTCAAAGACGTAGTGGATCTTGACGATATGTTTGATGTTGAGGATGAAGGCGCGCTTAAAGGGATGCTTGATATCATTCATGAGATCGATACCCAGCAGACACAGCTCAAGGCCCTGAAATTCAAGTTTTTTCATGCCAAATCAGAAAGCGGCAAGGAAAAGATCAAGCAGGATATGGGGAGGATAAGCAAGGACATAGTGCGTCTTATTAACGACATCCATTTCCTGCCCGAACAGATTGAAACCTTTGGGAACCGTCTGAAGGACCTGAAGAAACAGATCGAGGCGAAGGAAAATGCCCTTGCACGTTATGAGAGACGGTTCTGCATGAAGATCGATGAGATCAGACAGGTTCACGAAGATCTCTGCGTAGATGCAGGCAATATAACAGTCTGTGATTTTTTAGAAGAACACGGGCTTGAACCTGATGATTTTGCCGAGATTGCGCAGGAGATCTTTTTGTTTGCCAGGGATGTCAAAGCGCTCGAGATAGAAGGCGGGCTCACTGCTCATGGACTGAGAAAGGCGGTGCGGATCCTGGAAGAGGCAGAGGTGAGAACCAATGCCGCAAAGACAGAGCTTATCCAGGCAAACCTGCGTCTTGTGGTGAGCATTGCCAAAAAATATGTGAACAGGGGTCTGCAGTTCCTCGATCTCATACAGGAGGGCAATATCGGGCTCATGAAGGCGGTGGAAAAGTTCGAGTATCGAAGAGGATACAAGTTCTCCACCTACGCCACCTGGTGGATACGCCAGGCCATCACCAGGGCCATCGCCGATCAGGCCCGGACCATCCGCATCCCGGTGCACATGATCGAAACCATAAACAAGCTCATCAGGACCTCGCGGGCACTGGTTCAGGAGCTTGGCAGAGAGCCCACGCCGGATGAGATCGCCCTGAAGATGGACTACCCCGAGCACAAGGTGCGCAAGATCCTCAAGATAGCGAAAGAGCCCATCTCCCTGGAGACCCCGATCGGCGAAGAGGAAGACAGCCATCTGGGCGATTTCATCGAAGACAAGAAGGTACCGCTTCCGTCCGAGGCCATTGTGGCAAAGAACCTCTCGGAGCAGTCCAGACGCGTGCTCGCAACGCTTACTCCCAGAGAGGAAAAGGTTCTGCGCATGCGGTTCGGCATCGGCGAAAAGTCAGACCATACCTTGGAAGAGGTCGGCAAGGACTTTACCGTAACAAGGGAGCGCATCCGCCAGATCGAGGCAAAAGCCCTTCGAAAGCTCAGGCATCCGGTGCGCTCGAAGAAGCTCAGGTCTTTTATCGATCAGTAGCACAGGGCGGAAATTGAGGAACAGGGTCCCAGACAGATGGTTAAAACCTTTCGGATTTGGGATTGCGAAAAATAAGCCGTAACCGTGAGGCAGGCTTAGATACGCTGACTGGCGGAGATCAGCC
>DSAD01000226.1 GCA_011372875.1 Deltaproteobacteria bacterium
ATACAGAAATCATGCGCTTCAGATCCCGTTATGCCTTCCGAGGTCTTTCGGATGAAAGCTACAGGCTCGAGACCACCCTCATGCGCCTTGGAGGAGACTACTGCGAACTTGAACACCACATTCTGCGCAACTTCAGCAAGTATGCCCACCGCAATGTGGTTCAGACGGATTCGGTGTGGCACTGGCTCTCGGTTGCACAACACTATGGTCTCCCTACACGCCTCATGGACTGGACCTATTCACCATTTGTCGCCATGCACTTTGCCACGGCCAACCTGGAACATTTTGACTGTGACGGAGTCATATGGGCGGTAAACTACCTCAAAGCGCATAAACTCCTGCCGGATCAGCTGCGTAACGTACTCGAGGAAGAAGGAGCGAATGTCTTTACCGTCAAGATGCTTTCTGAGACCATCGAATCACTCCATGAACTGGATACCGTCGGACAGGGGGATTTCGTTATCTTCTTCGAGCCCCCCTCCATAGACGACCGTATCGTCAACCAGTTCGCCTTTTTCTCGGTTATATCCAACCCCAATCTTGTCCTGAATACCTGGCTCGAATCTCATCCGCATCTCTGGCGTAAAATTATTATCCCCAGGGAGCTCAAATGGGAGATCAGGGACAAGCTCGACCAGGCCAACATCACCGAGCGTGTACTGTTCCCGGGCCTGGACGGACTGAGTCGCTGGCTCAGACGCCATTACAGCCCAAAGGGAATATAGGGCCGGGGCTGTTCCCCGGACCCATACATGAAAACATCTTGGTCAAGAATATAAATCAGACCTTCTTATAACCGGAACTGATCTTATTTGAGCTTCGGCATGAGGATTATCTCCATACGCCGGTTTTCTGCCCTGCCTTCGGGTGTCTCGTTATTGGCAACAGGGCGATATTCACCGTAGCCTGCTGCGGCAAGGATATGGGGATCGACACCTTCGGCCGCCAGTATCTTCA
This sequence comes from Deltaproteobacteria bacterium, assembly GCA_011372875.1. Lineage (GTDB taxonomy): Bacteria > Desulfobacterota > Desulfomonilia > UBA1062 > UBA1062 > DSAD01. The sequence goes on from DSAD01000226.1 coordinate 958, forward strand.
CCACGGAGATGGCTCTGGCAGCCGAGAGTTCCCAGTTTGTCGGATAGGTCCTGGCAAGTATACCTCCGATCTTCACGTTGTCTGTATAACCGGCCACAATGATCTCCTGATCTTTTATATTCTTGAGTACTTGGGCAACCTTTTTGAGTGCATCGACTCCCGCCCCCTTCACATCGGCCTTTCCGGAATCGAACAGGATCGCCTCAATCATGGTAAGGGTAAGCTTCCCCTCCAGTTCTTTGAGAGCTACCTGTTTGGCCTTGAGTTCTTCCTTCATAGCCTCGCTCATCTGGTCAAATGCCTCGCTCTGTTTCCTCACTGCTATATCCTTCTTCTCCAGCTCGATCTGCTTATTTCTGAGATCAACCCCCATAATCTCGAGATCGCTTTCAGCCTGGCTTACCTTCTCCTTTGTCTGTTTCAGCTCATTCAGACAGATCTGATAATCCTTTTCGAGCTGCAAGATCATGCCCTTCTGCTCAGAGGTTTCGATCCTCAACTCTTTAAGTTCTGCACACCCTGTCAGAATAAAAACACACATGGCTCCCGCTGCCACCACCGATATATACTTCATTCCCGCATCCTCCTTTGTGACATTTTGATATCCTTTATCTTTCAGTGCCCATTTTGATAGGTCCCGGACCTGTAGGATTCCCATTTGTTCTTTATTTGCTGCTGATGATGTTTCGTTGACAACGACAATGAGTCCAGAATCTGCCTGACATTTACGGAATCTCCCTGAAAAACCCTCAGGAAATCATTTTCCAGCAGAGATTTTTCTATACTCAGACTGATCGACAATGCCTCCTTTACTGCCATATCACCTTGCGAAGCCCTTTGCGCCTGCCTTTGAACATATAAGATCGAAGTATTTATAGCCGCCTTGTTGAACCTTTTCTCACCCCAATACATCTCTGAGTTCTCAATCATTGGCTGCAGGCTCTTCATCTTTGCAGCATGCTCGAACTCCTCATCTGACAATTCCCTCCAGAAATCTTTCAGGTCCGGCTGTTGACCGGACAACTCCAGATAAAATCGCCCGATCGCCTTTTCATGTTCTTCAAGAAGCCCGACGATCTCCATGAGTTCCTGGCTTATTTCCATAATCTATACCCTTTCGCTCCTTCATTGTACTGTGTTCATACTGTTCATGCAATGATGACTATTCATCATTACAGTACATAGTACGAAGTATTATTCAAGGGTCTTATTCATTGTCTTTATCTCTTTTTTAGAGCATGCAATCATGAAGCACAACCTGAGCGGACTTGTGGGATATACAAAGATCAATTTGTCTCCCCGCGCTTCACCTGCATTCTCTACAAGGCAAGAGGATGAGTCATGAGAGATGTAAGCAGATCACGTATCATCAGAACCAAACCACATTATGTCTCTTATATGTTTGTTCAAAACATTTTTCAAGTAAGACAAACTACCACACAGTGTGTAACAATTATACTACAAGCTTTTCAGGTTATGGCTGATTTACTCTGAACAGCAAATGTTCGATTATACTTACAAGCTCTCTTCAAAAGAGAGAGACCTCCTTTTCGCCAGAAGAAGGGGCATAGCCTTCCAAATTCTATGCCTTCCATCTAATCTTTCTTCTGGCTATTTTTTTGCCCTTTTTCCAGACAGGCCTCCAGATTTGCCGTGGTTGACATCAATACCGCAGACATAGGAATACTCTTTTCTATGGTATAAGATTCGCCATTGCGCGGTTTACACGTTTTCCGGCCCGGCCCCTTGCCAGACAGCTCCACAGAGATACAGCGACCAAGAGCAGGATGACTTTGGACAGGATCGCATAAGATAAAGGTTGCAATCCCACCCCTGAGATCAACTGCTTAACAAGAAATGCAACGTCCTAACTATCCGCCTGATAAGGATCAGGCGGGATCGTGGAATATTCCCATTGCACTCGGTCTTTTGAAAATATGTTCGGGAATATTGAGACTGGCCGGAATATCGAGAGAACCTGCACGGGTAACAACCTGCTCGACAAGACGGTATTTATTGTACGGCTCATGAAGGCTGAAAGACACATGGGAGTCCTGGACATTAACCATACAGAGGCTTTCTTCCACATCACAAATACAGACACTTTCCAGTATGGATCGCATAGAACCCTCCACATCAAAGCAACAAGCATATAACACAAGTTATATATACCGAAAGATCTTATTAACTGTCAAGCAGGAACTACTTGATCTGAAAAGATACTGGGATCTATGATAATGACCTAATGACCTTCCGCCATATTTCTCGGACTTAGTGATCCCACTCATCGGAAAGAGGTTGAGGTCCCGGAACGATCCCTGCAATATCAGGATCTTCTACGCTCGGTATTGATTCTTCATTGGACTTTAGTTCTTTCCGATCTTGTTTGCGGGCCTCTTTATCCTTTTTCTTCCGTCTTTTTGCCTCTTCCCGCATCTTTTTCTTGAATGTATTTTGTGATTTAGTTGCCATAGTATTCTCCCGGTACGTTCTTATCTCTTAAAACACACGAGTTCCGGACAATCATGATCAATAAGCTGCTTTTACGTGAATGATATGTGAACTGTTCAGGTAAAATCAGGGACGAAACGTGTCCGCCCCTGTATGGTTTTAGCTTTTGCTTACGTTTGATGCCTGTGGACCCTTTGGCCCGTTTACTATATCAAAGGTTACCCTCTGACCCTCTTCGAGCGTTCTGAAACCCTGCTGAACGATTGATGTGTGATGTACAAAGACATCCTCACCGCTATCTGATGTTATAAAACCGAACCCCTTTTTCTCGTTAAACCATTTTACTGTGCCTTCTGCCATTTAATTACCTCATGTTCCAGACTCTTCTGTTTGGCAAAACAGCAGATCTGATTGTGTATTTCTGAAGAATGAATATATCATCTATGAATTGATAACTATGAAAGCACCCTCGAATACGTTCCTCATAAATCAAGCTTCAAATCCGATATCTTCTTATCCCAGATATCACTAATCCCTAATGCATGGGCATGCTGCATGTCAAGGGTAAAATATGGAACCTCTCAAGGATACGCAATAGGGCAATAAGGGTCTAACCTATTTGATTTTCTGGTTATTCATCCCATTGTCAGAGTTCTGATCCAGCATCTTGACGCAGAGAGTACAATCTATCCAATGATCTTGAAGATCCTTGGTTCTTTCCTTTGCGGCCGTTCAGGTATATTCTTAGGATATCCCATGATGACAGGCGCGATAATCCTGTGGTTATCAGGCACCCCTATCTCTTCGAGCAGGCCGGGGTCCCTGATATAAGATCCAAGGTCAACCCAGCAGGTCCCAAGACCCCTGAGTGCAGCGGAGATCATGAAGTATGATGCAGCAAGTGAACAGTCTGCAGATGTTGAATGAAATCTTTTAGGACCGGTTATATAAACAAGGCACGGGGCATTATAAAATACATTATGTTGTTCATCCTTCAAGATCCCTCTGTACATCCTCAAGAGGGGAGACCTGATAACCGACTCGTCTTCAAGCAACCTTGTCTTGCTTTCATCCGAAAGACGTTTCATCATATCCCTGTCCACAATTACGACAAATCCCCACGGCTGACGGTTTCCCGCACTGGGTGCCTCGCAGGCATCGGCAATGATCTCTTTGATTACTGAAAGAGGAACCGCTCTTTCTTCGAAATCTCTCACCGAGCGTCTATCATGGATAATTTCACCGAATATGTTCATGATTTTACCTCTGATTCATTAATAATTAGGAATTATCTCACAAGCGGATATTGATTGACAGAAGAAAAAGGCCTATTGAGAACATGGAGAACATCATGACAATGATAAAGGCACACAACAACCATCTCAATATGCTGTGTGATATCGGAGAGCTTACAAACCTCCTGGCAGGCAGTTATACGATCGATAATTTTCTCCTTCAGGCAGCCTCAATGGTGGCCCGCTATCTTGATGCCCAGGTATGCTCTATTTACCTCTATGACGAATCAACCGATGAACTCGTTCTGTCTGCAACCTCAGGGCTGAACCCCGGTGCGGTTGGAAAGATCAGGGTGAAAATGGGGGAAGGTATTGCAGGACATTGCTGTATGGTACATCTCTGAATGATGTTGAGGACCTTGTCCTGCGTATCCTGAAAAACCTTACATTTCCCGGCTATAAGGACGACGACTTCTCACAGAAGAGCATTGTAATCGCAAACCAGCTATATCATCCGGATATCCTGAAACTCGTCGCAGATGATGTTCAAGGAATCATACTCGTTGGAGGAGGGGTCACCTCTCATATCTCCATCCTGTCACGGTCGCTGAAGATTTCCCTTTCTGATCCGCAGCACCTTTCCGTCTGAGACAGAGCAGTATATCGTATACAAACGACTTATCGATGAAATGCCGGGACTGCCCGTCACTATCCGCACCCTTGATGTGGGAGGAGAAAAGGTTCTGTCATATCTGGATGAAGCACAAGAGCCTAATCCGGAACTGGGACTCAGGTCTATACGGTTTACGCTTCAAAACAGAGTTGTCTTCGAAACTCAGATCAGGGCAATCCTCCGCGCGGCTGAAGGCTCATCACTGGTACGTATCATGTTTCCCATGATCTCATCGCTGGATCAGTTTATCGATGCAAAACAGGTGGTGTCTGATTGTGACGATCAGGCTGTCTTGCGGCATTTTTCAGGTGCAATGACCGCCATGGAGGATTTTTCGGGGTATTTGCCGGTAATCCCTGAATAATACGACTGGATAGCATACATGTCGTCCTCGATATTGCCGGTTGGAAATATCACTGGTCCGATACCCCCTGCTTTTCTGCGGTAGTCAACAAAGCCCAGCACAATGGGAACCTTTGCGCCATGAGCGATCCGGTAAAACCCGGTCTTCCAATAGCTCACCTTGTCACGTGTGCCCTCCGGCGGCACAATAATAACCAGGGTTTCATGGCTGTTGAAAACATCCACGGTCTGGTCCACCATATTGTTCGATCTGCTCCTGTCTACCGAGATTCCTCCGAGCCACCGCATTACGGGCCCAAACAGACCAGCGAAAATAGAGGCCTTCCCCATCCAATAAACCTTGATATTCAGGGCAAAGGCCAGAAACATGGTAATGGGAAAATCCCAGTTAGAGGTATGAGGGGCGGCAATCATAACATATTTGGGCAAGTCAGGAACCAGGCCCTCGTATTTCCATCCGAAAACCTTCAGATATGCAAGAGAAAACCAGCGAAGCATGGTCTTTACCACAGGGGTATCAAACACGGTATATTGCATGATTGGGCTCCTTTATCGTGATGCTCAGGTTGTAGCTTCTTAACATGAACAAAGGGTTATTCGTGTAAAACTACTGCAAACTCAGAAATATATTGCCATGGCATGCGCAAGTGGTATATGGCACAGTGCACTGTACGTCATACAAGCACGCACCGGGGAGAAAGGTATACTATGAACAGGCTTCACAGGAATGAAAACATCAGGAATATCGCTATAATCGCCCATGTAGACCATGGAAAGACAACTCTGGTAGATGCCATGTTCTCTCAAAGCGGGGTGTTCCGGGAAGGTCAGGAAGTCGAAACCAGGGTCATGGATAATATGGAACTGGAACGCGAACGGGGCATAACCATTGCTGCCAAGAACTGCTCGGTTCTCTGGAAGGGCGTCAAGATCAACATTATAGATACCCCTGGCCATGCTGACTTCGGCGGTGAAGTGGAACGGGCGCTGTCAATGGCTGACGGAGCCATCCTCCTGGTTGACGCCTCTGAAGGTCCTCTTCCGCAGACACGGTTCGTATTGAAAAAGACCCTGGAAGCAGGCTTGAAAGTTATTGTCGTGATAAACAAGATAGACCGTAAGGATGCCCGGACGGATCAGGTCTTAAGCGAGATCTACGATCTTTTCATAGATTTGAACGCTACAGACGAACAGATCGACTTTCCCTTTCTGTATGCTGTAGGACGAGATGGTATCGTCATGAAATCTCTCGACCAGAACACCAAAGACATGCACATCCTCTTCGACACCATCCTTTCAGAGATACCCGGACCTGCGTATGATCCAGCAGAACCCTTCCAGATGCTTGTGGCGGATCTTGACTACAGTGACTATCTCGGCAGGCTTGCCATAGGCAGGATCATCCACGGGCAGGTTACCTCATACGAATCCCTGCTCTGTATCGATGCACAAGGAGAGCATATCCCCTTAAGAATCACGAAACTGCAGACCTATCAGGGGATTACCTTCCATGAGGTTGACAGTGCACAAAGTGGTGATATTGTTGTTCTCTCAGGCATAGATAATGTAATGATCGGAGATACCATCTGCACTCAGGACTCTCCGAAGGCCCTTAAACGGATAACCGTGGATGAACCCACGGTTTCAATGCGCATTACCGCGAACAATTCTCCCCTTGCAGGCAGGGAGGGCACCCATGTTCAGTCCACAAGGATCCATGAGCGCCTGAAAAAGGAAACACTTCGCAACATGGCCATCAAACTGGAGATCCCCCCGGAAAAAGACTGCTTTATCATCAAGGGCAGAGGCGAGTTCCAGCTTGCAATACTTATAGAGACCATGCGTCGTGAAGGATTTGAGATGTGCGTAAGCAGGCCGGAGGTTATCTACAATTACATCGAAGGCAAGGTGCTCGAACCCATAGAACATCTCTTTATCGACTGCGAGCAGGACTATCTTGGCACAGTCACCCAGAAACTCTCTATCCGCAAGGGCAGAATGATCAATCTCGTCAATCACGGCAGTGGACGGGTAAGGGCCGAATTCAGCGTACCTTCAAGGGGGCTTATCGGCTATCGTGATGAGTTTCTTACAGACACCAAGGGAACCGGCATCATGAGTTCCTATCTTCTGGGATATGAGGATTTCCGGGGCGATTTCCCAAGCCGTTTTACCGGTTCCATCGTTGCCGACAGAAGTGGCGTGGCCGTACCATATGCACTCTTCAATCTTGAACCCAGGGGTACACTGTTCACTGCTCAGGGGAAAGAGGTATACGAGGGCATGATCATCGGCGAACACAGCCGCGAGAACGATATCGACGTTAATGCCTGCAAGATGAAAAAGCTTACCAATATGCGCGCCGCTGGCAAGGACGACAGCGTTATGCTTACCCCGATAACACCCATGACACTTGAGAAGGCCCTGCAGTTTATCAGGGAAGACGAGATGGTCGAAGTTACCCCGAAATCGATCAGACTGCGCAAGACCGAGCTTTCTTCGCAGAAACGACATACCATGAGCGTTGCAAAGAAAAAGGCTGCGTGTTAATCCAGGTGTCGCTAAAAAAGCCTGAGCAGGTATTTCTTCAATTCCCTGCGCAGTCTTCCTGAATCGGGGATATATCTGTCCAGCTCATCCCAGAATTGGCGTCCATGCCCCCTGATCTTTGTATGTACGAGTTCGTGGAGTATAACGTAGTCCATAAGTCTTTGCGGCAGCCTGACAAGATTGATGTTCAGACTGATGTTATTCAAGGCGCTGCAGCTCCCCCATATGGTCTTCTGATTTCTTACAGTGATACGCGAGCAGCCTAGCCCTGTTTCGCCGGCCAGCTCCCTGCATCGTGAAATGATTTTCGAGGCCGCACCTTCCCTGTCTGTAATAGGCGGCGATCCCATCATAAGCTCATTGTGGATCCGGGTTCTGCATTCGATCTTTGAGGTTTGAGTTTTAATCCACAAGATATTGGCTATAATGAAGGCCCTGCAGGATTCCAGAGTCACTTCCCTGGGGACAGCCACATGAACCAGTCCAGGCCTTACCGTGATACGCATACGCCGGTCACGTTTGCTTCGTTCGACAGCAACCTTTCCCAGTCCTTGAATCTCCACGAACATGACAGGAGTCATACACTATTTTACGCATGAAAAGGGAGTCAAAAGATTACAGTCAGGCAAGAATCTACTCCGGAATGATGGATACGACAATGGGTCAGAGGCGGGCCAGATGGTCCGCCTCTGCCTGTATAAATTCTTCAGACCTTGCTCACATTGGAAGCCTGAGGCCCTTTCTGTCCCTGAACAGTATCAAAGCTTACCCGCTGACCCTCTTCAAGCTTCCTGAACCCCATTTCGTTGATTGATGAGTGATGAACAAAAACATCCTCGCCGCTGTCTGCTGTAATGAACCCAAATCCCTTTTTCTCGTCAAACCACTTAACTGTTCCTGTTGCCATTGTTAACCTCTTGTTTCAGATATCTTTCGTTTGGCAAAACAAAAGACTCTGTATGTGAATTTCTGTAAACAGGCATTATCCTCTCAGAATTATTGTACTTGCAGAGCACATCAGGAATTGAGTTCCATTGTTTAATGTTCAAGTCGGATATCTTCCTTATCACAGATTCTTTTGCCGTAAAGCACAATGCGATTCCTGTCAAGAAGAATGTGCACGGGGGACATTATCAAAGAGTCGCGACATAATAATGTGCACGCCCTTGAGAAAACATCATACTTCAAGTGCTGCGGCTTTCATCGAAGTATCCCTCGGCAAGCTGCAAGGAATCGAACCCAAGCTTCGCGTCCGGCCCAGCACACGCTAAGACGGATTGAAAAGGTCATGATTACAGTCCCGGGTTATCACCCTGCAGCTCTTCGGCCCTGATCCGACTTGTTCCTGACCGGGGCTTTACGGTTGTTTCCTTGCACTGTCTTTCTGTGGAGTGTCTGCGCATTCTCGGATTTTGCCTTGCTCACAATCGGCCGTCCCTTTTTATTCTGAAATCTTTTCTGAATAATAACAGCCTCGGCTGCCGGGACACTGAGATAACTGAAATCATCGAATATCTTGATATCATTAATGAGACGTTCGCTTACTCCGGTCTGTCCATGGATAAGTTTTACCAGCTTTTGAGGGGTTATCCCTTGTTTACGACCGCGTGCCATGAAAAGCTTTGTCCGCGACTTGTTTTCCACCGGATTTATCTGTCTGATTTCTCCATATGAAGAAGTATCAAGTTCGTCTGCAAAGGCAATGCGCATACAGGCAGCCAAGAGCCTGGAAGCGTTCCCATTTTCAAGCATTTCAACGGCAAGGTCGGCATAGAGACCTGCCTTATTATCTGCAACAGCCTTCTCTATATTGAATCTGATCTTGTCACGCTTTGCTGCCAGAACCTCACTCACACCCGGGATATGACCTCTGCGCATTGAAGCCCCGACCGTACGCCTGAGAATTTCAAGGAATCGGCGCTCCTTCGAGACGACAAAGCTTATGGCAATCCCCTTGTTTCCCGCTCTTCCGGTCCTTCCTATGCGGTGTATATATGAATCGGCATCCTGAGGCATGTCATAATTGATAACATGTGAGAGGTTGTTTATATCGATACCACGCGCTGCGACATCCGTCGCCACAAGGATGGTAATCTTCTTCTCCCTGAAACCCCGCATGATTCTTTCGCGATCGAACTGACTTATATCGCCGTGAATCCCATCGGCGGCATATCCTCTCTTGAGAAGCCGTGAAGCTAACTCGGCCGTATCTAATCTGGTACGGCAGAAGACAAGTCCGAAGAAATCCGGTTCCATATCAATGACACGGCACAATGCCTCAAATTTATCCTGATCACGCACCTCGAAATAGATCTGTTCGGTAAGCTGAACCGCATGAGGTTTGGTATTCATGGCAATTGTCTTATATCCACGCATATACTGCCTGGCAATGGTGATCACTGCAGCGGGCATGGTAGCAGAGAACAGCATTGTTCTTCGTTCCTGCGGGGCATGAGAGAGGATGGTCCTGATATCTTCGATAAATCCCATATCCAGCATCTGGTCAGCCTCGTCCAGCACCATGAAAGAAAGGGTCTCCAAGCAGAGGGAACCGCGCCTGAGATGATCGAGAATACGTCCCGGAGTCCCGACTACGATATCGGCCCCCTGCTTAAGGCCTTTAAACTGGGGGCCGAATGCCTGCCCCCCGTAAACAGGAAGGACTTGAAGATTCCTGCTCCCTACAAGAGACCCTATCTCGCCCGCAACCTGAATTGCCAGTTCTCTGGTGGGCACCAGTATCAGCGCCTTAACATCTTTTCCTTGTGAATTGAGCGATTCAATAATAGGAATGCCGAATGCGGCAGTCTTTCCGGTGCCTGTTTCCGCCTGAGCTACCAGGTCACTCTCACCACTCAGAAGAAAAGGGATGACCGTGTTCTGGATAGGAGTAGGTATTTCAAAACCTTTCCTTGCCAGAGTCTTGACCATTGTTTTGGAAAGCCCCAGATTCATGAATTGTTCCATACTGATTCCCCTTTGTTTGTTTTCATCAACATCCAGCAGACACACAAAGGTTTTGCTCAGTAATGGATACCTTTGAAGGTGGTGCCAAGAGTCTTATGTATGGCGCTTATAACTGATTCTGCACAGAAAGCCAGAAAAAAATGATTTATTGTCTTTTTCAGAAAAAAGAAAAAAACATTTCTCTTAAGGGGGCTCCATATCCCTTGAAAAACAATGTCATGGAGATATTCATTCATCCTGAGCCTTCTCCTTCACATGACCCCAACAAAGGACGTATAACCGACCTAGGGTCGCTAGACCAACCTTATCCCTTTTCACGACCCGGCCCAGCATAATAATTTGTGCCGGGTTTCCTTGTTTATTCAGGAGATTAATCGACATTCACGGCTCAGTGTCTCTTTGGCATTATTCTGGCAATACACTATGGCTGTAGCTTGATGAAAAGCATTTTCATTGCGATATGAGGTCTGGTTGCCTGCATCTGAGGTTTATCATCTCTCATTCAAGAGAACATACATCTTGGGGGGGGTGCTTTTTGGTCCTCGGGCCGTGAGGAGAAAGAATGGATCGAAAATCGAATATTCATTATACAGGATTTTATTCTAAAGAACTTAGCAATTATAAAGTTC
>DSAD01000271.1 GCA_011372875.1 Deltaproteobacteria bacterium
GAATATTGTGCTACTTATTGCAAGGAAAGAGAATTGTAACCCTTACAGTTACAGGAGAATTAAATCCTTTATTGATTGAAACCCCTCTGAAGACTGCGGCAGAAATGCTTGTGAAAAAAGACTGCTACAGGCTTTTTTCCGATCTCAGAGAAACCTTCAGCACTTCCACCATTGCACAGACCTATTATCTCCCGGATATCTTCAAAAAGGTCGGTTTTCATCACCATCTCCGACAGGCACTGATAGTAAACAGAATTTACGATAAAATAATGTTTGCAGAGACAGTATGCTCAAACCGGGCATGGAAGGTAAAGATATTCACAGATCCCGATGCTGCGCAGAACTGGCTCATGACATTCAACAAAGGCCGTCGCCCCCTCTCACTCACGAAAGAATGAATGCTCTTATCACACACGAGATCTCGCACTACGTGGATCATTATACCTTTTCAGAGAATCCTCATACCAGGTGGCTCAATCCTCTTGTAGGCTTTGCAGATGCCGGAGACCCTGTGTTCCTGAGCCTGAAAAAGGCTGTAAGCCCTTCTCATGCAATGCCGAAGGATCTGCTGGGATGTGCCCGCAGCGTTGTCGTATACTTCCTGCCGTTCACAAAGGATATCGCCTTATCAAACAGGAAAAGCCGTTTAGCGAGCAGACATTGGGCTCGGGCATATATCGAAACCAACCGGCTCATCATCAAGCTGAACGCATACCTTGCCGAACGCCTGAAACAACAAGGGGCAGAAACAGCTGTCATACCGCCCACACACAATTTTGACACCCAAAAGCTGACAAGCGACTGGTCACACAGGCATGCAGCATGGATTGCCGGGCTGGGCACATTCGGCATCAACAACATGCTCATCACACAAAACGGATGCTGCGGAAGACTCGGCAGCATTGTCACCAGTGCACGATGCTCTCCTTCAAAACGGCCTGATACTCAGTACTGCCTGCACAAATACAACCAGACATGCGACGCATGTGTGATAAACTGCGTTACCGGCGCATTGAAAGCAGACTCGTTCGACCGTCACAGGTGCTATGAGCTGCTCCTTGAGAATGCTGCTCTCTACAGCACAGAAGGTCTGGCGGATGTGTGCGGCAAATGCACATGCGTGGTCCCCTGTTCTTTCACCAACCCTGTACAGGATTATATTGACAGGACACAGGATCAGCATTCTTTAATAAAAAAAGGAGGATGAGATATGAACGACACAAAGCGCTACTGTATGATACTCACTACATGCCCGAATATTCATGAGGCTGATGAACTTGCAACAAAACTGATCGAGCAGAAACTCGCTGCCTGCATCCAGATCACAGCCATAACGAGTTATTATACATGGAAGGGTTCGACAAACAAGGATGACGAACACCTCATGTTGATCAAGACAAGATCCGAGCTCTATCCCGGCATAGAGGAATTTATCAAAGAGCATCACAGCTACGAGGTACCTGAGATCATCAGGATACCTGTTCAGAACGGTCTTCCAGCCTACCTGAACTGGATCGATGAAGTAACCGGATGATGGCTTGCAGCCCAAAACAGCGACCTGATCCACAACAACAGCATGGGAAGCATTACACAGCCTTGAAACAGATACAAATCCATTGCCCTGGTGGAACTCGACCCGCAGGGAACGCTGAGAAACTGGTGGAGCCAGCGCATGGAACTTGGCAGACACTCCAGCAGGGTATCTTTCCATCATATCTCCAGCACACAGAAAGAGGTCTTTCAAGACGGTATAAACTTGATTTCGGGATTACCATACCTTCCTTTATACTGTCAGGAATCTTCTGATTGAAATATGAAGACAGCCTTGATATAAGACGCCAATTGACCTATAAGATCGAACATACACTCATGATAAAATACTTTCTCTATAAAGCAGTTCTGGCATTGTTCATATGCACACCACTCTTCCCGCAAATATCCCTCGCATCCGAGATTCCTGCAGCTTCCGAGTACTACCGGCAGCTCTCGCCGCTTATCGAACAGTCAAAGACGGACAGGGAAATTTTCAGGCATCTCAGGCAGAATCACTACAGCAAACGATCAATAGATGACGACCTGTCATCGAAAATATTCGATAATTACCTTGAAGATCTGGACCCGGGCAGAATGTTTTTCCTCGCATCCGATATCGAAGCATTCGAACCCTGCAGGGACAAGCTGGATGATGCCTTGAAAAACGGCGACCTGGAGGCTGCATTCAATATATATAATCGCTATCAGTTGCGTTATATAGAAAGGCTTGTTTATCTTATCAGGATCATGGAAGAATCCATGCAGGACATAAATTTCTCCCTGGATGAATCCATTTTGACGGACAGGACAGACGCACCATGGCCTGTTAACAGGGCTGATCTGGAACATCTGTGGAAAAAGGCCCTTAAAAGCGACATCCTCAATCTCATGCTCGACGGGAAATCAGATGACGAGATCAAGGAGATGCTCCTGAAGCGGTATCGCAGCCAGCTCAACAGGGCTCAGCAGTCCAACAGCGAGGATGTGTTCCAGCGGTACATGAACTCGTTTACCAGCACCTTTGATCCGCATTCACAATATTTCTCACCCAGGATCTCGGAAAATTTCAATATCAATATGAGTCTCTCTCTTGAAGGCATAGGTGCCATGCTCACTACGGACAACGACTATACCAAGGTCGTGCGTCTGGTCCCGGCCGGACCTGCTGACAAGGCAGGCGAACTGAAGCCGGATGACCGGATTATCGGTGTCGGCCAGGACACCGACGGAGAGATCGTCGATGTAGTAGGCTGGCGCCTCGATGATGTTGTAGACCTTATTCGCGGACCCAAAGATTCCACAGTCCGTCTGTTGATCATACCGGCAGATGCCATCGACGATCACCTTACAAAGGTCATCAAGATTGTCCGCAATACCGTGAAACTCGAAGAACAGGCTGCAAAAAGTGAGGTTATCCCTCTGAAAAGGGGTGAGACCGAGTACAGACTGGGGGTAATAACAATCCCCACATTCTACCTCGATGTCGATGCCCTGCGCTCGGGAGACAGAAACTACAAGAGCACGACAAGAGATGTCAGAAATCTGCTTGCCGAGCTTGAATCTGAAAACATAGACGGGGTTATTATAGATCTTCGTGATAATGGAGGAGGTTCTCTTCAGGAGGCCAACTCCCTCACCGGCCTGTTCATCAGGCGAGGCCCGGTTGTCCAGATAAAACATGCAAATGAAAAGGTGGAAAAACTCTATGACCGCGACCCCAGAATCTTCTATACAGGCCCTCTGGCTGTCGTGGTAAACAGGCTGTCGGCCTCGGCTTCAGAAATCTTTGCAGGGGCAATGCAGGATTACGGCAGGGCTGTCATAATCGGTGAAGATACCTTTGGAAAGGGCACGGTACAGACGCTGGTAAACCTCGAGAGAGGTCAGCTGAAACTTACCTCTGCAAAATTCTACCGCATCTCCGGAGGAAGTACACAGCATAAGGGGATCTCCCCGGATATAGAGTATCCCAGCATGTACGACAAGGGAAAGATCGGTGAAGACTCATATGAAGAGGCCCTTCCCTGGGATACTATCAGCGGGGTTACACACGAAAAGTATATGGATTTTTCCACGCTCATACCTCAGCTTAACGAACTGCACAACAAAAGGATTGCTGACAATGCCGACTACCTTTATCTTCAGTCCATGCTGGATTACCTGAAGACCCTGCGGCAGAAACAGTACCTATCTCTGAACAGGCAGAAACGCGAACAGGAAAAGATCCAGGCTGAGAAAAAAAGGCTCGAGCTTGAAAATATGCGCCGCCGGGCAAGAGGGCTGCCACTGATTTCAAATATCGAAGAAGTTGACGACATGGACAACGAAGAAGATGACAAGGCTGCAAAGAATGACCCTGTACTGATCGAGAGCAGCAACATCCTTGTCGATCTGATAACACTTATCGACCAGCCTGCAGACAAGGAACCGGTAGTCCGGGCACATTAAGTTTTCTTCAGCCTATGACGATCGATCCACAAAGGATTGACCTTTACTACATGATGAACGACTAAGGAGGATAGAATATGAAAAGAATCATGGCCATGTTGATCTGCGTGTTCGTACTTGCCCAGCCGGCCTATGCGCAGAAGCTATATAGAATCTCGGTTCTGCAGGTATCAAAGATCCAGGTATTTGAGAATGCGTATGACGGATTCATGGAAACGCTTAAAACCCAGGGCATTGTCGAGGGTGACAACCTTGTTGTCTCACGACACATTATCGATGCAGACCTCGATGCAAACCTCTGGGAAAAGGTAGGTATCCTGTTCAAGATCAGAAAGGCAGCCGGCAGGATTGTAGATGAGCATCCCGACCTGGTCCTGACCATCGGCACGCCTGCCACCAAGTATTCCAGGGACAAAATCATCAAAAAAGGTATCCCGGTCGTGTTCACCTGCGTGGCAAATCCGATTGCAGCCGGATGTATATCCATGACACAGGCCGGTCCTGGATATACAGGAGCTACCATCTACATCGATCCCTATGACGTAATCAAGATCTCCCGTCTGGCACTGCCGAAGATGAGAACAATAGGCATAATTCACTGTGATGACGACAATGCTGTCGCCTTTGCTCAAGAGGCAAAGGAAAAGGCTTCGAAACAGGGTATACGTGTGGTATCCAAACAGGTGGGCAAATCCGACAAGATAGGGCCTGCAGCCATGGAGCTTATCAAACAGGGCGTGGACATGTTCGGTATTCCGCCCGACACCTATTATGCCCTGAGGGATAACGAGCCATCCAAAGACCTGCTCGCCATCACTCATGAAAACCGTATACCAGCCATTGCCTTCATGACCAGCGGATCAAAGGGCTGCATCCTCTATATCGGACCGAGCCTGAGGACGAACGGGGAAATCTCGGGGCAGCAGGCTGTGAAAATCCTTAAACAGGGTGTACTACCTGAAAAGATTCCTATTGGCAGACAGGAGAATCTCACTATCTTAACGGACACAGATGCACTGAAAGATCTGGGCATCGATGTCCCCCTTGAGATACTGCAGCTGGCAAAACCGTTTACAGAGTCGTCCTGATAACTCTAAGCAGGTATAGAACAAAAAGGCTTTCCCGTGATTGCTGTTGCACCATGGCATTAATAGCATCAGCACTGCCTGTAACGGGAAGGCCTTTATGCTTTTTATATGGGATTTCTTTTTTTGGTCAGAAACAAAGGAACAAACCATAGTAAATCAGGGCGTAACGTAGGGTGAACATGTGTGTGCATCGAAAACGGCCCTGGTGAAAGCCAGGAGCTTTCCGGGGTCTTTTCTCCCCACAGGATGCTCAACTCCGCCGATCACATCTACGCCGTAAGGATTGACAGATGCAATGGCCCGGCCGACATTGCCGGAATGCAGGCCACCTGCCAGGATGACGGGTATATTAAGAACCTCACGTATTTTACACGCGGTTCCCCAGTCAATGCATTGACCTGTACCCCCTGCCCTGGTCTCACTGACCGAATCCAGCACAATGGCATCCACGCCTGTATCTTCTATCTGTCTGGCGGCATCGACCGGGTCCTGATCGGTTGAAAAACACCTTCCGGTCTCTACGGAAAAGCGAAGAGCCTTGATAACCTGCACCCCATGTTCTTTAATGGCACCGGCGAGATCTGCTGTCACTGCAAGCGGTTCGTTCCCGTGCAGCTGTACTCCATTGGGTCTCAGCAGTTCGGTCAGACACATGACCTCCCGGGGATCATCTCCCACCACAATGACCCTGGAGATAAACGGCGGCACGCAGCTCATCAGCTCTCCCGCGGTTTTCCTGTCAAGATTCCACGGCACCTCATGGGGATACTCCACTACAAACCCAAGGGCATGGACTCCTGCTGAAACACAGAGACGGATATCCTCCGGGTTCATCAACCCGCATACCTTGATGCGTGTCATGGGGGCCATCCCACAGCCGTCAAAGTGCTGATAAATTCGGACATACACTGCGCCTTCAGCACCGAGGTTCCGATCAGAACCGCATCGGCTCCGCTTATGCCGGCGCGTCTGACTTCTTCGGGTCTGCTGATCGAACTCTCGCTGATCAGCAGCCGGTCTTTGCATAAACCGGCAAGCTCTTCGGTTCTGCTCACGTCATTGTCATCAACCTCAAAAATTGTGATATCACGGTTGTTGATCCCCAGCAGGTCGAACGGGAGATCCTTGACCGTCTCGAGCTCCGCCAGGCTGTGAACCTCCACCAGGGTCTCCAGTCCATGATACCCGGCCGCCTCTATCAGACCGACCATACTGTCTGTTTTGAGCATAACCGTGATCAGCAGTATGGCGGATGCACCGCATGATGCCGATTCTTCAATCTGCTTCTGCGTTGTGATGAAATCCTTGTGGAGCACGGGAACATGCACTGTCTCGGCTACTGCTTTCAGAAGGCCCATGTTGCCGCCGAAATGTTCCGGTTCGGTCACGACACTTATCCCTGCAACAGAGCACCTGGCCATTTCCCGGGCAAGCGCAACCGGGTCGCGTCCGCAAAGGAGATCGCCTGCCTTGTCGGAACGTACCTTGATCTCAGAGATCACGGGAAAATGCCCCTCCATCTGTTTCTGTCTGACGGATTCACCCAGGGAGGACCTTCTTCCCCGCCCTGTATTCATGAAGGCACCATCTTTAAACGGCATTTGAACTCTCAATCAGCTGATCAAGTTTATTCCCGGCAGTTCCTGAATCGAGAAGAGACCTGGAAAGATCCATCCCCTCGCGGATACTCGGAGCCTTTCCGCTTATGTACAGCGTGGCTGCATTGTTCAGCACGAGAAAGTCCCTGCGCGGTCCTTTATCCTCGCCTGAGAATATGCTGCGGATGACCTGGGCATTGTATTCGGGAGGCCCGCCGGCAATATCCTTCAATGTGCAGCGCTTGAGCCCAAAGTCCTCAGGAGATACCTCATAGAACTTGACGTTTTTATTTTTGATCTCTGCCAGAGAGGTTCTGCCGATCAGGGATATCTCGTCAAGACCGTCAAGTCCGTGGGCTACGATTACATGGTTGAAATCCATCTCAGCCACCACACTCGCCATCATGTTTACAAGTTCGGGCTTATAGACGCCGATAGTATGATTCCTTGCTCCGGCAGGGTTGATAAGCGGGCCGATGATCGTAAAGAAGATCGTTTTGATGCCGAGCTGATTCTCCGGACCGAATACCTTGAGCATGACAGGGTGGAAATTAGGTGCATAGATGAAGCTGATTCCTATATCCTCGATCAGTTTAGCTGCCTGCTCCGGGGTCTGGTCTATTTTGATACCGAGGGCCTCCAGAACATCAGCGCTGCCCGAGGGTGAAGAGATGGACCGGCTTCCGTGCTTGGCAACAGGAACCCCGGCTGAAGCCGTCAGGATGGCATTGGCGGTACTTACATTAAAGGTCGTCAATCCCCCTCCGGTGCCGCAGGTATCTGTCAGTTCGTATCCGACAGAGGGCGTTATAGGGATGCAGTTCCTTCGCATGGCCTGGGCGATGTAGGCAACCTCCTTAATGCTGGGCCCCTTACTGAGGAGACCGACAAGAAAACCGGCGATATGAACATCGGACAGCTGCCCGGCATTGATCGCATCGATCACGCTGTTGACCTCATGTTTTTCCAGATCGAAGTTCTCGGTCAGCCTTGACAGGATCGGTTTTATCGTCTGCCTACCGTTTTCTATGGCCACTGCCGCCTCTTCCACGGATGGTGAGACCATCAACGATACAGGTCCCCCTGTTTCGAGTTCATGAAACTTATAGGTTTTAAAGGCCATCATAGTCATTGTATCCAGAACCCCATCAATGTTCTGCATCTTTTCGGTAACAATGTCTGAAAGGGTTTCATATTCCCGGACCTGAACCTTGGCCATGAGATCGTACGCACCTGTTACTGAGAGTACTTCCACCACTTCTTCGATTTCACCAAGCTGGTTCGCCAGCCCGGGAATCCTTCCTTTTTCAGCCTTGAACAGTACAAGAGCAATAATCATGTTCCTCTCCTTCTCATTTATTTAAAATTATCACTTTCTTCCCTTTGCCTTCGTTTGCGGTACCACCAGGTAACCTCCACACCTCTTTCAACATAAAAAAGGTGATAAAAAAGGGCCGCATAGCATGTTCTGCCTGCGACCCCTTGATTTCTTCCCTGCTGCCTTATCAGTTATGGGATAATCGCGCTGGCAGACCCGTAGATATCAGTCTGCCACCACCAGGTTGCCGTATGTACAGTCGTTCTTCCTCTCATAATGTTTCTGTATACAGAAACACTGCACACGTGTCAACCTTCAATTCTTTTTATTGCTTTTCATGGCATTTCACCAGTGCATGATTCTCGTTTTGTTTCATGTTTTACGCCTGAATTTCCGTAATATATCCATAGTATGAATGAAAAAACAAACCGGATCCGCTTCAGCCTGAGCATCTCTTCCGAGATGTACCTGAGCTACTATCGGGGAGAAGCCGAATACGTGCTCACCCGTACGCATGACGGAAAGAGGGTGAAATTCCCTGCCCGGTTTCTTCGAAAATTTATTACTTACGAAGGAATATCCGGTGAATTTGAGATAGAGGTCGACCAGAACAACCGGTTTAAGGGTATGAGACGGATCAGATAGCTACCGGGCTACTGTATAATAAAAAAACTTTTAAGACATTTCTTCCTTCGGAGTGTATAGATGAACTACTTCGCAGCAAGCAGTCGAGGTATCAAGGGCTTGATCTTATTGCACCCTTACCTTTATCCTCCAAGAGGGGAGAAGAGAAAGATGTGTCCGTTAAAAAATAAACCCGGCTTTGACATGCGGCAAGAATTCATGTCAAATACAGCTTCAGACATGATACGTGATAACGTGATATAAAACTTCAGAGGGATATGCCATGAACATACTCGTTACAGGCGGGGCCGGATATATCGGGAGTCATACCTGCATCGAACTCCTCGATGCCGGATACGGGGTTGTCGTTGTCGACAACCTCTCCAACTCAAAATTCGAATCCCTAAAAAGGGTCCAGGAACTGACCGGGAAGACAGTGGAATTTCATGAAGTTGATCTTCTCGAGAAGTCCTCGATCAAGAGCATCTTCCAGAGGCACACAATCGATGCGGTGATCCACTTTGCAGGGCTCAAAGCTGTTGGGGAATCCGTAACCATACCACTGAGCTACTACCACAACAATATCACAGGGACACTTAACCTGTGCGAGGTCATGTTGGATCAAGGGGTGAAAAACCTTGTTTTCTCCTCCTCGGCAACCGTCTATGGCGACCCTCATAGTGTACCCATAAAAGAGGACTTTCCTCTGGGGGCGACCAACCCGTACGGCCGCACAAAGCTCATGATAGAGGAAATCCTGCGGGACCTGTATGTGTCCGACAAGGACTGGAACATTGCACTGCTGCGCTACTTCAATCCGGTAGGCGCACACACAAGCGGCCGTATCGGGGAAGACCCGAACGACATACCCAATAATCTCATGCCTTTTATCTCACAGGTCGCTGTGGGAAAACTGCCCGAACTGCGTGTATTCGGCAATGACTACCCTACAAAGGACGGCACCGGGGTACGGGACTATATCCATGTGGTGGATCTGGCACAGGGCCATATTTCCGCCCTGGAAAGGCTGAGGGCTCATCCAGGTGTTGTCACCTACAACCTGGGCACGGGCCATGGATACAGCGTACTCGATATGATAAAAGCCTTTGAAGAAGCATCCGGAAGAAAGGTCTCCTATAAGATCGTTGCAAGACGGCCCGGGGATATTGCATCATGCTATGCAGATCCTTCAAAGGCACACGATGAGCTCAACTGGACCGCGAAAAAAGGCATCGCCGAGATGTGTGCGGATGCCTGGAGATGGCAGTCTGAAAACCCTAACGGATACTGAAAATTCAAATACAGCATACAGCTCCTGGGCACCTCTTCCTTGACGCGGTATACCGGAATCGGTTAAGGAAACGGTGAAATCATAATAAGGAGCATATCTGCGAAAAGTTTTCTACTCATGAGTACCGATAATTCACCCTACCCCTCATACGACAACATCATGGATTTTGCAGGCAGGATCCAGGTGGAATCCGGCTCGCCGGAGATCTTAACCACGATGGATGCTGCAACCATAATACTTAGCACCATAACACGGCACGCTTTTACCGGCACCGACCACATCCCTGATCCGGATCACAGTTCCTTTGAAAAGTCGTGTGTCGGGGCATGTTTCATGGCTGCATGCTCTGTGCCCCTCGTATATGCGCTCAAGGAAGCCGATATTGACCTCGATGTGCATGATCTCATGAGCAATACAGGCATGGAGATCTTCAGAGGCTACCATCAAACCGACCGGCAGACCATAATAGATGAGGGAATCCTGCTGTTTCAGGACATAACAAGGCAGGCCGGAAACAATACAAAGCTTGAGGAGTGGATGACCAGCATCCATACGGTTACGAACAAATATATAACCACCCTGGGCGATACCGAATATATCGAGCTGTTTGCACCGTTGTACCTCGTTCTCCTGATGGCGACCCGCCAGTTCACCATGCAGATCAAGACCAGCCAGGATTCATGACATGGGAACGCTTAAGGATCTTGCACACAAAGGAAAGGACATGGGTGTATCCAGGGCCCTGATGGCCCTTGGAGAAAGGTATTTCGACCGGTTCGGCAAGATCTTAGACCTAAAACTGGATTCAAAAAACAATGAGATCCACCTGGAGATACTGCTCAGGGGTGAATCAACCCCTGTAGAGGTATATATAAAAAGGTATACAATCACTGAAGAAAGAGGAATGCATTTTATTGCAGCCGAAAAGATTTATGTATCAAGGGAATGGATGAATGTCCTTGCCCGTGAATATGTACAGGGCAGAAGATTCAAGATATCCGGCACATATTCAAAGATACTGGAGAAGCTTGCATTTTCCTGAGAACTTATTTAGGCTCGTATGTTATTATTTTATGAGATTGGAGTTTTATGCTGATAAAAGACATCATCTGTTCAACAAAAACAACGTTCAGCTTTGAATTCTTTCCGCCGAAAGACCCTGCTGCATGGGAAAATCTCTTTCTTACCATTGCTGATCTGCGGACACTGAAGCCTTCATGGGTGAGCGTGACCTACGGGGCCGGCGGTTCCACCCGCGATAATACACACAATATTGTTGTACGCATCAAGAAAGAGACAGACCTCACCGTGGTATCCCATCTCACATGCGTTGAATCGTACAGGGACGACATCATGATGATACTTGAACGCTATAATGACAACGGCATAAATAACATCCTTGCGCTCAGGGGAGACCCTCCAGCAGACCACACAAACCAGAAGGCATCTTCTGACGGGTTTTCTCATGCAGTCGATCTGGTCAGATTCATCAAAAAACATTTCCCTCATATGAGTATCGGGGTGGCAGGTTTTCCCGAGGGGCACCCCGCAACGCCCAACAGGCTTGTCGAGATCGAGCATCTCAAAGCAAAAGTGGATGCCGGGGCCGATTATATCATTACCCAGCTCTTTTTCGACAACAGGGACTTCTATGATTTCAGAGAGCGGTGCGAGATCGCAGGCATTCATGTGCCCATCATTGCCGGGATAATGCCCATCATCACCAGGAGCGGCATGGTGAGAATGGCTGAACTGGCAGCAGGGGCACGTTTCCCGGCCCCGCTGATCAGGGCGGTCAAAAGGGCCAATACAGACGAACAGGTGGAAAAGGTGGGTATCCACTGGGCAACCGAACAGGTACGGGATCTCCTGCACAATAACGTAAGGGGGGTCCATTTCTATAC
>DSAD01000198.1 GCA_011372875.1 Deltaproteobacteria bacterium
CCGTACACTACCGAAGAATCTGGAAACCGATGATCTCCGGATGTAATCAACATTCTGGATCAAATCATATTAAAGTCCATAGTATGACACGTTATCTATGCTTTTAGGAATGCGAAGAGGGTCAACTTGTCAGAACTTGTTTCAGTTCATGCTTAGATTTATAAGGTCAAGCTGCAGCTAATACAGTTTTTATCATTACTCCAATACACCATTTTCCCTCACCCCTTCAGCCTGGGGTCGATCGCATCGCGGATGCCTTCGCCCAGCAGGTTGTATCCGAGCACGGTAATGAGGATGGCCATGCCCGGAAAGAATGAAAGCCACCAGGCAATGCCGAGTACACTTTGACCCTGGGTGAGGATATTGCCCCAGCTCGGGGTGGGCGGCTGGACCCCTATCCCCAGAAACGACAGTGCCGATTCCACGAGCACGGCAGAGGCAATGCCGAGCGTAGCAGCCACCAGCACTGGTGCCATGGCGTTCGGCAGGATATGGACAAAGATGATACGGGTGTTTCCTGCACCCATTGCCTTTTCCGCCAGTACGAAGTCGCGCTCCTTCAGCGTGAGGAATTCAGCCCTGACGAGCCTTGTGATCC
This sequence comes from Deltaproteobacteria bacterium, assembly GCA_011372875.1. Classification (GTDB taxonomy): domain Bacteria; phylum Desulfobacterota; class Desulfomonilia; order UBA1062; family UBA1062; genus DSAD01. The sequence goes on from DSAD01000198.1 coordinate 599, forward strand.
CCATCCACGATGTCAGCCCGATAACTGCCATAATGTTGAAGATGCTCGGCTCCATAAATGCGATGACTGCGAGGATAAGGAAAAAAGAGGGGAAACACAGCATGATATCCACGAACCGCATGATAATGATATCTATCCATCCGCCATAGTACCCTGCTACAGCACCTAAGATAACCCCGATAAGTACCGCGATGCCGACAGCCACAAACCCAACCTTGAGCGAGATGCCGGCACCGAAAAGCATGCGGGTGAAGACATCTCTTCCCAGGTCATCGGTGCCGAAGAGGTGCTGGCTGGAAGGAGGTTCCAGTATATTGTCGACATCGATAATGTTGGGGTCGTAAGGGGCAATATACGGGGTAAGCAGTGAAAGCATGAAGAAGCTCAGGACGATGATGAGTCCCGTTACAGCCAGTTTGTCCCTGAGTATCCTCGACGTGAATCCCATATCAGCTTGCCCTTATCCTCGGATCGGCGATGCTGTAGGCGATATCTGCTATGAGATTGCCTAAAAGGGTAAGTACCGCACCTATGGTCAGGCTGCCCATGATGAGATTGTAATCGCGCATCATTATGCCGTCGTAGAACAGCTTGCCGAGGCCTGGAATGGAAAAGATGCTCTCGAATATGACACTGCCGCCTATGAGTCCGGGTATGGAAAGACCCAGGATTGTAATGACCGGAAGCAGGGCATTGCGCATCGCATGTTTGTAGATGACGCTCTTTTCTGAGAGTCCTTTGGCGCGTGCCGTGAGGATGTAATCCTGCCGGATGATCTCCAGCATGCTGGAACGCATGTATCTGCTGAGCCCTGCAAGTGCTCCGAAGGCTGAGATCACGACCGGTAGCGTGAGGTGCCGGGTGATATCCCAGATCTTTTCAAGTATGCCCATGGTTTCATATCCAGGTGAGTGTATCCCCGAGATGGGAAGAAGACCCAGGCGAACTCCCAGGAAGTCCATGCAGATCAGCGCAAGCCAGAATCCGGGGATGGAAAATCCGATGAATACAAAGATCGTAATGGACCTGTCAATAATGCTTCCCCTGCGTACCGCCGAGATAACCCCCAGAGGTATTGCCGTGAGGAAGATGATGATCATGGATGAGATATTTATATAGATGGTGATGGGCATGCGTTCCTTGATCTTGTCCCAGACAGGGCGTGCGTCCGATGAGATTGACCGGCCGAAATCCAGCAGCAGGACATTCTTCATCCAGATGAAATATTGTGTGGTAAGCGGTTTATCAAGACCATAGTGCTGCTTGAGCTGTTCGATAGCCTCAGGGGTGATGTTCGGATTCAACTCGGTCTGCATGTCCGTGGGTTCACCAGGTGCGAGGTGGATCACTACAAAACATACGACAGTGATCCCGATGAATGTCGGGATCAGGATAGCGATGCGTTTCATCAGATATCTCAGCATGGACGTCCTATGGCAGTACCCTGTATTTCTGGTGCGTTGCAGGAACGTACCATTTATCAAGGTTATAGGTGATACCTGCCGGTGCCGGCACGATGCCCTTGAACCTGGAGCTTACTACAGGCAGTGAGTAAGGTACGTACAGGAAGACATAGGGCTGCTGCTCGGCCATGATCTCCTGAAAACGGAAATAGCATTTTTTCCTGGCATCGTTATCGAATGTATGTCTTCCATTTTCGAGAAGATCGTCTACCTCGGCATTCTTGTATCCGACAAAATTCAACCCCCCGGGCACGGCATTGCTTGAATGCCATACATTGTAGAGATCAGGATCCTGAAGGATGTTCCATCCGAGGATCAGTGCATCGAAGTTTCCCCGGTTGACGTACTCCTTGAGGAAAACCGTCCATTCGATAATACGTATCTTCACCTCTATGCCTACGGTCTTGAGTCTCTGCTGAATGATCTGTGCGGTCTTCTCTCTGAGCGGGTTGCCCTGATTCGTGATGATGCTCAAGGAGAACGGTTTGCCGTTTCTGTCCACTATCCCGTCACCGTCATTATCCTCAAAACCGAGCTCTTTGAGGATGGCAAGTGCTTTTTCGGGTTCATACGTATACCTTGCTACATTGGGGTTGTACCATGGCGTTCCGGGTTTATAAGGCCCGGTGGCCTCTTCGCCAAGCCCGAACAAGACCCCTTTTATGATCTCCTGCTTGTTGATGGCATATGCAATGGCCTGTCTGATGCGCTGGTCATCAAACGGTGCGCGGTTGAGGTTGAACCCAAGATAGGTATAACCGTCTGAAAGGTATTTATATTTTGTATACATCTCGTTGAATCCGCGGCTGTCGGTCTGACGGAGATAGTGCAGGGGAGACAGGCCCATGATATCGATATTGCCGGCCTTGAGTTCCATGAACTGGGTGTTCTGATCCGGTATGATACGGTACGTTATTCCATTGAGATAGGGCCTGCTGTCAAAGTAGTCTTCATTTGCACTCAGCGTAATCTTTACCCCTGTCTCCCAGTCTTTGAACCTGAAAGGCCCCGTGCCGATGGGTGCTCTGGTAAGAGGTGATGCGGCAAGTTCTGTACCCTTTAGGAGATGTTCCGGAAGGATCTGCAGGGCGCCCCAGCTGATAAGTGCCGGCGCAAGCGGCTTTTCATAGGTGAACTCTATGGTGTAATCGTCGAGGATGCGTGCCTGTTTTACCAGTTTATATTTTCCCGCGTATGCGGTTGGAGTCTTGGGATCGATTATCGTCTGGTAGGTGAACATGACATCGTTAGCATCGAATCTTTCTCCGTCATGCCAGGTTACGTCCCTGCGCAGATGAAACCGCAGGAGTTTGCCGTGGTCTTCAATATCCCAGGACTTTGCGAGGTCTCCCACGATGTTGTAGTCCTTGTCGTATTTTACCAGGCCGTTGAAGATCAGGCCTGCAACCTCATGGGAAGAGCTGTCTGAGGCAAGCATGGGTATGAGATTCGATGCATCGCCCAGGGCAGAGTCCACAAGGACATCTCCAAATGCGATCCGGGTATCTGCCGCAGGGTCTTTTCCCTGGACAACCTCCTTGTGATTATCCTGTGAGCATGCTACTATGATGCTCAAGACAAATAGCAATGCAATGAGTTTTCGTGACAATTCCATGTTGCAGCTAGAATAGCAGAACGAAGATGCAAGGACAAGATATCATATGGCGTGTATATGATTATTATGGTTTGAACGAATGAGATTCTACGCAGACCTTCACGTCCATTCCCGGTTTTCCCGTGCCACGAGCAAAAATCTTACGCTGGGTACCCTTGCACAGGGTGCAGTGAAAAAAGGTCTCAGTGTAGTAGGTACCGGAGATTTCACGCATCCTTGCTGGTCGCAGGAGCTGCGCAGGGATCTAATCGAGGCGGAGCCGGGTCTCTATCGGCTAAGGGATGCCTCAGATCATGTCCGGTTCGTTCTGACTTCCGAGATCAGCACCATTTACAAGCATACAGGCAAGGTTCGCAAGGTGCACCACCTAGTGGTTGCTCCCGACATGGAATCTGCAAGGAATATCTCTGCCTCATTGGCATCTGTAGGGAATATCGTATCTGACGGGCGCCCCATACTGGGTATAACCTCGCGCAATCTTCTGGAGATCGTGCTTTCGGCCAGCGAGGATGCCTTTGTTGTGCCTGCCCATATCTGGACTCCATGGTTCTCGGCCATGGGGTCTAAATCCGGCTATGATACCATAAAAGACTGCTATGAGGATCTCGAAGAATATATATTTGCCGTTGAAACCGGGCTGTCTTCAGACCCCCCCATGAACTGGAGGGTGAAAAGCCTGGATGCCTATCACCTGATATCCAATTCCGATGCCCATTCCGCAGACAAGCTCGGCAGGGAGGCTACACTCTTCGATGCAGAGATGGATTATTACGCGATCAGAGATGCCATGAAATACGGCGTTGGTCTTTCAGGTACGGTGGAATTTTATCCCGAAGAAGGAAAGTATTACCTTGACGGTCACCGGGACTGCGGCATTGTACTCTCTCCGGAAGAGACCAGCAGACTTCAGGGAATCTGTCCGGTGTGCGGCAGGCCTCTTACCATAGGTGTTCTCTCCAGGGTGGAAGAACTCTCAGGCAGGCATAACGGTTTCCGTCCGAAAAAGGCAAGGCCTTTTTACTCGGTCATACCGCTCAAAGAGATCATCGGTGAGATCATGCAGGTGGGAAGCGCATCGAAAAGAGTGGGAATAGTATATGAAAGGCTCATAGGTCAGCTTGGCGGGGAATTGCCGATACTTCTGGATATGGATATCGAAGAGATACGCGCAACAGCGGGTGAGACCCTTGCTCTTGCCATACAACGGATGCGCTCCGGGGATGTCCATGCCGAGGGAGGTTGTGACGGCAGATTCGGTACAGTTAAGGTATTTAAGGACCACGAGGCAGACATGCTTTTTTCTGCAGACCTGTTCGGAAGACCTGTACGAAAGGTCGAGAAAAAGGCTGCCGGAAAGCAAAAGGAGACAGGTCCAGAACCTGAAGGTCTTTTGACGAACCATGACCAGGGCCATGGAACTGCTTTACCTCGTATGTGATTAGGAGCTCAAGATCGGTATGCAGATATATTTAGATAGCAGTAGCATGTTCAGGGAGGGCTAGGCTGTTCATGGTTTTTGGTGCACGCGAGATAACGTATGGGGTTCTTCTGTTGATTATTATCCTGCTTTCTGCATTTTTCTCAGGGAGCGAGACCGCCTTTATGCGTGCTAACAGGTTCAGGATCAGGCATCTGTCGGAAAAAGGGAAGAAAGATGCCAAGCGTGTCGAGAGTATACTGGAGAAACCGGATCATCTCATCAGCGCAATACTTCTGGGTAACAATTTTGTCAATGTCCTGGGTTCAGCCATTGCAACAGCACTCTTCATATCCATCTTCGGGGATAAGGGCATCGTTTATGCCACTGTAGCCATGACCATTATCCTGCTGATCTTTGCCGAGATAACCCCTAAGACCATAGCAGCTCACCGCCCGGAGACCATATCCATGCTGGTTTCCTATCCGATTACCCTGATCATCAAGGTGTTATATCCTGTTGCCCAGCTCCTGGTGATCGCAGGCCGGGGTTTTCTGGCATTGTTCAGATTCGATATGCAAAAAGACCAGGGCCTGACTGAAGAGGATGTCGGTTCGGTCATCTCCATGGGACATAAAGAGGGCTTTATCGCTGAGCCGAAGGCAAAGATGCTTATCGCAATCATGGATATGGACACGCTCCCGGTAAAAAAGATCATGCTTCCGCTCAACGAGATGGAATTCATACCCATCGACAGCACGTTCGATGACATTGTGAAGATCATAACGACTAAGAATTACAGCAGATACCCTGTTTACAGGGACACCAAGGACAATATCCTCGGATACATGCATATCCGTGATCTCTGGAGATACCTGGACGCGAGAAAGGCTTTCAAGATACATGCCTGTATCAGGGAAGCCGAGTTCATACCCGAGACAAAGACCATACTCAAACAGCTTATCGATTTTCAGCAGAAGCATGTGCACATGGCCTTTGTCGTTGATGAATACGGGACCGTGAAGGGTGGGATTGCGCTCGAAGACATTATAGAAGAGATCACCGGAGATATTATGGATGAACATGATGCCTTTCTGGCTCCCGTGGTTCCTGTTACCGAGAACAGCTTTATCGTTACCGGCAATATCTCCCTGATAGATCTTGGCCGGTACATCGAAAAGGAATATCCTGAGGATTTTGATACCCTCTCAGGCCTCATATACGGGCTGCTTGACCGTATACCCGAAGAGGGGGACAATGTTCTGTGGAAGGATATGAAATTCAAGGTGGAGCGTATGCGGGGCAACCGCATAAGCAGAGTAAGAATAACCCTTTTAACGGCAGAAGATCAACCGGTGTCTAAATCAGAAGATTTCCCGGAAAAAAGCTGAAGGTGTGCAGGTGGGGGGAGAAGTAAGACGGCTTGCAGATATCCCTCAAGCTTGCTGCTGTGTTATTCATGTGATGAGTTGCCTTTGCGACCTCCTCTTCAGTGTCAGTGTTGCGTCGGACGGCCTGACATAGATAGGCTCTATCTCCCCTGACTGTTGGCTGGACAATGTGTCCAGAGCCGTCAGTCCTATCACCGACGCCCTCGGGTTCCACAGGCTTCGGGGACCCTTGACAAACTTCTCCCCGAGTCTTTCTTTAAGGACATCCTCACACAGTGAGATGCCGTTTCCGATGAAGAGGGTCTTTTCCTGGACGATATCAGAGATTTCCTCGGGAAGGATATTCATATAGGTTGTCCGTGGTATTCCGCCAGCCGAGTACAGACAACAGAAGATCTCTGATTTTCGAGCATCAATGACAGGCATTATGGGTATTGTCGAAGGCATGACGCCATATGCCAGGGTATCCAGGCTCGAGATCCCTATTATCGGGCAGCCAAGGGCCATGGAAAGTCCCTTGGCGGAAGCAATCCCGATCCTGATTCCGGTAAACGATCCCGGGCCGCACCCTGCGGCAATGAGATCCACTTCCTGTTTTGCCGTCCCATTCATATTGAGAAGGGCATCAATTATTGCAAGAATCTTTCCTGCATGACCTGTCCTGACCGTGGTGTTAATCTCGGACTCGACAACCTGGTCTCTGACCAGGGCTACCGAACATATGTTTGTTGATGTGTCGATGGCAAGGGCAAGAATGGCTAGACTCCTTTAAAGACGCGGATGAGGTCATTGTAAAAGGCAAATAGCATCAAGAGAATGAGCAGGAACAGCCCGATCTGCTGTGCAATCTCTCTGGGCCTTCCCTCTACGGGTTTGCCGGTAATGCCTTCGATGAGAAAGAAGAGCAGGTGCCCTCCGTCGAGTATCGGGATGGGAAGGATGTTGATCAGCGCCAGATTGATACTGACAAAGGCTATCATGAAGAAGAACGGCAGCATTCCGGCCTTGAACGTCTCGCCAGAGACCTGTGCAATGAGAATGGGTCCGCCGAGGCTCTCCTTGATATCCAGGGTTCCATCCACCATCTTTTTCAGGGCGATACCGGTCAGTTCAATAACCTGGTATGTCTTGCTGAAACCATAACCGATTCCTGAAAAGAATCCGAGACGCTTCGTAATGATCTTTTCGCCTCGGCTGATGCCGATCATAGGGCGTTGGATTTCTTCACCGAATATGTTTGTGTCTGTTGTCATGATCGGGCTTACATGGACAGTGAAGAGCTCCCCTTCTCTGTTGATGGTCATCTCGACCCTGGTTTCGGGATTTGCATCTTTAAGCAAAAACGAGATGTCTTCCCATAACTCCACAGGATTTCCGTCTATAGCCTCGATCCTGTCTCCTGCGAGTATTCCCGCATCATATGCAGGCGAATTGTCGATAAGGTCTCCCACAACCGGAAGAAATGAAGGGATTCCCCACCAGGCAATCAAGGTATAAATAACAATGGCGAGCAGAAGGTTGAACACCGGTCCTGCCGCAACGATTACTGCCCGGGCCTTGAGGCTTTTGCTGGAAAATGCCTTCTCATCGTCGATATGGGAGATCTCATCGTCTTTATCCGGATCTTCTCCGAGCATCTTTACGTAGCCCCCCAAGGGGATCGCGGATATCCGGTACTCTGTTTCGCCAATGCGCTTTTTGATGATCGCCGGGCCGAATCCCAATGAGAATTTCAGCACCCCAACACCATTTATCTTTGCCATGAGGAAGTGTCCTAGCTCATGAAAAAATATCAGGATTCCTAAAACGATAACGAATGCGAAAATTGTAGTCATATCAGTATATTCTCCGCTATTTTTCTGGATTCTCCATCGAGTTCCATCAATTCTTGAGGGTTTGTCACCCTCGTGCCTGAAAGCTTGTCCATGGTCCTTGTCACCAGGTCAATAATCCTGTCGAACCGTATGCGTCCCTCGAGAAAGGCTTCTGTTGCAACTTCGTCTGCTGCATTCATAATACACGGCAGTGTCCCAGGGTTTTTCATTGCAGCCCTTGCCACGCCTGGTGCCGGAAATTTATCTTCGTCTGGCGGGATGAAGTCTAGTTTGAGTATTGTAGCAAGATCCAGGCTTGAAAGACCAAGCGGCATCCTCTCCGGCCATGAAAGGGCATATGCGATGGCGATTCTCATGTCAGGTATGCCGAGCTGTGCCTTGATGCTCATGTCATGGAATTCCACCATGGAATGGACAATGCTCTGGGGGTGAACCAAGACATGTATCATGTCGATATCCACATCAAAGAGCCAGCATGCCTCTATGATCTCGAGTCCTTTGTTCATCATTGTGGCCGAATCTATGGTTATGCGTCTCCCCATGGACCATGTGGGATGGGTTAATGCCTCTTCAGGTGTGATATTGCCGAAGGTTTCTATCGGCCTGTCCCTGAATGGTCCCCCTGATGCCGTGAGTATTATCCGGCGAACCTCTTCGGTGGATTCTCCTGCAAGGCATTGGAATATGGCAGAGTGCTCGGAATCCACCGGGATGATCCTGGCATTCGATCTTTTTGCCTCACTGGTTATGAAGGTGCCGCCGATAACCATGGATTCCTTATTTGCAAGGGCCAATGTTGCACCCTGCCTGACAGCCTCAAGCGATGGCATAAAGCCTGCTGCACCTGCTATGCCGTTGACCACGATATCGGCATCTCTCTCCTGAACGAGCCTTGCAGCAGCATCAGCTCCGGTAATGACATGGCGGCCCCGCGCAGTGAAGGATGCCGAAGATGATGAGAGTGCAATGAGATTCACATTGAACTCATCTGCCTGACGGGCGAGAAGATCCCCGTTTGAGCCTGCCTGAAGCCCGATCAGATCAAATCTGTCCGGATGCATACGGATAATATCAAGGGCCGAGCAACCAATTGAACCTGTGGATCCGAGAATAATGACCTTTTTCATGAATTCAGAGTACCTGGATTATGAGGTATAGGACCAGCCCGACAGGGATTATGCCGTCCATCCTGTCAAGCATTCCGCCGTGTCCGGGTATGATGTTTCCCAGATCCTTGATATTGAATTCCCGTTTAAACATTGATGCAGTGAGATCACCCATGAGCCCGAGAAGACAGATCAGCCCGGCAAGGGGCATGATGATCCATACCGGATACGATCCATCGAGAAAGAAGAAATGATTGTAGAAGTACAGAAAAGAGCCGCCGAAAATCATGCTGGCAAGAAAGCCTCCGGCAAGGCCCTCGATGGTCTTTTTCGGACTTAGCCGCGGTGCAAGCATGTGCCTTCCAAGGTTCTTGCCAATATAATATGCCCCGGTATCGGCAGCAAATGTGCTCAACAGACCGAATATCATCCAGAATCTTCCGTCTATGCCGTTTCTCACCATGATCCAGAAACCCGACAGAAACAGCGGATAGATGATCCCGAAAACAACAAGTCCGACTTCTCTTGCATCTGCCTTGCCTTTCTCAAACAAGACAAGACCCGTGAGGATAATGGCAAGGCTGACTATACCTATTATATATAAAGATACTGAGAGATTTCCGTAATACATGCTGGTCAATAAAGGGAAAGACCCTGCAAGGGCTATCCAGCCCATGATCCGGCTTCCGGGGGTATGCATTGCTCTGAAAAGTTCATACTGGCATGTCGGCAGTACGATTATTGCGATGAGAAAGAAAACCCAGTCCGGCCCCAAAAAGGCAGGCAGTGCAAAGATAATGATCAGGATAATGGCACCGAGGATTCGTTTCATACAGGTTCTTTTCCCCTGACCTGTTCGCTGGTCATGCCGAATCTTCTTTCCCTGGAGGAAAACCATGTCAAGGCTCTCTCAAGGGCATCCTCATCAAAATCCGGCCATAGTGTATCGGTAAAGAAGATCTCGGTATAAGCTAGCTGCCAGAGGAGAAAATTACTGATACGCCATTCTCCCCCGGTTCTTATCAGGAGGTCCGGGTCAGGCATGAAGGCGGTATCCAGGTATCCTGCAAAGACCTTCTGATTCAGACTGTCCGCTGTGAGACCCTCGCTTATGATCTTCCTGGTTGTCCGGATGATCTCATCCCTGCCCCCGTAATTCAGGGCTACGCTTAAATGTATTTCCTTGTTGCGAGCTGTCTTATCCACTGACATCATAACCTTTTCTATCAGGACAGAAGGGAATTTGGATATATCGCCGATTATATGAAGACACACGCCGCTTTCTTTGAGCCGGTCGATCTCCTTGTCTATAAAGCCCTCGAGCAGTCTGAAAAGACCTTCAACCTCGTCTTTGGGCCTGTTCCAGTTTTCCGAAGAGAAGGCATACAGGGTCAGGTATGGGATGTTCCTCTCTTTGACGGCCTCTACTATTCGTCTGGCTGCCTGGGCCCCTTCTTCATGGCCCTTGAGCCTGGACAGACAACGGCTTTTTGCCCATCTACCATTTCCGTCCATAATGATAGCAAGATGATCAATTCTGTTATGCATCGCTTCGCATTGTTAGCATAGGGTACTCGAAAGGGTCAACAAGGGCTTTTTCTTCGGACGGCATCTAATTTAAATCAGAACTGATTTTAACCCTTGACTTTTACCTGACCGTTGAGATAGAGACTTTTTTTGCGCAAGCCACTAGTGCGCTGATAGGGCTGGAGTAGCTCAATCGGTAGAGCAGCTGATTTGTAATCAGCAGGTTGCGGGTTCGAGTCCCATCTCCAGCTCCAAAAAGGTTAGGAGGGGTTCCCGAGTGGCCAAAGGGAGCAGACTGTAAATCTGCCGGCTCAGCCTTCGGAGGTTCGAATCCTCCCCCCTCCACCATAAAGAATGAGGGATCGCAGGAGACGTAAGTCGTAATGACTGCGCTTCCAAGAAAATGATGCGGGAGTAGCTCAGTTGGCTAGAGCGTCAGCCTTCCAAGCTGAGGGTCGCGGGTTCGAATCCCGTTTCCCGCTCCATTACCCCTCTTTTATGTGGAGATACGCCCACGTAGCTCAGTAGGTAGAGCACTTCCTTGGTAAGGAAGAGGTTCACCGGTTCGACCCCGGTCGTGGGCTCCACGAATAGGGTTGTGCGGAGAAAAAACATTTATTAAGGGGGACCATCACATGGCTAAAGAGAAGTTTGAGAGGACGAAACCACACGTTAATGTAGGGACGATAGGACATATAGATCATGGAAAGACGACGTTGACGGCGGCGATCACGAAGCATTTATCGAA